>JAUXQB010000142.1 GCA_030685215.1 Actinomycetota bacterium
TTGGGACGATCGAGGCGCAGCAACTCCGGTTCGTCGAACACGCTGGGGTCGTGGCTCGCGGATCCGAGCACGGTCATGACCATCGTGCCCTTCGACACCACCACGTCGTTGCCGTCGAGGCCGGGGTAGGTCACGTCGACCATCGGCACTCGCACCGTCTGCTGCACGGGGCCGTCGAAGCGCAGCAGTTCGTCGATGGCACCAGTGTCGAGCGACGGGTCGGCGGCCCAGCGGCGCATCTCGTCAGGGTTGCGCAGCAGCGCCAGCGTGCCGTTGCCGATGAGGTTGACGGTGGTCTCGTGACCGGCCACGTAGAGCAGGATGACGAACGAGAGCAGCTCGGCGGGGGAGAGACGGTCGCCCTGCTCCTCGGCCTGGATGAGCGCCGACAGCAGGTCGTCACCGGGGTTGCGGCGGCGCTGCTCGATGATGCCGCTCAGGTACTCGCCCATCTGCACGGCGGCCACCTCGGTGGTGTCGAGCACGGCTTCGTCGGCCGTGGGCTCCAGCGAGGCGGTGAGGGTCTGCGACCAGTCACGGATCTCGTCGCTGCTGTCGGTGGGCAGGTCGAGCAGGTCGCTGATCACCTGGAACGGCACCGGGAACGCCAGCTCCTCGACCAGCTCGATGCTGCGTCGCTCCGCCGCGCGATCGAGCACGTCGTCGACCAGCTGCTGCACTCGCGGGCGCAGTCGTTCGATGGCCGACGGCGTGAACGCCAGCGACGCGAGCCGGCGGATTCGAGTGTGGTCGGGAGGGTCGAGGTTCAGGATCGACTTCGCCACCGACCCATCCTCGTACCGCTGGCGCTGCCGCTCGCGGCGCGCCCGGCGAGGGTCGTCAGGACGCTCGTTGACGTGCGCCTCGATGTCGCGGGCGAACTCGCTGCCGCGCAACGTGCGGGCCACGTCGTCGTAGCGGGTGAGCACGGTGAACCCGAACGCCGACTGGTGCACCGGATCGGTGGACCGCAGCGCCGCGTAGGTGGGGTACGGGTCGGCGCGGAAAGCAGCGTCGAACGGGTTGAACTCGACGGCAGGCACGGCTCAGCTCAGCTCGATCGGCGAGGCCACGTGCTCGCGGATGATGTCGCCCCACACGATCCACTGCGAGCCGTGCGAGTGAGCGGCGATGGCTTGCATCGCGGCTTCGGCCACTCGCGCCGGGTCGATGACGGGCATGCCCATCTCCTTGATGAACGACTGCGCCTCGACGGGCACGAGCGGCGTGTCGACGAAGCCGGGGCACAGCGCGCTCACGCAGACGCCGGAGTCGCCGGACTGCACGAGTGTCGCTCCGAGCGACTTCACGAAGCCCACCACCGCGTGCTTGGTGGCGGTGTACGCGATGTCGCCAGGCATCCCACCGAGGCCCGCCATCGACGCAGTGACCATGATGTGGCCGCTGCCGCGCTCGATCATGCCGGGCAGCACCGCACGAGCGCCGAAGAACACGCCGTCGAGGTTCGCGCCCATGATGGCGCGGTACGCGTCGTCGGTCACGTCGCTGAGCGGAGCGACCGGCGTGTCGCGCGGTTCACGGCCGGGGGTGGTGATGCCGGCGTTGAGGTGCACCACGTCGAGCGGCGGCAGCGACTCGATCAGTGCCGCCCACGCCGCGGAGTCGCTGACGTCGAGCTCCAGTTCGTCGCTCGACCGCGGATGGAGGTCGGCCACGAACACCGTGGCACCCTCCGCGCGGTAGCGGGCGACGCACGCCTTGCCGATGCCGCTGGCGCCTCCGGTGACCAGTACGTGCTGCCCGTCGAGTGCGCCCATCAGTCCGTCGTTCCTGTCATGCCGACGATGTAAGCACAGTCGCCCCGCCGCCGTCGTTCCCGGCGTCTGGTCCTACGAATCCCACATTCGCTGTGGAAGTCGTGTGACCAGACGGGAATTCTGCCGGTCGGCGGATCTGGCTGTGCCCAGTGTGAGTGTGAAGGAACAGGACCGAGCACTTCTGGAACGGGCTCAGCGGCGCGATCACCTGGTGGACCGGCGCGACGTGAGAGCGGCGAAGCTGACCGCACGGCAGTGGTCGTATCGAGTCGAGGCGGGGGAGTGGGTGCCGGTGATGCCGACCGTCTGGCGACACGCCGCCACGCCCGAGACGTGGGAGTTGCGCGTGCGAGCGGGGTGGCGTTGGCTGCAGCCGGACGCCGCCGTCGCCGGCCGCTGCGCGGCGGCCTGGTGGGGGTTGGACGGCTTCGCCGAGGACGTCGTCGAGTTCGGAGTCTCCCGTGCTCGTCGCTCGGTCGGCGGCGTCGCGGTGCGCCTGACTCGCGAGTGGGCGTCGAAGGACTTGGTCCGTCATTGCGGCGTCCGGGTGACCACGGCGACGCGGACCATCATCGACCTCGCCGGACAGGGGCTTCGCGTGGCGGAGCTGGAACGAGCCATCGACAGCGCTGTCCGCCTGAGGCTGACGTCGATCCCCACGCTCACCCGGCGCATGGCCGAGCTCGCCAAGCCCGGCCGCGTCGGCATCCCACTGCTGCGAGAACTGCTGCTCGACTCGGGCGGCGAGTCGGCGCTCGAGCGCCGCTTCCTACGCCTCGTTCGCCAGCACGGGTTCCCGAAGCCGCAGACGCGGTCACCTTCAAGGTTCGGACGTCGCGGGCGATCCGGGTCGACTTCCTCTACGCGGCGCAGCAGGTGGTGGTGGAAGTGTCAGGGAGGTTGGGGCACGCGTCGGATGCCGACCGCGGGAAGGACGCCCGCCGCCGCAACGAGTTGCAGCACCGCGGCTTCGAGGTGATCGAGTTCACCACCGCCGATGTGATGGCCGACCCCGCGTACGTGATCGCATCCCTGCGTCGGTCCCTTCCCGGTCTGGTCACATCAACTCCACACTGAATGTGGGATTCGTAGGACCAGACGGGTGACACGGGGAATGCGTGGGGAGGGGAGGGGTGGGGTGACGAGAGGCCCTGGCGCATTGCCGGGCGGGGGCGCAGAGTGGAGTCGGCAGAAGGGAGATCTGCATGAACGGCATTCGAATGTGTGCGGCTGGAGCGTTGTTCGGACTGCTGGTGGCGGGTGGAGCACCCACGGCCACGGCTGAACTGGAGGGAACCAACGGCTGTCAGGCCTCGGGAGCGTTCCTGGACGGCGGGTTCACCGTCGATGCAGCGACGATCGGCGACGACCTGGTGACGGTGCTCCGCTCCGACACGGTCGCGTGGCAGGGGTCGGTGGCAGCGCCGCCGGGCGAGTACAGCGGCTCGATCTCGGTCGAGTTGCCCCCGCCGTTCGGCGACGTCGAGATCGACTCGTGGTCGGGCGACAGTCAGTCGACCTCGAACGAAGGGGTCCGTGAGTACGACCTGCCGTCGCTGGTGCCCGCCGGCGTGGAGTTCGAAGTGGTGGGTTCGCACACGGACCAGAACGGCACGTGCTCCGGGTACGTGCGCATGGAGGTGGAGGGTGGAGCCTTCGACTCGCCGCTCACCGCCATCAGCCTCGTCGGCACGGTGGCGACCGGAGCAGGCCTCGCGGCGATGCTCCGTCCGCTGCTGCGCCCAGTCCCGAAGAAGGTGGTGTGATGAACGTCGGTCGGATCATCGGCACGGCAGTGCTCGGGTTCCTGTTCTTCCTGTTCCTGGCGGTCGACCTCGTGCTGTTCGGCATCGTTGCGCTGAACAGCGTGCTGGTGACGCTGCTTCCCGTGCTCGGCCTGATCGCCGGAGCAGTGCTGGGAGGGATCGTCGGCAGACGGCGCGCCGACGTGTGAGCGTCAGCGGGCGGCGATGGCAACCGCGTCGACGATGCGGTCGATCTGCTCGTCGGTGGTGACCAGCGGCGGGCAGAACAGCAGCGAGTCGGCGTTGAGCGCACGGCAGACCACGCCGTGGTCGAACATCGTGTCGCGCATCGCCATTGCGTTCTGCTCGGGATGCAGGCCGGCGGCCCACATGCCGCCGAGTCCGCGGACATGATGGATGCTGCCGTCGTCGGCGAGCGCCTGCAGGCCCGACGACAGCCGGCTGCCCATGTGCAGCGCCCGCGCGACCAGTCCCTCGCGCTGCATGATCTCGAGGTTCTTCAGTCCGGCTGCACACGCAGTGGCGTGACCGGAGTAGGTGAAGCCGTGCCGCAGGATGAAGGTGTCGTCGGACTCGAGCGCCGCCGTTGGCCGCGGGCCGACGAACACGCCGCCGAGCGGCTGGTACCCGGACGTGACGGCCTTTGCGAACGTGACCAGATCGGGGGTGACGCCGTAGTGATGCGCGGCGAACCACGAACCGAGGCGACCGAAACCGGTGATCACTTCGTCGAACACCAGGTACGCGCCGTGCTGGTCGCAGAGGCGCCGCACGCTCTCCAGGTAGCCCTCTTCGGCGGGGAAGATGCCGCCCGCGCCCTGCACCGGCTCGACGATGATGGCGGCCACCTCGTTGCCGCGCTGCGCCATCAGCGTGGCGAGCGCCTCGACGTCGTCGGCGGGCACCTGCACCACGTCGTCGACGAACGGGCCGAAGTGCTCGCGGTTGGGCGCGATGCCCTGCGCGCTGGTGCCACCGTACGCGGTGCCGTGGTAGCCGCGGGTGCGGGAGATGATGAGCTTGCGCTGCCCTTCGCCGGCCTGCACGTGCGCGATGCGTGCCAGCTTCATCGCGGTGTCGATGGACTCGCTGCCGGAACCGGTGAAGAACACACGCGCGCCGGGAATTGGACCGATCTCGCTGAGGAGCTCGGCGAGCTGCTCGGACGGCTCGGTGGTGAACGGGTCGAAGCACGAGTACGCGGCCAGGGTGGACACCTGCTGCGAGATGGCGTCGGCCATCTCCTGGCGACCGTGGCCGATGGCGCAATACCAGAGGCTCGCCATGCCATCGACCAGCTCCTTGCCGTCGGCGGTGTACAGCAGAGCGCCCTGACCACGGACGATGGGCACGAACGACTCGCGGGTGGGCTTGGCAAACGGGTGCAGGAACGCCTTCGGCATGCCTCCGACGGTACTCATGTCAGCGACCGACTCACGACCTCGTGAGCCGCGTAGGATGCGCCGACGAGCCGTCGATGGGTGAGGGAGGTGCGGTGGCAGCAACACAGAGGAGCGGCACCGGTCCTGTCGCCCAGCCGATCACCACCGCTGCCGGTCACTTCCTCCGCAGCCTCGCTCGCGGTGGCAGCACGCCCTCGCGCCTGCGTCTGCTGATGGTGGTCACCGCGGTCCTGGCGGTGTTGTTCGCCGTGCTCGGTGCGTTCGGCGTCGGCCGGCGAGACGCGTCGCTGTCGGCGGCGACGGATGCGGCACAGCAGCTCATCGACGTGCAGAACGTGCAGGTCTCGCTCGTACGCGCCGATGCCCTCGCCAGCGAGAACTACCTGCGCGGCACCGAAGACCCTGCGAAGCGTACGCAGTACGTGCAGGAACTGCAGCTGGTGAGCACGGGCCTGGTCGCCGTGGGGAATCGAGTGCTGGCCGCCGATGCGGCGCTGCTCGCCGACGTGTCGGCGTCGCTGGGCGAGTACTCGGGCCTCGTCGAACAGGCCCGCGCCAACAACCGACAGGGCTACCCCGTGGGCGCCGCCTACCTGCGCAACGCGAACGCTGTGGCGGCCGACATGGTGGTCACGTTGCGCGAGGTGCAGGTGTCGCTGCGCAAACAGGTGAACGACAACCTCGACCGCGCCGACAAGGCCGGCGTGTGGTTGCACGTCGTCGGTTGGCCGCTGCTGCTGGTCGTCGTCGCCGGCAGCGCGTGGATGACCGCACGCTTCCGCCGCGTCGTCAACGTTCCCGTGGCGGCGGGCGGCCTGCTGCTGCTGGTGCTGCTGGTGTTCGGCGGCATCTCCCAGGGCAGTTCGATGTCCGACGCGGAAGCCGCCACGTCGGGTCCGCTGCAGTCGGCCGACCTCGTCGCGCAGGCGCGGTCGGCGGCGTTCGACGCGCACTCGCAGGAGTTCTTCACGCTCATCAATCGCGGCAACGCGCAGTCCAACGAAGTCAACTGGGACACCGCTCGCGCCGATGCCGACACCGCGCTGCAGCGTCTGTGCGGTCGCACGAACGAGTGCGAGTTGGGTGAGCTGTTCTCCACCTATGCGCAGCGGTACGAGGAGATGCGCGCGCTCGACAACGACGAGGGCGACTGGGATGCTGCGGTGGCGCTCAGCCTGGGCGACGCGAACACAGCGTTCGACGCGTTCGCGGTCAGCAGCCAGAGCGCCGCCGACGACTACACCGATCGAGCCGTGTCGGCGCTCGGGTCCAGCAGCGACGGGTTGTCGACGCTGCGGGTGGTCGTGTTCATCGGCGGACTCGGCATCGCGGTGCTTGCGCTGCTGGGCTACGGCCAACGACTGAGGGAGTACCGATGACTCGACCGTCTCGCCGTCGCCTCGGCGCGACGCTGTCGGCCGCACTGCTGTGCGCCGGGTGCGTGAGCGGTGGTCGGCTGCCCGACGCCGTCGCCGGATCGGTGGTGCCGCCCGACGACAACTCCGTCAGCTATCCGGCGTGCACGGCCGACGAGGCCGCGGCGAACAACCCGCTGAGCTCGTTCGCACCGCTCGACTCGCTGCCGTCGCCCGAGGGGCCGTTCGACGACGAGACGTTGCAGGAGATCTTCGAACGCGGCACCCTGCGAGTGGGCATCTCGGCCGACACGTTGCTGTTCGGTGCCCGCAACCTCGAGTACGTGGCCGGCAACGCCGAGGGTCGGCTCGCGTACGAGGGGTTCGACATCGACGTGGTCACGCAAGTGGCTCTCGCCATCTTCGGCGGCGACCAGACCACGATCGGCAGCCACATCGAGTTCGTCGCCATCCCGTACCGCGACCGCATCCCGAAGCTGCAGAGCGGCGAGGTCGATGTGGTCGCTCACACGATGACCATCAACTGCACGCGCTGGAAGCAGATCGCGTTCTCGGCCGAGTACTTCCGGGCCGGCCAACGTGTGCTGGTGCTGAAGGGTTCGTCGTACGACGGCATCGATGCGCTCGCCGCTGCCGGTGCGTCGGTGTGCGTGCCCGACGGCAGCACCAACCAGGAGGCGCTGGCGCTGTACCCGGAGGTCGATGCCGTCACGGTCGTCGACATCAGCGACTGCCTCGTGCTGTTGCAGCAAGGGTCGGTCGCCGCCATCACCGGCGACGACACCGTGCTCGCCGGCCTCGCCGTGCAGGACCCTGCCACGGTGGTGGTGGGCGAGCAGTTCACCGAGGAGCCGTACGGGCTGGGCATCGCGGCCGACCGCGTCGACTTCGTCCGCTTCGTCAACGCAGTGCTGGTCGAGATGGTCGACGACGGTCGATGGGAGTCGCTCTACGAGAAGTGGCTGGTGCCGTTGTTGGCGGCCGAGGCTCCCGCAGCGCCCGACCAGTTGCACGATCGACCGCTGCCGTGATGACACCTTCGGCCGCCGACCTCGCCCGGCTGCTCGCCGACTGGAACGAGTGGCTGTCTGCTCGCACCGACGCGCTGCTGTCGTTGGAGGAGCGTGTGCGCTCGGCCGGGAGCCGCGACGACGAGGCCGATCTCGCTGCTGCGTTCGTGGCGCGCAAGGCCATCGCCGATCGCATCGAACAGATCGGCGCCACCGCGAGCACCGACCGAGTCACCGCGTCCGGCCTGGCCGCGCGGCCGATCCACGACGACCTGGGCGGCGTGGTCGGCAGCAGCCTGAGCGATGCCGCAACGTTGCTCGACGCCGTGCTCCAACGCGTGGAGCGCAGCATCGCCGGTCGCGAGCAGCACCAGCGCGCGGAGGCGGGTGTGGTGCATCAGGCCGACGCCGACCTCGCGGTCGCGGCTCGGCTCGCTGCGGAGATGGGCATGCAGGTGAACCACGTCGCCCACCTGCGCGCGGCGCTCGCTGCGCGCACCGATCTCGCCGACGTGGCCCGCGAGGCGAAGGCGGTGCGGGCGAGCCTGCAGGCCGCCGACGCGGAGCGTTCCTCACTGCTGCAACGGTGGAGTTCGGTGGCGGATCGGTTGGATGCGTTGGCTCACGACGAAGCGAGGGTTCGCGAACTGGCGGTGCGTTGTCGCGAGAAGGTGTTGCACCCACCGCCGCTGGCGGTGCCCTCGGTCGAGGCGTTCCGAGCGGAGCTCGCCGGCGCCGGCGACCTGGCGACCGCGTTGTCGCCCAGCGCCCTCGTCGGTCTGCCGTGGTCGGCCGTGCGTGGGCGCATCACGCCCGTGCTCACCAAGGTCGATCGCATCGCCGCCGCGCTGTCCGAAGCCGAGCGCCGCTTCCGAGAACCGCTCCGTCGCCGCGACGAACTGCGCGGACTGTTGCAGGCGTTCGCCGACAAGGCCTCCGCTGCCGGTGTGATGGAGTCGACCGACATCGACGCGCTCTACCAGCGGGCGAAAGCCGTGCTGTGGGCCGCTCCGTGCGACGTCGATGCCGGCGCCGCGCTCGTCGATCAATACGTGGCCACGGTCAACACCGAGATCCTGAAGGGAACTCCCCGATGAAGTGTGTGCAACCCGGGTGCACCGGCACCATCGCCGACGGCTACTGCGACGTCTGCGGCCTGGCCGCAGCATCGGCCGCCTCGCCTCCTGCCGCGGCCACCCCCGATAGCGCATCGCCCGCCAGCGCGCGCTCCGCCACGGGCAGCAGCCGGCTGGGCAGCGCGCCCATCGGCTCGGCCCGCAACACGTCCGGCTCGCGACCCACCCGTCGCCTCGGTGCCTCCACCAATCAGTCGCGCCTCGGCGCTGGTCTCACGCACGTGCCGCCGATCGCCGAGGTCGACCCGCGACAGAGCCTGATGAATCCGCCGGTGGTGGCGGAGGACAAGCGCTATTGCAGCGTCTGCCAGGCGCAGGTCGGTCGCTCGCGTGAGGGGTCGCCGGGCCGTACGAAGGGCTTCTGCGCCAAGTGCCGTACGCCGTTCAACTTCGAACCGACCCTCGCGGCAGGCAACCTGCTGGGCGGTCAGTACGAGGTGGCCGGCTGCCTCGCTCACGGCGGCATGGGCTGGATCTACCTCGCCCGCGACCGGAACGTGAACGACCGCTGGGTGGTGCTCAAGGGCCTGCTCAACTCCGGCGACCCCGACGCCTCACGCGCGGCGGTGGCCGAGAAGCAGTTCCTCGCCGAAGTGGAGCACCCGCTCATCGTCGAGATCTACAACTTCGTCACCTCGCCCGACGGCAACAGCTACATCGTGATGGAGTACGTCGGCGGGCGATCCTTGAACAACCTGTTGAAGGATCGCATGAAGGCGAGTGGTACGTACTCGCCGATCCCGGTCGACCAGGCCATCGCGTACGTGGTCGAGATCCTGCCGGCGTTCAGCTACCTGCACACGCTCGGGCTGTTGTACTGCGACTTCAAGCCCGCCAACCTCATCCAGGTCGGCGACAGCATGAAGCTCATCGATCTCGGCGGCGTGCGTCGGGTCGACGACGACCAGTCACCCATCTACGGCACGGTCGGGTTCCAGGCGCCGGAAGTGGCGCGCGACGGCACCACCGTGGCGAGCGACCTGTTCACGGTGGCGCGCACGCTGGCCGTGCTGGTGTTCGAGTTCCGCGGCTACCAGTCGCAGTACGAGACGACACTGCCGGCCGCCGACGAGGTGCCGCTGTTCGCACAGTTCGACTCGCTCTACCGGTGGCTGCAGAAGGGCACCGCGGTTCGCCCGGAGGATCGCTTCCAGACGGCCGAGGAGATGCGCGAGCAGCTGTTCGGGGTGCTGCGCGAGGTCACCGCGGCCGCCGCCACCGGTGCGGTCACACGCAGTACGCCGTCGCTGCTGTTCGACCAGCCGGCAGCCACGGCCGACACGCTCGGCTGGCGCGACCTGCCGCGCCTGGTGATCGACCGGCGCGACCCGATGGCCTCGTGGTTGGCGAGCGTCACCGCCGACGACCCGGAGAGCCGCCTGGCAGCGCTGCAGGGCGCGCCCGAGCAGACCGTGGCGGTGCTGGCCGAGCAGGCCGACGCGGCACTGCGCGCGGGGCGCTCCGACGCGACGTTGCAGACCGCGCATCGCATCCTGGAGACGGATCCGTGGGAGTGGCGCGGCGTGTGGCTGCAGGGCCTGGCAGCGCTGAGCGACGGCGACCCGGCGGCGGCAGTGGCTGCGTTCAATGCTGTGTACGGGCAGCTGCCGGGCGAGCTGGCACCGAAGCTGGCGTTGGCCACGGCATGCGAACTCGCCGGCGAGGCCGCCGAGGCGGAACGTCTCTACGCCACGTGTGCCCGCACCGACGCGGCCTACGTGGCTGCCGGGCAGTTCGGCCTCGCGCGTCTTGCCGCGCAGGCAGGGCAGCGCGACGCTGCGTTGCACGCCCTCGACCGCATCCCGGCGACGAGTCGTGCCTACGGCGACGCGCGCCGAGCGCGTGCGCAGCTCCTCGCTGCTGCGCTCGAACCGGCGCGCGCACTCGACGATCTGGGGCGCGCCTCGGCCGAGCTCGAGCAGGCGAGCATGCAACCCGCGGATCGCGCCGATCTGCGCATCCGCATCCTCGACAGCGCTCTGCAACACGTCCGGGCGAACGGTCCGTCGCCGACCGAGCGAGTGGGCAACGTGCCCGCCGACGAGCTGTCGCTGCGCACCGCGCTCGAGCGGGCGTACCGCGAGGCAGCCCGGCTCACCGACAACCCTGCGACGCGCGAGCAGCTGGTCGACCAGGCCAACGCCGTGCGGCCACGGTCGCTCGTATGACCGACGCTGCCACCGACATCGTGCGCTGCCCGGCGTGTGCCGAGGCCGTCGTGCCCGGCGATGCGTTCTGCGAGTCGTGCGGTGCCGCCGTATCGGCCGGCGCGGTCGCGCCCACCGACGACGACACGATGCCGATGGAGCTGCCCCCGAACGGCGGACGAGCCGACGGCACCACCTTCTCACCGGCCCCCGGTGTCGCCGATGAATGCCTCGAGTGCGGTGGCGACGTGCTCGACGACGGCTTCTGTTCGCAGTGCGGCAAGAGGGCCCCCTCGCCTCGCGATCACTTCCGCGAGTCGCCCGTCGACTGGGTGGGCGGCGTCTGCGACAGGGGCATCGCGCACGCGCGCAACGAAGACGCGATGGCGCTCGCCGGCATGCCCGATCGCTCGCTCGCCGTGCTCGTCGTGTGCGACGGCGTCACCTCCGCGCCCGACAGCGACCGAGCCTCGCTCGCCGCAGCCCGCGAGGCGTGCGCGGCACTGGTGAGCACGCCGCTGCCCACCTCGCAGGGCGTCGCGGCAACCCTCTCGCACTGGAGCTCGGCCATCAGCCGGGCCGCTGCAACGGCGAACGCTGCCACCATCGGCGTCGCCCGGTCGCTGGGCAACCCGGCCGAGCCACCGTCGTGCACGTTCGTGGCCGCGGTGCTGCATCGCGATGTGGTCACCGTCGGCTGGTGCGGCGACTCCCGCGCCTACTGGCTGCCCGATGGAGGACCGGCCGTCGCGCTGACACTCGACCACTCGTTGGGCACCGAGTTGATGCAGCGCGGCATGAGCCAGGCGGAGGCCGAGGCCGACTCCACCTTCCACACCATCACTCGCTGGCTGGGCGCCGACTCGGTCGACCCCACGGCGGAGACGAGCAGCCGCGAGCTCGACGCGCCCGGCTGGCTGCTGGTGTGCAGCGACGGGCTCTGGAACTACGCATCGCCACCCGCCGCCGTCCGCGCGGTGGTCGACGACCAGCTCGCCGCCGGCCACACCACACCCGTTGCGCTGGCCGCGGCGCTCGTGCGCTGGGCGAACGAACAGGGCGGACACGACAACATCACCGCGGCGCTCGCGCGCCACGAGCCATCACTACGCTGACCGACGGAGGGTTCCAGATGGCCGAGTTCACTGCAGAGGTGTTCCAGAACGAGTACCTGGCCGACGGTGCCACCGACGCGCACGCGGTGGTGTCGGTCACCTGCCGGGGTGCGGGCAAGGCGGGCGAGGTCGGCGATGCCGCCGAGATCATCATCGTCGACACGTCGGGATCGATGGACATGCCACCCACCAAGATCGCAGCCGCCCGTCGTGCGGCGCGGGTGGCGGTCGACGAGATCGTCGACGGCACCTGGTTCGCAGTCATCAGTGGCCACAGCGTGGCGCAGATGGTGTACCCGCCGCATCCGGGAATGGCCAAGATGACCAGCGTCACCCGAGCCGATGCGCAGCAGGCCGTAGAGCGGCTGCGCAGCGGCGGCGCCACCGCCATCGGAGCGTGGATCCAAGCGGCCACCGAGCTCTTCGCGCAGGTCAGCGCCGCGCAGCGACACGCCATCCTGCTCACCGACGGCAAGATCGAGGGCGAGCCCGAGTCGGCGCTGCCGCAGGCGCTCGAAGCCGCACGTGGCCGCTTCCAGTGCGACTGCCGCGGCATCGGGCAGGACTGGGTGGTCGAGGAGCTGCGCGAGATCGCCACGGCCCTCATGGGTACCGTCGACATCGTCGCCAAGCCGGAAGACCTCGAGGCCGACTTCGAATCGATGATGCGCGAGTCGATGAACCGCGGCGTCGCCGACGCACGGCTGCGCATCTGGACCCCGCAGGGCAGCGAGGTGCTCTTCGTCCGTCAGGTCGCGCCCACGGTCGAAGACCTCACGGCCCGCGGTGTGCAGACGGCGCCGCTGGTGCGTGAGTTCCCCACCGGCGCGTGGAGCGACGAGTCGCGCGACTACCACGTCGCGGTGCGGGTGCCGGTGGCCGGCGTGGGCAACGAGCGGCTCGCTGCTCGCGTGGAGCTGGTGGTCGACGACGAGGTTCGCGCCAAGTCGCTGGTGAAGGCGGTCTGGAGCACCGACACCCACCTCACCACGCGCATCGACCCCGCCGTCGCGCACTACACCGGGCAGGTGAAGCTGGCCGACACCATCCAGAAGGGGCTCGCCGCGAAGGCAGCCGGCGACGATCGCACGGCCACCGTGCTGCTCGGTGAAGCCGCGAAGATCGCGCACGACAGTGGCAACGAGAACACCACCCGGCTGCTGGAGAAGGTGGTCGACGTGGTCGACGCCGACACCGGCACGGTACGGCTGAAGCAGCACGTGGAGAAGACCGACGAGATGGCGCTCGACACGCGCAGCACGAAGACCACCCGCATCCGGCGGGAGCCATGAGCACCGTCGAGTGCCCCAGCGGTCACCAGAGCACCGACCCGGAGTGGTGCGACACGTGCGGCGCCAAGATCGGCGGTGCCGCAGCAGTCGTGCCCCCTGCTGCGCCAACCCCGGCTCCCGCCGCCGGGTCCTCGGCGCCGCCGATGGCGTGCCCGCACTGCTCCGAGCAGAACCCCTCCGACGCGCTGTTCTGCGAGGTGTGCGGCTACGACTTCACCACCGGCCAGGCGCCGCCCAGCGCTGCGGCGGAACCCGCACCGTCCGTCGAGCCACACGTCGACCTCAGCGTCAACTGGATCGTGGTGGTGGAGGTGAGCCCCGCGTGGTTCGACCTGAAGGGTGCACTCGCCGACGCACCGTGCCCGCCGGCCTCGTCGAGCACGGTGCCGCTCACCAACCACACCGCGCTCATCGGGCGTTCGTCGGCGTCACGCGGGGTCCGCCCGGAGCTGACGCTCGACGCCGACACCGGCGTGTCGCGGCGTCACGCACAGTTCGTGCGCAACGGAGAGATGCTCACCGTGGTCGACCTGTCGTCGACCAACGGCACGTACGTGGTGCCGGCCGGCGAGGAGCCCAGCGATGCCACCCAGTCGCTCGTCCCCGGCGTGCCGACGGAGCTTGCCGATGGCGACCGCGTGTTCCTCGGCGCGTGGACCAGCCTCACCGTGCGTTCTTCGCCAGCCTGAGCACCTCGTCGAAGCCTTCCTGCATGCAGTCCGCCAGCACGTCGGGGTCGGGGATGGCCGCGGCGTCGGCGTTCACACCGATGCAGCACTTGTCGTCGTACGACATCAGCGTGACGTTCATCGCGGAGCCGGCCGTGGGGCCGAACGGATAGAAGCGTCGGACCCGTCGCCCTTCGAGCCAGATGGGGGCGGGCACGCCGGGCACGTTGCTGGCCAGGAAGTCGACGCCCTTCAGCATCGCGCCGATCACGCCCTTGGGCATCAGGTTCAGGAAGCCGGCGATGGTCTCGGTGTGGTCGAGCGACGGTTCGTGACGCACCACGTCGACCGCTCGGTGCATCGCGGCCACTCGCTCGGCGGGTGTCTCGGCGTCGACCGGCACCGTGAAGCGCATCACGGTCACGTGGTTGCCGCCCTCCGTGTGCTCGCTGCTGCGTTGCGAGATGGGCATCGCCACGCGCAGTTCGTGCACCTCGGCGCCGTGCCGCTCGTGGTAGCGGTACAGCCCGGCGGTGATGCCTGCGAGGAAGGTGTCGTTGAGGCGCCCGCCGGCGGCCTTCGACGCGCGACGCATCGCGGCGGTGGGTACGTCGATCGTGCGGTAGTTCGACGCGGTCATCCGGCCCACCATCACCCGTGACTTCGGTGTGGTGGTGGGTGCGACGATGCGGCCGATCGACAGCGCGGTCTCGATCACTTCGCGCGCCGCCCGTGGTGGATCGCTCAGCGCATGGAACAGGTTGGGCACCACCGATGTGAGCTGGTGGCGGGCGAAGTCGATGGCACCTTCCAGGTCGTGCGCCACGACGTCGCGCAGCAGGGAGAGCGAACTGTGTGGTGTGGGTTCGGCCGGCTTCTTGCGGCTGCGGCCGGCGGGTGGGGGAGACTCCTCGAAGTCGAACAGGTGAGCCGCCAACTGCACCGCGCCGATGCCGTCGGTGACCACGTGATGCGCCTTCATGACCAGTGCAGCGCCGTCATCGGCGCCCACTCCTTCGACCAGTGTGAACTCCCACAGCGGGCGGCTGCTGTCGAACCCGCTCATCGCCGCGGTGCGCGCCCAGTCGAGCAGGTCCTGCTCGTCGCTGCCGTCGGGGAGCCGGATGTGGCGGAGGTGGTAGGAGAGGTCGAAATCGGTGTCGTCGACCCACCGCAACGTGGTCGGGTGCAACGGCACTGGCACCACTTTGTCGCGCAGGGCCGGTACGTGATGCGTGGCTTGCTCGACGCGCCGCTGCAGCCGCGACCACTCGGGTGCCGCGTCGAGCAGGACCACGCCGATGATCGTGCTGCGCAGCAGCGGGTCTGCCTCGACCATCCACATGATGGTGTCGTTCTGGCTCAGATAAGACGCGTCGGGCATGGCGCCGGTACCCCCTCGACCGACATCGTCGTCGCCGATCGTCGCGCCAGCTAGGGCCGTTCGGCCTGCGTGAGTGGCATGTCTGCTTGCGATCATTGCGGCCGCCCGCCACACTCCACGCATGGCCGTGCCGACCGCCCTCAGCAGCGACGACCTGTGGCGATACGTGCCGAGCACCGACGTCTACCTCGGCCGGGCCGGCGCACCGTCGTGGCTCGACGAGCTCGACATCCACAGCGGCCCACCGTTCGTGAAGATGGGCACGCACACCTCGTCGATCGACGAGTGGTTCGTGATCGACGACGCCTTCCAGCAGGAGGTGGCGCTCCGGCGACGGCTGCTGGCCGAGCAGCGCGACGTGGTGTTCGACTGCCGGCCGACGGCAGAGGCGGCGGCGGAGGAGACGTTGGAGTTGGTGTCGGCGTGGCTCCGTGAGCGTGGCCTGCGGTGCGAGCCCGCCGACGAGAACCCGCTGGCCGCGGCCGGCACGATGGTGCCCGACGACCTGTGCCTGATGGTGCCGCGCGACGGCGACTGGTGGTTCGACGCAGGCCTGGTGTGCTTCCCGTCGATCTGGCGTCTGGTCGACAAGATCGGCCGCTCCACCACCTCGGTGCACGACACGGTGGCGCACTACCGGGACGATCTCGCGGGCAAGGTCGATCGCTACTTCCACGCCATGCCGGTCGAGCGGTTGGTGTGGCGGCGCAACCTGTCGATCAAGCCATGGCCGCTGCTCCACGTGCCCACCACCAAGCCGCAGCAGCCGCTCGGTCCGCTGCAGCCCGCCGCCGACGGGTCGCCGTTCTGGTTGCGCAGCGAGCGCCAGACCTTGCGCCGACTGCCGCGCACGGGCGCGATCCTGTTCACCATCAAGGTGCAGATCGCTCCCGCATCGGTGCTGCTGCATCGGCCCGACGTGGCCGCACGGCTGGCCGCGATGTATCGAGCCTTCGATCCGTCGATGGACGGCTACAAGGTGGCTGCCAACGACCTGCACATCGGTTTCGTGCCCTGGCTCGAGCAGGTGGCGGCGGGTGCGATCGGAGGGTGACGATGGCCCGGATTCGCGGGCCGAAAGGCCCTGTTGACGAGCGGCGATCGTCCGTAGGGTCGAATCGTGTCCGACCAATCCACTGCAGTCAGCCTGCGACGTGAGGTGGTCGATGCCAACGAAGCCGTAGCCCGCGTGGCTCACCTGCTCTCGGAAGTCATCGCCATCTATCCGATCACCCCCGCTTCCGGCATGGGCGAGTACGCCGACGAATGGAGCGCCAAGGGGCGACCGAACCTGTGGGGCGTCGTCCCCGAAGTGATCGAGATGCAGAGCGAGGCCGGCGCTGCCGGCGCGCTGCACGGTGCGGTGCTCCGCGGCGCGATGGCCACGACCTTCACCTCCAGCCAGGGCCTCCTGCTGATGCTGCCGGAGATGTTCAAGATGGCCGGCGAGCTGACGCCGACGGTCATCCACGTGGCGGCTCGCGCGCTCGCCACGCACGCACTGAGCATCTTCGGCGACCACAGCGACGTGATGGCGGCACGCACCACGGGCTTCGCGATGCTGAGCTCGTCGAGCGTGCACGAGGCCGCCGACATGGCGGTCATCGCACACGCGTCCACGTTGGCAACTCGCGTGCCGTTCATGCACTTCTTCGACGGCTTCCGCACCAGCCACGAGCTGAACACGGTGGTCGAACCGACCGCCGAGCAGATCCGTCTCCTGATCGACGACCAGCTGGTGCACGACCACCGGTCGCGCGGGCTCGACCCCGACCGTCCCATGCTGCGCGGCAGCGCGCAGAACCCCGATGTGTTCTTCCAGGCACGCGAGGCCTGCACCCCGTTCCACGCCGCCGTGCCCGACGCCGTGCAACAGGCGATGGACCGGTTCGCCGCCGTCACCGGCCGGCAGTACGGATTGGTGGAGTACCACGGCGCTCCCGACGCGGATCGAGTGATCGTGCTGATGGGTTCCGGCGTGGGAGCGGTTCGTGAAGCGGTCGATGCGGTGAATGCCGCAGGCGAGGGGGAGCGGGTCGGGGTGGTGGCGCTCCGGCTCTACCGCCCCTTCCCCGCTGCACAGCTGCTTGCTGCGCTCCCGCCCTCGACTCGCACGGTGGTGGTGCTCGATCGCACGAAGGAACCGGGCGCGCCCTTCGAGCCGCTGCACCTCGACGTGCTCGCCGCGCTGTGGCACAGCGACCCGGCCACGTGGGCCGGCGGCCAGCACCCGCGGGTGTTCGGCGGCCGCTACGGGCTGAGCAGCAAGGAGTTCACGCCGGCGATGGTGAAGGCGGTGTTCGACGAGGCCGCCTCGCCGCTCCCGCGCAACCCGTTCACGGTGGGCATCCACGACGACGTCAGCCACACCAGCCTGGAGTGGGACCCCGCGTGGCGCACCGACCGGGCCAAGGTGCGCGCGGTGTTCTACGGCCTCGGAGCCGACGGCACGGTGGGCGCCAACAAGAACACGGCGAAGATCATCGGCAGCAACACGGACCTGCACGTGCAGGCGTACTTCGTGTACGACTCGAAGAAGTCGGGCAGCACCACCATCAGCCACGTGCGCGTCGACGAGCACCCCATCCACAGCACGTACCTCATCGACCAGGCGACGTTCGTGGGCGTGCACCAGTGGAACTTCTTCGAGCGGCTCGACGTGCTGCGGGTGGCCGCACCCGGAGCCACCGTGCTGCTCAACTCGCCCTACCCGGCCGACCAGATCTGGGACCGCCTCCCCGTGGAGGTGCAGGAACAGATCCTCGAACGCGACCTGCAGCTGTACGCCGTCAACGCGGCGACCGTCGCTCGTGAGGCCGGTCTCGGCGGCCGCATCAACACCGTGATGCAGGCCTGCTTCTTCGGGCTCGCCGGCGTGCTGCCCACCGACGAGGCACTGCGTGAGCTGAAGCACGCCATCGAGAAGAGCTACGGCGCCCGCGGTGAAGCGGTGGTGGAACGCAACGTGGCAGCGGTCGACAAGTCGCTGGAGAACATGCACAAGGTGCCGATCGGTACGTCGGTCACCGCCACGGTGCGCCGCCGACCCGCGGTCAGCGCCGATGCACCCGACTTCGTGCAGCGGGTGACCGCGATGATGCTCGCCGGCGACGGCGACCTGCTGCCGGTGAGCGCGCTGCCCGCCGACGGTGCATTCGTCACCGGCACCTCGCAGTACGAGAAGCGCACGATCGCCGCCGAGATCCCCATCTGGGAAGCCGACCTCTGCATCGACTGCGGCAAGTGCGCCATCGTCTGCCCGCACGCCGCCATCCGCATGAAGGTCTACGAGCCGTCGGCTCTCGACGGCCTCGGCGACACGCTGAAGACGAAGTCGTTCCGCAGCCGCGACGTACCCGGCATGCAGCTCACCATCCAGGTCGCTCCCGACGACTGCACCGGTTGCGGCGTCTGCGTGCAGGCGTGCCCCGCGCACGACAAGAGCGAGGTGAAGCGCAAGAGCATCAACATGCGACCGATCGCCGACCACCTCGACGTCGAGCGGGTGTCGTGGGACGCGTTCCTCGGTCTCGAGGAAGCCGACCCCGCCCAGTGGGACCCTGCGTCGGTGAAGACCAGTCAGCTGCGCCAGCCGCTGTTCGAGTTCTCGGGCGCGTGCGCCGGCTGTGGCGAGACGCCGTACCTGAAGCTGCTCACCCAGCTGTTCGGCGACCACATGCTCATCGCCAACGCCACCGGCTGCAGCAGCATCTTCGGTGGCAACCTGCCCACCACTCCGTACACCGTGAACAGTGACGGCCGCGGTCCGGCGTGGGCCAACAGCCTGTTCGAGGACAACGCCGAGTTCGGTCTCGGCATCCGCCTCGGCTTCGAAGCGCAGCGGCGCACCGCACTCGTGCTCGTGGAGCGGATGCGTTCGCAACTCGCTTCGGTCATGGGGGAGGAGCTGCTGACGGCGACGATCGCCGGCATCGACGACGCGGGGGAGGTCGGCATCCGCACTCAGCGCGAGCGTGTCGTGCAACTGCGCGCCGCACTCGTCGGTCGCACCGACGCAGACTCCGTGGCGTTGAACGAGCTCGCCGACACCCTCGTGCGCAAGAGCATGTGGATCGTCGGCGGCGACGGGTGGGCGTACGACATCGGAGCCGGTGGCCTGGATCACGTGCTCGGCAGCGGTCGCAACGTCAACATCCTGGTGCTCGACACCGAGGTGTACTCGAACACCGGCGGCCAGGCATCGAAGGCGACGCCCCGCGGCGCGGTGGCGAAGTTCGCCTCCGGCGGCAAGGGCGGGATGAAGAAGGACCTCGGTCTCGAAGCGATGAGCTACGGCGACGTGTACGTGGCCCGCATCGCGCT
>JAUXQB010000145.1 GCA_030685215.1 Actinomycetota bacterium
CTACGTGATCGGCTCGGCCGGCCAGGCGGTCGACACGCGCGACGTGATCCGCTCGCTGCGCACCTCGCTGCCCGCGCACATGGTGCCGACCGACGTGGTGCAGCTCGACCGCCTTCCGCTGACGCCGAACGGCAAGCTCGACCGCCGCGCGCTGCCGGCACCGGCAGAGCAGGGCGCGTCCACCGACGACGCGCCGCCCCACGACTCGCTGGAGTGGATCCTGCTCGACATCTGGCAGAAGGTGCTCGGCCGCAAGCACATCAGCATCCACGACGACTTCTTCGCACTCGGTGGCTACTCGCTGCTCGCCACCCGACTGTTCGCCATCCTCGAGGAACGCACCGGCCACCGGCTGCCCGTCTCGGTGTTGTTCGAGCACCCGACCATCGCCGCGCTGGCGACTGCCATCCGCGACGACGGGTGGCGCACCGAGTGGTCGTCGCTGGTACCCATCCAGCCGGCAGGCGCGGCGCAGCCGTTCTTCTACGTGGCGCCGTACATGATCAGCGTGCTCGAGCTGGCTCCGCTGGGTGACGAGCTGGGCAGCGATCGCCCGCTCTACGGGCTGCAGCCGCAGGGACTCGACGGGGCACTGCCCGCGCACCCCACCATCGAGGAGATGGCCGCGCACTACATCGCCGAGATGAAGTCGGTGCAGCCCGAGGGGCCGTACGCCATCGGAGGCCACTGCGCCGGTTCCTGGGTGGCGTTCGAGATGGCGCGGCAACTGGAAGCGGCCGGCGACGAGATCAGTGCGCTGGCGCTGGTCGACCAGGGTCCACCGGGAGTGGAGAAGCCCGAGATCAAGAAGCTGCCGTACATCGCCCACCGCATCCGCTTCTACTTCAGCGGTGGCCGCCTGCGGCAGGCCATGGCGTGGAAGTTCAAGATCATCACCGGCCGGCTGCTGCTGCGCCGAGTGGGGTCGCCGACGGCCCGGTTCGAGGAGCAGGTGAAGGAAGTGCATCGCGCCGCGTACCGCGTGTACCAGGGCGGTCGCATCGCCCACGACATCACGCTGGTGCTCAGTGCCGACTCGCTCTCGCTCGACGACAAGGCGTGGTACCGCCGCTGGTCGGAGGTCACCGATGGCGGGCTCACCACGAAGAACGTGGGCGGCACCCACGCGAACCTGCTGGTGCAACCCTTCGTGCACGACCTGGCACGCGAGATCGCCGCGGTCCTCGACCAGCCCGTCGTCGACGATGCTGATCAGCCGGCGGCCGACGCTCCGCCCTCGGCGAGCTGATCAGGCGAGCACCTGCGACCACACCCGGTCGTAGCCCTCCGCCATCACCGTGTCGGTGAAGTTGCTCTCCGCGTGGGCGCGCGCGGCCACGGCGAGGCGGTCGCGGAGTTCGCTGTCGGCCAGCAGTCGTCGCACTGCCATCACCAGTGCCGGCACGTCGCCGGGCGGCACGAGCAGACCGGTGACCTCGTCGATCACCGCCTCGGCGACGCTGCCCACGTCGGTGGCCACCACCGGCGTACCGCTGAGCATCGCCTCGACGATGGTGAGCGGGAACGCCTCGTCGCGCGATGCCAGCGCGAACACGTCGAACGCGGCGATCTCGGCTCCCGCATCGTCGAGCCAACCCTTGAACTCGACCCGGTCGGCCATGCCGAGGTCGGTCGCCTGCTGCTCCAGCGCGTGACGGCGTTCGCCGTCGCCGACGAGCACGAGCCGCGCCTCGGGAATCTGCGCCATGGCCCGCAGCAGGAAGTCGATGCCCTTCTGATCCTCCAGCCGGGCCGCGCAGCCGACGACGGGAGGCGACCCGATCGGTGGGCGGGTGAACGGGCGATCGGCGACACCGTTGTGCACCACCGAGATGCTGCGTCGCGGGATGCCGAAGAAGCGGTGGAGCTCGTCGGCGGAACCGGACCCCACCGCGATGGTGGCCGCCTGCAACTGGGCGATCGCACGCTTCATCACCCGCCCGCGGCGGCGCCGGCTGGGCAGCACCAGTTGCTCCACCGCGACCGTGGGAATGCGGGCCAGCACGCCACCGAGCAGCGCCGCTCGCGACGTGAACGGGTTGGCCAGCGTGACCTGCAGCAGGTCGAGGCCGAGCGCCCGGAACTGTGTCCGGTGGTCGAGCACCGCATGACGAAAAGATGACCGTGCGGTGATGTGCGTAGATTTCACACCCTCAACGTGGTTGAATACGCGCAGAAAGTGGGTATTGGAGCTGAGCACGACGAGGTTCGCCTCGCCTCGATACGCAGCAGCCAGGTTGAGCATCGACCGCTCCGCTCCACCAACGATGTCAGAATCGGTGTACAGACCGATCGTGGTCATGGCACACGACTCGGCATGTTCACACACTCCCCATCAACTGTCGGTGCCTCGGCGGGCAGCGAAGAGAACGGCAGATGAACACTCCCTCCAACTCCCTGCACGACCACGGCGACGTTAGCGGCTCGTCGGCCACCGTCGTCGGCGTCTCCGGGACGGCCCGCGCCGCTCGCCGGCCGCAGGTGCTGATGATCACCGATCGAGCACCGGGCGGCGACTCCGGATACGGAATGCGCGTCGACAACGTGATCAATGGGCTGATGAAGACCGGCGATCTCCACGTCTGCCTCATCGACAGCAGCACGGGCGGATCCTCGCTGCCGCTCGCCGCCGGCTACGCCACCTCCGTCGTCCGCGCGGAGAACCCATCGAGGTGGCGCAAGCTCGCGATCGCGGTCGCCGGGCTCGCCCAACTGCCATACCGTCGCAAGAAGGCACTTCGCGCCGAGATCGCCGCCGCCGTCGGCTCGCAGGCGTGGGACTTCGTGTGGTTCAGCCGTGTGCGCACCTACGCCGTCGCCGGCAGCCTCGTCACCGGGCCGCGCGTGGTCGACTTCGACGACCTCAACGACCGCCTGGCATGCAGCCTCATCGCGGATCGCACCGCTCGCCGCGGCAGAGTGCGCGCAGCGCCGCGCAACCTGCTCGGTGTCATCGAATGTCACCGCTGGCGGAAGCTGCAACGTCGCATCGCGAGCGAGGTCGAGTGCGTCACCGTCTGCAGCGACGCCGACCGTCAGTACCTCGGCTACCCCAACTGCGAGGTCGTGCGCAACGGATACCGCGTGCCGGAGCACGTGCTGCGGCATCCCGATCTCGAGCATCCCACCCTGCTGTTCGTGGGGCCGCTGTCGTACGAGCCGAACCGGCTCGCGGCCGAGTGGCTCGCCTTCGAGGTGCTGCCTCGAGTGCGCAGGGCGTTGCCGGCGGCGCGGCTGGTGGTGGTCGGGTACAACGACGGCGCATCGCCACGCCTGCGTCACGCGGAAGGCGTCACGCTCACCGGCTTCGTGCACGACCTGGGGCCGTACTACGCCACGGCGGCCGTTGCAGCCACGCCGCTGCAGTCCGGCGGTGGCACGCGACTGAAGGTGATGGAAGCGTTGGCCCGGTCAGTGCCGCTGGTGTCCACCTCCATGGGCTGCTTCGGCCTCGACCTCACCCACGACCGCGAGCTGCTCATCGCCGACGACGCCGAGCACTTCGCCGCCGCCTGCGTGGCCATCATCGACCGCCCGGCGCTCGCTGCCCGGCTCACCGAGGCCGGGCTCGCCGGTTTCCACGAACGGCTCACCTCCGACGCCTCCGGTGCCGCGGTAGCGGCACTGGCGACGCGCGTCGCTGCCGTGAGCGTCTAGCGCGCCAGCATCCGCAGCCGGCGACCGACGCCTCGCCGCAGGCGACGCTCGAGCAGGCATGCGACCACCCACCAGCCCATCGGTCCCTGGCGTCGGCAGCTGGACACCACCCAGCGTTCGAACTCGCGATGGTGGCGCACCGTCGCGAGGTCGTCATCGCGTGTCGACCCCGAGAGGGAATCGTTGCGCACGGTGTACGTGGTGAGCGGCCGATCGTCGACGTACACCGGCCCGGCCAGTGAGACCGCGACGAACGTGCGTTGGTCCTCCAGCATCGCCGGGCCGTCGGGCACGCCACCGACACGTCGCAGCGTCGCGAGTCGGTACATCACGTCGTCCGACCCCGGGGTGGTGAGGTGCCCGCGCATGCGCATGCGGGCGAACTGGCCACGCCCGAGGACGCGCGGCGCGTCGACGCACACGGGCACGATCGGGCCGGGTTCTTCGTCGCCCAGCGGCTGGTGTCGACTGGGGCCGCACACCATCACCACCTCGGGGTGCTCGCGGAACATCTCGAGCTGTCTGGCCAACTTGTGTTCCGACCAGAGGTCATCGGCGTCGAGGAAGCACAGATGCGTACCGCGGGCGGCGCTGATCGCGAGGTTCCGGCTGGCGGGCAGACCACGGTTCCCGCCACCGGGATGACGAAGCACGCTGATCCGCTCGGGTAGCGCGCGGGCCAGTTCGTCGGCGAGCGCTGGTGATCCGTCGGAAGAGCCGTCGTCGATCAGCAGCAGCTCCCACGACGTCTCGGTCTGCGCGCGGACCGTGTGGACCGCCGCGGCGAGGAAGCGCTCCTCGTTGAAGAACGGGATGGCGACGGTGACGCGGGGCCGGGAGTGGGGCGTGTGATGCAGGGCAGGGAGCCTATATTCACCGGGTGGCCGCATCCCTGACCGTCGTGGTGGCCTCGTTCCAGCGCCGCGACCACCTCGCCACCCTGCTCTCCTCGCTGGCCGCTGCACTCGCCGGGCCGACCGACGTCGACGTCGACGTGCTCGTGCTGCTCGACGGCTCGACCGACGGATCCGATGCGCTCGTCGAGGAGGTGGCGGCCGACTTCCCTGTGCCACTGCGCCACCTGTGGCAGCCGAACGGCGGGCTCGCTGCCGCGCGAAATGCCGGCGTCGCCTCGGCGACGGGCGACCTGGTGTGGCTGCTCGACGACGACATGGTGGTCGCGAGGCCGGCGTTGCTGCGCCACCTCGCTCACGATCGCGACGATGCCCGCATCGTGATGGGGCCGTGCGACGTGCGCTCCGACAACGCCGACATCGTCCGTGCACACTGGTGGTACGAGGAACGGCATCGCCGGCTGGCCACCGAGGGCGTGGTGCGCGATCCGCACGACAGCTCGTTCGCCAACACGTCGGCGCCCACCCGCCTGCTGCGCGAGCACCCGTTCGACGAACGCTTCCGCGGCTACGGCGTGGAGGACTTCGAGCTGGCCGTGCGGCTGTTCGCGGTCGGCGAGGTCATCGCCTTCGACCCGCAGGCCGCCATCGAGCACCACCTCGCGCCCAGCCGCTCCGAGTCGCTGCGCAAGATGCGCGAGGAGGGCGCGAACCGCATGCGCTTCCTCACCATCCACCCCACCTACGAGCACGTGGTCTTCCGGTCCGATCCGGGGCGTGCGGAGCGCATGCTTCGCCGCGTCGCACGCGGGCCCAGCAGCGCGGCGCTGTGGTGGCTCGCCCGCACCCTCGAAGCGGCGGGATCGTGGCGGCCGATGCGTCGCGTGCGACCACGATTGATGAGCTACGCAGAGCTCTCTGCCGTCTACAGCGGGGTCTCGTCCGGGCGGTCGTCCGTTCGGCCCTGAGCGGTCTCCCGGTCGCGACGGAGCAGGTGGTCGCGATCGGCGCGAACTCGCCAGGCGATCATGCGCTTCACGTCGGCGCGCGACGGGCCGTGCGCGTCCGATGGGTGTACCGCTGATCGAGCGATGGCCTCGGTGAGCCAGCGCCAGGACTTCAGCCGCTGGTCCGCCTCGCCATACCGGAACGCCAGCGTGACGGCCCGCGACAGCGTGGCGGCGCGGTTGCGGGTGAACCCGCGTCCCCACGCCCGCTGCTGGTGGCGGTAGAAATCGTGCACCTGCGCAGCCTGCCGGCGAGAGTCGATGCCGGACCACATCCCGCCGGCGTGTACTCGATACGCACTCATCCGCTCTGGATCGAACCACACGTCGCCGCGCAGTGTGAGCAGCAGGAACAGCTCCCAGTCGCCGGCGACCGACTCGAAGTACCAGGCCGGCAATCGATCGAACGCCGACCGGCGGAAGACCGCGGAACCGGTGTGGATGAAGCAGGCAGACCACAGGTCGTCGCGCGAGTAGCGGGTGCGGCGATCCTCGTACTGCACGTGGGAGGCCGCACCGGACTCGTCGACCGGGTGCACGGCGTGGCAGGCGAGCGCGTACTCGGGATGCGCGTCGAGGAGCTCGATCTGCCGCGCGAGCTTGGTGGTCGACGTCCAGTAGTCGTCACCGTCGAGCATGGCCAGGTACGGAGCGGTGCACTCGTCGAGCGCGGCGCCGAAGTCGTGCAGGTCGTTGCGGTTCGCCGGTGGCTGCACCACCGTGAAGCGCTGCGGGTAGCGCTCGGCCAGGCGGTTCAGCTCGTCGACGGTGCCGTCGGTGGAGCAATCGTCGATCACGACGACCTCGTACGGGAACGGTGCCTCCTGCAGCAGCACGCTCTCGACCGCCTGCGTGATGTACCGCTCGTGGTTGAAGGTGGTGATGACCACCCGCACCACTGCTGCGTCGGTCACGGTGGTGACCCGGTGCCGGCGGGCGCACGACGGGTGATCTCGGCACCGTGCTCGACGAGGCCCGCGATGAGGTGGCACACGCGCTCGATGTCGCCCGCTTCCACGCCCGTGCCTGTGGGCAGCGACAGGACCCGCGCAGCCACCTCGTCGGTGACCGGGAAGTCGGTGTCGGTAGGCGGTCGCAGCGAGCGGTACGGCTCCATGCGGTGGCACCCCGGCCAGAAGTAGCGCCGCACGAGGATCTGCTCGGCGGTGAGCATCTCGAGCATCAGGTCGCGGTGGATGCCGGCAACCTGCGGGTCGACCTCGATGACGACGTTGTTGTAGTTGATGCCGGTGTTCGGCTCGCAGGGCACCACCGTGATGCCCGGCACGTCGGCGAGCGCCGACGTGTACTGCTCGAAGTTGCGAACGTTCACGTCGAGGTAGTGGTCGAACTCGGACAACGAACAGATCCCCATCGCGGCTGCCAGCTCCGACATCTTCGCGTTGGTACCGATGGACGTGACGAGGTCGGTGTCGGCGAACCCGAACGTGCGCATCAGGCGGGCGGCAGCAGCGATCTCGTCGTCGTTGGTGAGGATGGCGCCGCCCTCGCCGCAGTTGACGATCTTGGTGGCGTGGAAGCTGAGGATCTCGGCACGTCCGAAGTTGCCGATGGACGTGCGCTGGTACGACGCGCCGTACGCGGGGGCTGCATCGAAGAACAGCTGGAGTCCGTGGCGAGCCGCCACTGCGTCGAGGGCGTCGATGTCGCACGGCCGCCCCCACGTGTGTGCGGCGAGGATGCCGGTGGTGCGCTCGGTGATGGCGGCCTCGACCGCCGCGGGGTCGATCTGGTGCGACCGACGATCGATGTCGCAGAACACCGGAGTGATGCCGAGCCAGGCGAGCGAGTGGGCCGTGGCCACGAAGGTGAACGCGGGTACGACGACCTCGCCGTGCAGCCCGAGCGCGGCAGCGGTGATGCTGAGGCCCTGCGTCGCGTTCGCGACGGCCACGCAATGCCGCACGCCGAGGCGCGCTTCGATCACTTCCTCGAACTCGCGCACCATCGGGCCATCGTTGGACAGCCACTTCCGATCGAGCGCCGCGCCCACGCGGGCGAGCACGGCCTCGCGATCCGGGATGTTGGGCCGACCGACGTACAGCACACGGTCTGTCGTCGAGGTGCCGCCGAAGGCAACGAGTGAATCGACGAACGCGCTGGAGCGTGAAGTGGTCATGTGGCCTTCTGGTCAGAGGTACACGTAGACCGTGTACTCGTAGAGGCCGTAGTCCTGGCGGACCACGAAGCGCCGGCTGAGCTCGGTCGCGACGAAGTCGGTGGCCTGCTGGATGGGAAGGTGGAAGAGGTCGTCGCGGGTCCACTCGACGTGAGTGGACATCACGTTGAACGCCAGCGTGCGGCCGGCGTGCGGCCGCACCGTGCGGAGCAACGCGCAGAAGTAGTCGAACATCGCTTCCTGCGCCATCTCGCCCTTGTAGTGGAAGACACCGTTGAGCAGGATGGTGTCGAACACCGGAAGACCGGCGGTGCTCGCCAGCACGTCGAGCTGGTGGAACGTTCGATCCGGGTACTTCGCGCGGCAGTGTTCGATGACCCGCGAGGAGAGGTCGAGCCCGCTGTAGACGAGGCCGTCGGCTCGCCCCGAGCGAATTGCGTAGTCGAGAAGTCGGGCGGAACCGCACCCGAAGTCGAGCACCGAGGTGGGCCGAGGCTGGTCGTCGATCACGTCGAGCATCACCTCGTACCGGCGGTCGGCCAGTTCCTCCGCTTTGGTCCAACCCGCACCCTGGAACGAATCGCCGAACTCCTCGAAGTCGCCTTCGCACGCGCGGACGATGTCGTGATGATCCATCAGCTCGGCTCGGTTCGGCGGGCGGGAGTGGGTTCGCGGAACGCGTGCACGGTGGTCTCGAACAGCTCGTAGTCGTGACGGAGGCGGAAGTACGGGCACGGGCTGGCGGCGACGAAGTCGGCGAGCAGCTGCATGGGTACGTGGAACAGGTCGTCGCGCTCCCAGTCGACGTAGGGTGACGTGACGTTGAAGGCGACACCGATGCGAGCGTGGGTCATCGCTGCGGTGACGAGCCGTTGCCAGTGCGCCGACATCTCGTCGAAGGCGACCGGCCCTCGGTAGGTGAACAGCCCATTCATGACGATGTAGTCGAACATCGGCAACTCGAGCTCGCCGGCGAGCAGATCGCCGAGATGGAACTGCACGTCGGGAAACTTCTCGCGTGCGACACGTATGAACAGATCCGACACGTCGAGACCGGTGTACTCGACGTCGTCGATGTGGAGCGCTCGCATGTATTCGAGCAGCTGGCCGGTACCGCAACCGAAGTCGAGCAGCGTGACCGGCCCGGTGCGGCCCTTCATCAGGTCGAGCATCACGTCGCGGCGGCGGTCGGTGTTGGCCTGCGACTTGGTCCACCCCTGGCCGAGGTAGTTGTCGCCGTGCTCGAGGAACAGCTCCTCGCAGGACTCGACGAGCGGCGGGTGCGGCGTGTCGCTCATGGTGTTGCCGGGACCAGACCGGTGGAGAACTCGCCGACGCGATACGCCGGGAAGTAGTCGCCCGCGTGCGTGGTGCGCAGGCGGGTGAGCTCGTCGTAGCGGTCGCGGTCGACGATCTTGCCGCACACGAAGGTGGGTGCGGTGTCGGAGGCCCAGCCGGCCTTGAACTGGGTGAGCCCGTCGTCGGCGGCTTCGCCGACGCCCGCGCCGGCACCCATGTCGAGCCACCGGAAGCGCCCGGCGAAGTACCCGATCGCAGTCCAGATCATCGCCGCGTCGGCGTGCAGCCGATACGCGTCGGGGTGCAACGCGACGAGGTGGGCGTAGACCGCGGTGGCGGTGGTGAGGTACCAGTGCAGGCCGACCACTCGGCCGTCGAGCGTCGCCTTGAAGCCCACCATCCCGGGGATGCGCGCCTGTGTCGCGAACGCGTCGGGCGAGAACGCACGGATGTCGGAGACCTGGTGCTTCTCGACGAGCGCGGTGTACAACCGGCACCAGGTGTCGAGCTCGGTGGTGGGGTCGTACGGCTCCACCGTGAGCAGCTCGAGTCCCTTGCGGGCCGCCTTGCGATGATGGCGGGCGACGACGCCTTCTGTCGGTCGATCGAGGTCGACGAGGAAGTGATCCTTGTACGGGCGCACCACGTCGAAGGTTTCGCGTAGCTGGTCGGCGGACGGTGCACCGAACGGATCGGTGACGGCGGTGAGGCTCACCAGGTCGTCGGGCAGTTCGCGCAGGTCGTCGGCCAGCCGCGACCAGTCGCGGCACGAGAACAACGGATAGCACCCCATCGCGTCGAACGAGGTGCTGCCGGGCACGGCGCGTCGCAGTGCCCAACCGCCACTGCGCGCGAGCTCGAACGGAGTGCCGAACTCGCGCAGGGACGCTGCGTAGTTCGGGTCGGCGTACGCGAGGCCGCCAACGGGTTCTCCCACGCCCAACTCCATGGCGGCGGAGTGTACCGAACTCGCCGAGAGCCCGAGCTGACCCCGCCCAAGGGCTAAGTTCGAGCACGATGACCGCCACGAACGCTGCCGACTGGGTGGTCAACGACTCGGAGCGGCGATCGCGGCTCGACCTGCAGCTCGCGCAGCTCTGGCGTCACCGCGAGCTCGCCTTCTTCTTCGCGTTACGCGACGTGCGAGTGCGCTACAAGCAGGCGTTGCTCGGCGGCGCATGGGCGGTGCTGCAGCCGCTGGTGGGAGCGCTCACCTTCACCATCGTGTTCAACCGAGTCGCCAACATCGAGGTGGAGGGCACGTCGTACTTCGCGTTCGTCATCGTCGGCACGGTGGCCTGGAACTACGTCAGCACCGCCGTCAACAACGGCACCAGCAGCCTGCTCTACAACGGCGAACTGCTCACCAAGGTGTCCTTCCCGCGTCTCGTCCTGCCCATCGCCGCGGCGCTGCCCGGGCTCCTCGATCTCACCATCGGCCTCGTGGTCGCGTTCGTCGCGTCGTTGGTCACCGGCGGCTCGCTGTCGCTGACGGGCGTGCTGGTCGCGCTGCCGCTGGGGCTGCTGCTGCTCGTCGTCGGTGCCATCGGGCCGATGCTGTACCTCAGCGCGAAGGTGGTGAAGTACCGCGACGTGATGGTGCTGGTCGGGTTCGGACTGCAGGTGATGCTCTTCCTCACCCCCATCGCCTACCCGGTGAGCCAGCTGCCCGAGGCGTGGCAGACCGTCGCCTACATCAACCCGGCGGCCGGTGCCGTGGGCCTGCTGCGCGTCGGGGTCATCGACAGCACGGCGCCGACGATCGGCCAGCTGGGCATCTCCGCCGGCGTCGCACTCGTGATCCTGCTGCTCTCGCTGCTCTCGTTCCGGGCCCACGAGCGAGAGTTCGCCGACGTCATCTGATGAGCGCTCCCGTCATCGAACTCCGCGACCTCGGCAAGCGCTACCGGCTCGGCGAGCACCACGGCGAGGGCACCGACCTCCGCGAGTCCGCCGCACGACTGGTCGCGCGCATGCGCGGTCGCGCGTCGCCCGTGCGCTCGGAGATCTGGTCGCTGCGCCACGTCACGCTCGACGTGTGCGAAGGCGAAGCGCTCGGGCTGGTCGGCTCCAACGGGGCGGGCAAGAGCACGCTGCTGAAGATCATCAGCAGCATCACCGCGCCCACCGAAGGTACGTCGCGCACCCGCGGCCGCATCGGCTCGTTGCTGGAGGTGGGTACCGGCTTCCACCGCGAGCTCACCGGACGCGAGAACACCTTTCTCAACGGTGCCATCCTCGGCATGAGCCGGCGCGAGGTCGCCAACCGGCTCGACGACATCGTCGAGTTCGCCGGCCTGCACGAGTTCATGGACACGCCGGTCAAGCGCTACTCGTCGGGCATGTACCTCCGGCTCGGGTTCGCGATCGCAGCGCACCTGGAGGCCGACATCCTGCTGGTCGACGAAGTGCTCGCCGTCGGCGACTCCGACTTCCAGCGTCGCTGCCTCGGCAAGATGAGCGAGATCGGCCAGAGCGGCCGCACGGTCGTGTTCATCAGCCACAACATGGAGTCGGTCGCTCGTCTGTGCAGCAAGGCGGTCTGGCTCGACAAGGGCCAGGTGCGAGCCGTCGGGCCCACCGCCGCCGTGGTCGGCGAGTACACGCGGTCGGCCAGCGCCAACACCGCGCAGGTCACCCTCGCACGCGACCACTCCCGGCCTGCACAGATCGTGTCGCTCGCGCTCGTCGACGCCGAGGGCCGCCCGCTGTCGGTGCTGAACACGTGGACCGAGTCGTTCATCCAGGTCGTGGTGGTCGTCGGCGAGGCTTCCGTCGGGCTCGACGTCGGCGTGCAGGTGCACACGTCGAGCGGCCTCAACCTGCTCGACGAGTACGTGCTCGAGCGGCACTCCACCGACATCGGCCAGCGCGGCACCTACCAGCTGCGCATGTCGCTGCCGCCGGTGCTGCCGCCGGGGGAGTACACGCTGGGAGCATGGCTCGGCACCAGCTACGAGGAGTTCGAACGCCTGGAGCACGCGGTGTCGTTCCTCGTCGAAGGCAGCGACGGCGGCAGCCCCGACCGCCTGTTGCGCCTCGGGTTGCCGTGGACGTCGGAGCTGCTCGAGCCGCCCCTTCCGTGAGCGCGCTGGTGCCGGCGCCGGCGCCCTCTGCCAGGATGGCGAGGATCGAACGAGGAGGCGGCACCGTATGAGCAGCGACACCACCAACGACACGACCCACGACACGGGCAGCGGTGCGCCGGTCACCGCGCCGGTGCTCGACTGGGCCAGTGACTACGACATCTTCGACCCGCAGTACGTGGCCGATCCGTTCGGCATCTGGGACGAGCTGCGCGAGGCGTGCCCGATGGCGCACACCGACCGCTGGGGCGGCTCGTGGCTGCCCACCCGCTACGCCGACGTCTACGCCATCGCGCACGACATCGAGAACTTCCCGTCCGGTAACGGCATCAGCGTGGTGCCGCTCGTCGACACCAACGCGGCCGGCAACGCCCCGGCACCCGTCCTCACCTCCGGTGTGCCACCGATCAGCGCCGACCCGCCGTTGCACACCTGGACCCGCCGACTCGTGTTGCCCACGATGAGCCCGGCCCGTGTGGCCGAGTACGAGATCTTCACCCGCGAGCTGTGCCGCCGCCTGGTCGACGACGTGATCGCCCGCGGCGAAGGCGACGCCGCTGCCGAGTACGCGCAACAGATCCCCGTGCGCGTGATCGGCCACATCCTCGGCGTGCCCGACGACATGTCGGCCACGTTCACCGAATGGGTGCGCGACGTGCTCGAGTTCGCGCACGACCCGGAGCGTCGCCGCCGCGGCATCGTGGGCATCATCACCTACCTGCAGGGCGCCATCGCCGAACGCAAGGCCGACCCGAAGGACGACTTCATCACCGAGCTGCTCCAGTCCGAGCACGACGGTGAGCCGATCGGTGACGCCGTGGTGATGGGCATGTGTGCCCTGCTGCTCATCGCCGGCATCGACACCACCTGGTCGTCGATCGGCTCGACGATGTGGCACCTCGCCACCAACCCCGACGACCGCCGCCGGCTGATCGCCGAGCCGGAGCTGATGCCCACCGCGATCGAGGAGTTCCTGCGCGCGTACGCCCCCGTCACCATGGCTCGCCGGTTGATCGAGGACAAGGAGTACATGGGCTGCCCGATGAAGGCGGGGGAGCGGGTGCTGATGAACTTCCCCGGCGCCAACCGCGACCCGGAGGTCTTCCCCGATGCCGACAAGGTGATCCTCGATCGCCAGCAGAACCGACACCTCGCGTTCGGTGCCGGCATCCATCGCTGCGCCGGCTCCAACCTGGCTCGCATGGAGCTGCGAGTGGCGGTGGAGGAGTGGCTGGCGCGCATCCCCGAGTTCGACCTCGTCGACCCCGCACTCGTCACCTGGGCCGGCGGCCAAGTGCGCGGCCCCCGATCCATCCCCGTCACCGTCCGCTAGCTCGTCGCGTCCCCCGCCGCCCGCCGCTTCTGTGTCGACATTCGTCCCGCCTTCCGGGACGAACCAGCCCCAGAAACCCCGCGCTCGAGAGGCGTGCCCAGACGCGGCTCCGCACCGCTCGATCCCTGCGGACCGCCGGCCATCCGAGTGGCAGCCGGCCATCCGAGTGGCAGGTGCACCCCCGTCGGACCGCTGGCACTCGGATGGACCGCTGGCACTCGTATGGACCGCTGGCACTCGGATGGATCGCGGCCTCGGACCGAGTCCGTTCCGACTCAGCCGCTGTTGCGCAGGCCGGTGGCGACGCCGTTGATGGTGAGGTGGATGCCACGCTGCACGAGGTCGGTGGTCTCGCCGGCTCGCCAGCGGCGCAACAGGCTCACCTGCAGGTGGTTGAGCGGCGCGATGTAGGGGATGCGGTAGCGCTTGCCGCGAGCGAACGCCTTGTTGTCGACGAGCAGGTCGTCGGTGCCGAGCAGCTCACGAGTCACGGCGAGCGTGCGTTCCATCTCGTCGACCACGGTGTCGAAGAACCGGTCGGCGCCGGCGACCTCGGCCGCCAGCGTCTGGTAGCGGCGGGCGATGGTGACGTCGGTCTTCGCGAGTAGCATCGCCATGTTGCTCACCACCGTGCGGAACCACGGCCACTCGTCGTACATCTGCAGCAGCAGATCGGTGCGAGTGGAATCGTCGCCACGCCACGTGTGCGCTGCCGTGCCCACGCCGTACCACCCGGGCAGCATCAGCCGGCACTGGCTCCAGCTGAACACCCACGGGATCGCACGCAGGTCTTCGATGCGTGGCGAGTTCGTGCGCGACGCCGGGCGCGACCCGATGTTCATCGTGGTCAGCTCGTCGAGCGGAGTGATCGCGCGGAACCAATCGACGAAGCCGGGCGTCTCGTAGACGAGCGAGCGGTATGCGGCCTGCGACAGGTGCGCGAGTTCGCCGATGGCCGTGACGAACTGCTCCGGGGGTCCGGGGTGCCCGGTCAGGTTGGTGCGCTGCGACGGCACGGTGGCGTCGAACGTGGCGGCCACCAGCGCTTCCAGGTTCTGACGGGCACGCTCGGGGTCGGCGTACTTCGCCGAGATCATCTCGCCCTGCTCGGTGATGCGGATGTTGCCCTGCACGCTGCCCGGTGGCTGCGCCACGATGGCGTGGTAGCTGGAGCCGCCACCGCGGCCGACGGTGCCGCCGCGCCCGTGGAACAGCCGCAGGCGGATGCCGTGGCGAGCGGCGGTGGCCGTGATGGCCTCCTGGCACCGGTACAGCGCCCAGTTGGAGGCGAGGTAGCCGCCGTCCTTGTTGCTGTCGGAGTACCCGACCATCACCTCGTGGCGATCACCGCGGCCGGTGATCCACTCGCGATAGAACGGCAACGAGAACAGTTCGTCGAGCACCTCGGTGGCGTTGGCCAGGTCGTCGATGGTCTCGAAGAGCGGCACGATGCCCACGCGCAGGACCGATGGCGCCGACGCACCGGGCAGCGGCGCCAGCAGATCGACCTCGCGGAAGAGCAGCGCCACCTCGAGCACGTCGCTGACGGCCTCGCACTTGGAGATGATGTAGTTCTCGATCGCGGCGTCGCCGAAACGGTGCAGCGTGCGCCGAGCCTCGCGGAGGATGGCCATCTCGTCGGCAGCTGCCGTGCTGAGCACCGTGTGCTCGGCGGTGAGCGGCCGTGCACTGGCCAGTTCGGCCACCAGCGCGGCCCGGCGGTCGGCCTCGGAGAGCGTGAGGTAGTGGTCGCACACGCCGCCCACCCGCAGCAGCTCGGCGACGGTGGCTTCGTGCACCGCCGAGTTCTGTCGCAGGTCGAGCGTCGCCAGGTGGAACCCGAACACCTCGACCGCGCCGACGATGTCGGCCAGTCGCGCGTCGGCTGCCGCGCGCGCCGCGTGCGCACGCAGGCTGGCGTCGACCACCCGCAGATCGGTGAGCAGTTCGTCGGGCGACGCGTACGCCGGTCGCACCCCGATCGGCGCCACGCCCGGCACGGTGTCGATGAGGTCGGCGGCCGTGGCCGCGAGCCGCGCGTGCATGCCGCGCAGCGCGCGACGGTACGGCTCGTCGAGACGGTACGGCGAGCGGTCGTCGGCGGCCTCCGCCAGTTCGGCGAGCTCGGGAGAGGTGGCGACCAACCGCGACGACATGCTGAGCTCCTCGCTCAACTTCGCCAGTTGCCCGAGCAGATGGCGCAGCACCACGAAACCCTGCTGCTGGAACGTGTGCGCCAGCACCTCGGCGGTGACGAACGGGTTGCCGTCGCGGTCGCCACCGATCCACGACCCCACCCGCAGCAACGGTCGTTCGCGCTGGGCGAGACCGTCGGGCCACACGCCACGCAGCTCTTCGTGGATGACGCGGTTGATGCGCGGCACCTGCTGCAGCAACGAGAACTCGAAGTACCGCATGGCGTCGTTGACCTCGTCGCGCAGGCGCAGCTTGGTGAGCCGCAGCATCGCGGTCTGCCACAGCGTGACGATCTGGAGCCACAGTGAGCGCTCCCATTCCTGCCGTTCCAGCGAGTGCATGTCGGTGCGGTCGCGGTAGTCCATCAGGTCGGAGATCGCGGTCTGGATGGTGAGGATGGTCTTGCGTCGCACCTCGGTGGGGTGGGCGGTGAGCACGGGCACCACCTCACCGTGCTCGAGGAACTCGATGATGTCGTCCGGCGAAACGCCGGTGGAGAACGCGCGCATCACGCTGTGCTGCAGCGTGCCCGGCGGTGCGGGCGCGGCCGAGCGGATGTTGGCCCGACGGCGGCGTTCGTGGTCGGTGTCCTCGGCGATGTTGGCCAGGAGCGCGAAGTAGCTGAACGAGCGCACCACGTGCAGCGCGTCGGCGATGGAGAGCTCGTCGAGTTGTTCGACCAGCCGGCGGTGGTCGGTGTCGGAGTCGACCGCGCTGCGGCGGATGGCTTCGACCAGCTGGAGCGTGGGCATGCCGCACTGATCGGCGATGACGTCGCCGAGCATCTTGCCCATCAGACGGATGTCGTGGTCGAGGCGGCCGTCGTCGGCGCCGGTGAGGTTCTCTGCGACGTCGGCGAAGGGATCGGAACTGGCCACGTCAGGTCTCGAAGTATTCCTTCAACCGGCGCTCGGCGTCGTCGCCGAACAGGATGCGAGCCACCTCGTCGAGCCCGCTGCTCTCCCGGATGACGTCGTCGCGCACCACCTGCTCGATCTTCGAGCGGCGGCGCATGAAGTCCTCCAACTTGGTGATCATCTCCGTGTTCGCGGCAAGGTGCAGCTCGACCCGCAGGTAGTCGGCGTTGTCCATGATGTCCTCGCCCATGCGCGGGTCGTCGCGGATGGCCTCCAGCATCGAGAACGCGCGCCTGCCGTACCGGCGCCACAAGCGGTCGCTCAGCGGCTCGACGTCGGGCTTGGAGCGCAGCGAGTCGATCTTCATCAGCCGCGCCTGCCGGTAGAACTCGGTGCGGGTGGCCGTGGCGGGCTCGCCATACCAGTTCTTGAGGTCCTTCTCCAGCGGCACGCCGAGGCTCTCGACAGCGGCGGCGACCTCCTCGCCGACGTTGAGGCAGTCGGTGAGCTTGCCGCCGAACACGGTGACCAGGCGAGCGCGCCGGTCGGTCTCGATCGCGTGCTTGCGGCTGAGCGAGGTCCAGTCGACCTCGCGCTGATCGGCGCCACCGGTGTTGACCACCAGCGGACGCACTCCGGAACGCTCGGCGATCACATCGGCCGCAGTGAGCGGCGTCTCCAGGTCGAGCCGAGCATTGATCTGGTCGAGCAGGAACGTGCGATCGTCGTCGTCGACCTGTGTGAACGGTTCGTCGATGCGAGTGTCGGTGGTGCCGATGACCGACCGCGACCCCATCGGGATGACGTAGAACAACCGCTGTGTGTCGTCGAAGAAGGCGAGCACGCGCTGGTGCTGGTCGGTGGTGAGCCGGGGCACCACCAGGTGGATGCCCTTCGAGTACACGATGCGGTGCTCGGTGCGCGCACCCCACGTGGCGTTGAGGCCGTCGACGAACGGGCCTGCTGCGTTCACCAGCACCTTGGCGGTGGTGGTGAACTCGTCGCCGGAGTCGACGTCGCGCAGCTGCGCCACCCAGCGGTCGCCCTGCCGTTCCGCCGACACCAGTTCCACGTAGTTGGCCGCCGTGGCCCCGGCTTCGAGCGCCGATCGGACGAACGAGAACACGAACCGGCAGTCGTTGTCGACCAGGTAGGCGTCGCGGTACTCGATGCCCCCGCGCACCGTGCTGGTGTCGATGACCGGCTCCTCGTCGCGGATCTTCTCCGCGCTGAGCAGGCGCGGGTAGCGAGTGCCGAACTGCCCGATGACCCAGTAGCCGAACGCGCCCAGCGCGCTGAACCACGGCGCATAGGGCGAGGTCTCGTCGAGGCTGGCGAGGAAGCTGATCTCCTTGATGTTGTCGGGGTACGCCTTCATCAGACGGTTGCGCGACCGGCACAGCTTGAAGACCAGCAGGAACTCGTAGTTCTCGAGGTACTTGAAGCCACCCCACACCAGGTTCGACGACTCCTGGCTGGTGAAGTGCCCGAAGTCGCCACGGTCGATGAGCGCCACCGACGCGCCGCGGCCGGCGAGCGCCGCCGACGTGACCGCGCCATTGATGCCGCCGCCCACCACCAGCACGTCGAACACGCCATTGCGCAGCGTGTCGATGTGAGTGCGCCGCGATGCCATGCACACATCTTGGCCGCTGCCACCGCCGACCACCACACGAGTCCGTGAACGTGTGTGAAACCTTGATGCCCGGCCTCGTGCGATGCGTGCGATCGAGCTGCCGAGGTGCACACTGGCCCCATGCCACACGTCAGCTTGCGACCCGTGCAACGTCGCGACCTGGCGTGGATGGTCGCGATGGCTGCCGATCGCGACGCAGTGGGCGAGCACAACTGGAGCGGACCGATCGATCCCGACGAAGTGCTCGGTCGCCTGCACCACCAGTTCCAGTGCGACGGGTTCCTCGCCCCGCGTGGCGGACGGCTGGTGGTGGAGGTCGACGGCGAGCCGATCGGCGACGTCTCCTGGCGCCCCGAGCAGTGGGGGCCGTCGCCGGGCAGCGAATGCCCGGCCATCGGCATCGCGCTGCTGCCGCAGCACCGTGGCAAGGGCTACGGCACCATCGCGCAGCGGTTGCTGGTCGACCACCTGTTCCGCGAGTACGGCGTGCATCGGGTGCAGAGCGACACCGCGATGGACAACCCGGCGGAGCAGCGGGCGCTGGAGAAGGCCGGCTTCACGCGCGAGGGCGTGGTGCGCGACGCCGAGGAGCGCGACGGTGAGTACCACGACCACGTGCTCTACGGCATGTTGCGCACCGAGTGGGAGCGTTCGGCGACACCGGCGTGACCGCTACTCCAGCGGTGCCTGGATGCGGAATCGATGGCCGTCGGGGTCCTGGATGACGGCCACCTTCGTACCCCAGTGACTCTCGACGAACGGGCTCACCACGTGCACGCCCGCCGGCAGCACGTAGTCGGCCGGCGCCGCCAGGTACACCTCGGTGGCGAGTGGGTCTTCCAGCGACTGCTGCGCGAGGAACACCGTGGCCCCGCCGGCGGGGTGACGCAGCGCACCGGACTGATGGCCGGTGTCGTACTCCAGCTCGAAGCCGAGCTGCTGCCAGAAGGCGAGAGCGGCAGCCCAGTCGTGGGTCTCGACGTAGAGGTGATCGAAGCCAGAAGTCATGGCGGTCACTCTCGCGCAAACTGCTCCGACGTGGCGCGAGCGCCCGATCGATGCGGATAATGTGCTCGATCGTGACCACCAGGTGGGTGGCTCGAAAGTATGAGGTACAGCAATGACAACCGGCACCGTGAAGTTCTTCAATGCACAAAAGGGTTACGGATTCATCTCGCGGGAAGGCGGTGCCGACGTGTTCGTGCACTTCTCCAACATCGAGGGCTCGGGCTACCGATCGCTCGAAGAGGGCCAGGCCGTCGAGTTCGAGGTCGGCCAGGGCCGCAAGGGCGATGAAGCCCTCAAGGTCCGCGCCATCTGATTCCGGCGCGCGTCGCGGCGTCAGCCGCGGCGCCACAACTGCAGTGGCGTGAGGTCGGGCGACCCGGTGAAGGGCAGCTCGACCTCATTGCCGCGCCTGCCCGCCGACGCGTACGCGGCCAGCACCACCTTCAGCACCTGGCGCCCGAACGCGGCGTTCATGATGGGTTCGCGGCCGGCGGCGACGTCGTCGACGAGCGCCTGCAGCTGCGCCGCGTATCCCAGCTGCTCGAGCGCGGGGACGGGCGCCGACGACGTGGGCACCGGCACCGGGTTGCCGTTGTGCTCGAGTGACTGGGTGGGGAGGATGTCGGCGCGCAGCACGCCCGACTGGCCGGCG
>JAUXQB010000150.1 GCA_030685215.1 Actinomycetota bacterium
CCGACGAGGAGTGGCGTGCAGGCGTGGCGGTGGTCACTGCCGGGGCATGGGCACCGGACCTGCTGGCCGGCATCGTCGACCTCCCAGACTTCCGGGTGACGCAGGAGCAGCTCGCGTACTTCCACCCGCGGCGCCAGGCGTTGTGGCCCGCGTTCCTCTCGCGCACCGAGATCCGTCGCTACGGCTTGGCCACCCCGACGGGTCTGGTGAAGGTGGCCGAGCATCACACCGGTCCGGTGGTGCACCCCGACCGTCGCACGTTCGAGGTGGAGCCGGTCACGTGGGCTCGGTTGTGCGCGTGGGTGCGGCACGCGCTGCCGGGAGTGGACCCCACACCTGTGCACCGCGCCACGTGCCTCTACGCGTCGACCGCCGACGAGGACTTCCTGCTCGACCGCGTGGGCGACGTCGTGCTCGGGGTCGGTCTCAGCGGGCACGGCTTCAAGTTCGTGCCCGAGATCGGCCGCCGCCTCGCCGACCTGGTCGATGGCACCGGTTGGGCGGACAACCCGTTCGCCGTGCAACGCGTGCCGCGCAGCAGCGGCGCGTCGGGTCACAAGTAGCCGGCGCCCCATCAGCGTCTGAGCAGTTTCGCCCGCGGAGCGATCGGAAGTGCACAGACGCGTGTGGGGTCAGGCGGGGATGAGGGGCTTGCTCATCGTGTACGACAGGGGCACACCGGCGTACTCGCCCCACGACTCGCACGCGTCGAAACCGAACCGGCGGTAGAGGCCGACTGCCTCGGTGAGGTACTCGCCGGTCTCCAGTCGCAGCTCGTGGTAGCCGTCGGCGACGGCGGCGGCCTCGATGGTGGCGAGCACCGCCGCGCCGAGCTTGTTGCCACGGTGGTCGGGGTGCGACCACATCCGCTTCACCTCGGCCGCGCCGGGCGCCTCGTCGATGCGGCGATACGCACCGCAGGCCACGGGTGAGCCGTCGAGGTAGGCCACGTAGAACGCGCCGTTGCCGGGCCCGACGTGCTCGGCGGCGAGGTGGAAGAAGTTGCTGCCGCCCTGCGGCGTGCGAGCCTTCAGCTCGATGTTCAGGCGCCCGATCATCGCTGCGACGTCGGGGTGGTCGAGCTCGCGAGGCACCACCGCCAGCGTGGGGAACTGCTGACCCATCTCGAACGCGAACGGCGACGGGCCGAACCGATCGATGAACTGCAGGCGGACCTTCGCGTCGTCGAGCGTGGGCAGCGTGCCGGCGGGGATCCACCACATCGCGGTGACCGACCCCGCCTCGAACCAGTCGGCGCGCTTGCGGAAGAAGTCGCGATGCAGGCCGCGGTAGACGAAGTCGCGCAACTGCGGCAGGCTCTCCCACACGCTGAGGTTGGGGATGGTGAGTGGGTTGGGGAACGCCCGGATAGAGGTGGCGTTGCCCTCCTCGGTCTGCAGCCGCCAGACGAAGCCCGGCGACGACTCGGCCAGCGCGTTCACGGGGTCGAGCCCATCGGCGAACGGCGCCGTGTCGGGGTGCTCCATCGGCCGGCGGAGAGTGGCGACGTTGACCTGAGCGAGATGCAGCTCCACCCGCCCCATCCTACGAACCGGGTGTCGCCGCGGTGATTTCGAGTGGTGAGACGGTTGCGTGGCGAAACGGTGATCGCTACGCTCCCGTAGCGTTATGAGAGGACGCCGATGACCGCCGACACCAGCCCCACCCAGCCCTCCGTGGAGACGGACGACCTCGACGGCATCGACCCGACGATCTACCACCGTCGCTGGGCCATCCTCGCCACGATGTGCCTGAGCCTGGTGCTCATCGTGGCCACCGTCAGCTCGGTCAACGTGGCCATCCCGGCATTGGCCGAGAGCTCGCTGCAGCCGTCCGACACGCAGATCCTGTGGATCGTCGACGCGTATGCGCTCGTGTTCGCCGCGCTGCTGCTGCCGGCGGGCGCGCTCGGCGATCGCTTCGGCCGCAAGGGCGCGCTGCTGATCGGGCTCGTCATCTTCGCCGCCGCCTCCGCGGCGTGCGCGTTCATGACCAGTGCCAACGCACTCATCGCCTGCCGAGCGGTGATGGGCATCGGTGCCGCACTGATCATGCCCTCGACGCTCAGCCTGCTGCAGTCGAGCTTCCCGCGTCGTGAACGAGCGAAGGCCATCGCGATGTGGGCCGGCTTCGCCGGTGCAGGTGGCGCCATCGGCCCCGTGCTCGGTGGTCTGCTCGAGGAGAACTTCTGGTACGGGTCGGTGTTCTTCGTGGCTGCCCCCATTGCCGCGGTCGCGTTCGTTGCCTCGGCCATCCTGGCCCCCGCCTCGCGGGAGGCGGTGGCCCACCGGCTCGACTTCGTCGGCGCCGCGTTGTCGGTGGTCGGCTTCTCCGCGCTGCTGGCCGCCATCATCGAAGGACCCGAACGAGGGTGGACCGACTCGTGGGTCGTGGTCGGCTTCGTGGCCGCGGTGGTCGGGCTGGTGGGCTTCGTGCTCTACGAACGGCGCACCGACGAGCCGATGCTCGACATGAAGTTCTTCCGCAACCGCCGCTTTGCGATGGGCAGCATGGGCATCACCGTCACCTTCTTCGCGATGTTCTCGCTGTTCTTCATCCTGACGCAGTTCCTGCAGTACGTGCAGGGCTACACCTCGCTGGAGGCGGGTGTGCGCGGCCTGCCGTTCGCGGCCACGATGATCATGGTGTCGCCGCGAGCGCCCTTGATCGCGGCGAAGATCGGGGCCAAGCGCGCGGTCGCCGGCGGCATGCTGCTGGTCACCACTGGGCTGCTGCTCATGTCGCGGGTGCAGATCGACACTCCGTACCTGTACGTGGCGATCTGCCTGGTGCTGGTGGCCGCCGGTGTGGGTTCCGCGATGCCGTCGCTCAGCAGCGGCATCGTGCAAAGCGTGCCGATGCACAAGGCCGGCGTCGGTTCGGCGGTGAACGACACCACTCGCGAAGTCGGTGGCGCCATCGGCATCGCCGTCATCGGCAGCGTGGTGAACAGCATCTACCGCAGCAACGCGGCCTCCGCCATCTCGCAGTTCCCGGCGGAGGTGCAGGAGGTCGCACGCGTCAACATCGCGCGGGCGCTCGGAGTGCTCGACCGGCTCGAGGCGCAGGGTGGCGCCGGCGACGCGGTGGCGGGGCTCCGTCGAGAGGTGCAGCAGTCGTTCGTCGACGGCACGCACGTCGCGCTGCGCATCTCCGCTGCGCTCGTGGCGGTGGGTGCGGTGATCATGTACCGGCGGCTGCCCGATGGTGGCGAGCACAGTGCTCCCACCCACTGAGCACGAAGACCCGCGTCGGGCGAAGTCGCGGTCGCGAGCCCTCACCGCGGCAGTGGAGCTGCTGCGCGAGGAAGGCCTGCAGGGCCTCACCATCGAAGCGGTGGCGGTGCGTTCGGGGGTGGCGAAGACCACCATCTATCGCCAGTTCGAGAACCGCGACGAGCTGCACCTCGCGGCCATCTCGTCGGTCGCCTGCCACGTGCCGATGGCCGACTCCGGCGACCTGATCAGCGACGTCACCGAATTCTGCATCGGACTCGACCACAAGCTGCGCAATGGCGACTTCGGTGCCGTGCTGCCCACCGGCTTCGACGGCGCCGAGCGGAGCGAGACGCTGGCGAGGATGGTGCACGACACCGGTCTGCAGCGACGGGCAGCGCTGCTGGAGCGCCTGCGCAGCGCCGAGCGAGACGGCGAGCTGATCGCCGGCATCGACGCCGACCTGCTCAACAGCCAGCTCGTCGGCCCGCTGTTCTACCGTCGCTTCATCAGCCGCCAGCCGGCCGGGCCCGAGTGGGTGGAGCGACTGGTGGCGGCGGTGCTCACTCCGCTGGTGCGGTCCAGTTCCGCCGTGCCCGTACGTGGCGGACGACCTCGATGACGACGTTGATGCTGAGCGCGGTGCCGAACGCGATCCAGAATGCCTTCGTGTGGTCGTCCTTGAACGGTTCACCCACCAGGCGAGCGAGACCCGCGGCGTAGGTGGCCCAGATGACGGCGGCCACGAAGCTCCAGCGCACGAACCACATGCGTGGCTGGTTGGTGATGCCGCTGGCGAGCGTGAGCGCGGTGCGGCCCCCGGGGATGAAGCGGGCCGTGATGAGCAACAGTCCACCGCGGTCCTTGATCTGGTTGCGTGCCCAGATGAGCTTGGCGCCGAACTTCGGCTTCAGCACCGCGCGGCGTTCGAAGGCCGCCGACCAGCGCCGCCCGATGAGGTAGGCCATGTTGTCGCCGATGAACGCGCCCGCGGCGCCGGCCGCGATGACCGCGACGAGCGGGTAGGGAGCGTCGCCGGTGGCCACCGCGACGCCGCCGATGATGACCGTGGTCTCACTGGGCACGACGGGCACGACCGAATCGAGCAGCGCGATGATGAAGATGACACCGAGGAACCACCAGTTGCTGGCCCACTCGCCGAGCTCGTCGGTGATGTCGCTGATCCAGCCGAACACGCCGCCGACCATCGCGACGTGAGCGGACCCGACGAGTGCGTACATCGGGGGCAGGCTAATCGGCGGTGAGCCGTTTGCGCAGCCGCCGGGCCATGCTGGTGGCGCCCATCGCGGTGCCGGTGGCCACGGTGAGGTGCCCCATCTTGCGGCCGGGTCGAGGCTCGCTCTTGCCGTAGAGGTGCAGGTGCGCGGACGACTGGCTGAGTGCGGCGTCCCACTTCGGTTCGCCGTTGTCCCAGAGCTCACCGAGCAGGTTGACCATCGCGACGCCGGGCACGAGCAGCTTCGTGTCGCCCAATGCCGAGCCGCAGATGGCGCGCACCTGTTGCTGGAACTGCGAGGTGGTGCACACGTCGAGTGTGTAGTGGCCGCTGTTGTGCGGGCGTGGTGCCAGTTCGTTGACCATCACGTCGCGACCGACGACGAACATCTCGACGGCCATGACGCCCACGTACTGCAGTTCCTCGGCGATGTAGGTGCACAGCTCGGCGGCGTCGGCGTGGCCGCTGCCGGGCAGGTTGGCCGGTACGTAGCTGACGTCGAGGATGCCGTGCACGTGCTGGTTCTGCGCGACCGGGTAGCACGCGACACGTCCGTCGGCGGTGCGGGCGAGCACCACCGACAGCTCGCGGGCGAGGTTGAGTCGTTCCTCGAGCACGCACGGCACGCGGCCCAGCTCGGCCCAGGCGGCTGCGAGGTCGTCGTGCGAGATGCAGCGCACCTGGCCCTTGCCGTCGTAGCCGAGGCGGGCGGTCTTCAGGATGGCGGGGTAGGTGAAGTGGACCGCGGCCTCCACGTCGGCATCGCTGGCGACGACCACGTAGGGAGCGACTTCGACGCCGATGTCGTCGAGGAACTGCTTCTCGGCGATGCGGTCCTGCATGATGCTGATGGCAGCGGGGGAGGGGCGGACGGGGATGTGGGCTGCGATGCGCTCGAGCGCGGCGGCCGGAGCGTTCTCGAACTCGGTGGTGACCACTGCGCACGTGGCGGCCATCTCGTCGAGCGCGGCGGGGTCGTCGTACGCGGCGATGAGGTGCACGTCGGCGACTGCGCCGGCGGGAGAGGCCGGGTCTGGTTCGAGCACGGTGGTGCGATATCCCATCGTGCGCGCGGCGAGCACGAAGTAGCGGCCGAGCTGACCGCCGCCCATGATGCCGAGCATCGCGGGCGGCGCGATGACGGCGTTGGTGTCGGTGTCGCTCATGCGGGTGGCAGGGTGCTGGTGGCGGCGTCGTGGTGCCGACGGCTGCGGTACTCGGTGAGCGCCGTGGCCAGCGCGGGGTCGGTGGCCGCGAGCAGCGCGACCGCGAACAGTGCAGCGTTGGTGGCGCCGGCCTCGCCGATGGCGAACGTGGCGACCGGGATGCCGGCGGGCATCTGCACGATGGAGTACAGGCTGTCCTGGCCGCTGAGGTGCCGACTCGGCACGGGCACGCCGAGCACGGGGACGGTGGTCTTCGCCGCGAGCATCCCGGGAAGGTGCGCTGCACCACCGGCACCGGCGATGATGGCGCGCAGGCCGCGACCGGCGGCGCCTTCGGCGAACGCGAACATCTCGTCGGGCATGCGGTGCGCGGACAGCACCTGCATCTCGTGCGCGACACCGAACTCGGTGAGCACCTCGACGGACTTGCTCATGGTCGACCAGTCACTGGCCGAGCCCATCACGACGGCGACGAGGGGG
>JAUXQB010000151.1 GCA_030685215.1 Actinomycetota bacterium
GCGACGAGCTGCTCGCGCTGAGCGGGATGCCCGCCGACAAGTTGCCCCCGTTGGTGCCGTTGGGGCAGCCTCGTGGCACTGTCACCGCCGATGCGGCTTCGCATCTCGGTGTGTCGGCGACGGCCGTGGTCACCGGCGCCACCATCGACTCCGTCACCTCCGCGGTGGGCACCGGCGCCATCGACGACACCGGGTGTGGGTTGATCATCGGCACCACCGCGGTGATGGCCACGCACCTGCCGTCGAAGCGCCACGACATCGAGCACGGTCTCACCAGCGCACCCAGCCCACTGCCGAACCAGTGGTTCCTGGTGGCCGAGAACGGTGTCGGTGGCAAGGCGCTCGACGTGTTCGTGAACCAGATGGTCTACGCCGACGACGGCCTCGGCCGCGCGGTGCACGACGGCTCGTACCACGACGTGCTCGCCGCTGCGGCCGGCGTGCCGTGCGGCAGCAACGGTGTGCTGTTCCTGCCCTGGCTGGTCGGTTCGATGGCGCCGGGGCACCAGCGTCAGATGCGCGGTGGCTTCGTCAACATCGGTCTCTCCACCACTCGCGCCGACATGGCGCGCGCGGTGCTGGAAGGCGTCGCGATGAACGTCGCATGGCTGCTGCCCCACTTCGCTGCACTCGCCGGCCGACGCTACGAACAGATCACGTTCGGCGGAGGTGGCGCCGCCTCGCCGCTGTGGGGGCAGCTCGTCGCCGACGCCACCGGCGTGCAGGTGCGCCGCCTCGCGCGCTCGAACTGCACCAACGCGCACGGCGCCGCGCTGCTCGCACTGTGCGAGACGGGCGCGGTAGCGCTCGCCGACCTGCCCTCGTTCCTCGTCACGGCCGAGGTGCACGACCCCGACGACACCGCTCACCAACTGCTCGCGACGCGCACCGCGTCGCTCATCGATTTCCACACACGCAGCGCCGAGTTCTACTCGGACTTCGATTCGAAAGACATGCCATGACCACCCCTCAGAAGAAGAGTCCGCTCCATCCGTACGCCGGCAGGTTCGAGGTGCACGCCACGATGCCCGAGGAGCCCGTGTCGCGCGTGCAGATCCTCGACGAGCTGCACCAGATGGCGCTGGAGGAGGACCGCAAGGGCGACTCCGGTCGGGTGAGCGGGTCCATCTACAGCGGCGATCACGACCACTACCACTTCCAGGTGGAGGCGTTCGGCCACTTCGCGCACGCCAACGTGCTGCAGCGCGACATGTACCCGAGCGCCACCAAGATGGAGGCCGAGATCATCGCGATGACCGCCGACATGCTGCACGGCGACGCCGACACGGGTGGGCTGGTCACGTCCGGCGGTACCGAGAGCCTGGTCACCGCGATGTTGGCGTACCGCGAGTGGGGTCGCAACACGCTCGGCATCGAGCGCCCGCAGATCATCATGCCGGTCACCGCGCACCCGGGTCACAGCAAGGCGTTCCACTGGTTCGACATCGACGCCGTCATCGCCCCGGTCGACGAGCACCAGAAGGTCGACCTCGACTTCGTTCGTGCGAACATCGGTCCCAACACGGTGGCGCTGGTCGGCTCGGCCGGTACCTACCCGCACGGTGTCATCGACCCCATCCCGGAGCTGGGCCAGATCGCGCTCGAGCACGGTCTCGGTCTCCACGTCGATGGGTGCCTCGGCGGGTTCGTGCTCGCGTGGGCGAAGGATTGCGGGTACGAGCACACGCCGTTCGACCTGTCGGTTCCCGGTGTCACCAGCATGTCGGCCGACACGCACAAGTACGGCTATGCGCTCAAGGGCAGCTCGGTGCTGCTGTTCCGCCCGAAGTCGTTGCGGCGCGAGCAGTACCTCCTCATCGACAGCTGGCCGGGCGGCGCGTATGCGTCGCCGGGCATGGGCGGCAGCCGTTCCGGCGGCCTCATCGCGGCCACGTGGGCCAGCATGCTCAGCTTCGGCAAGAGCGGCTACCGGGCCATCGCCCGCGACATCTTCCGCACGGCCGACGAGATCCGTGCTGCGGTGGTCAGCCATCCGGAGCTGAAGCTGGTGGGCGACTCGCTGTGGAACATCGCCTTCACCAGCGACGAGCTCGACATCTTCCACGTGAACGACGGGCTCGCCGATCTCGGGTGGCGGATGAACGGCCTGCAGTTCCCGCCGGCGCTGCACTTCTGCATCACTCGACCGAACACTCGCGACGGCGTGACCACCGACTTCGCACGCGACCTCGCCACCGCGGTGTCGTATGCGCGCAACCCACCGAACCCGATGCCGCGCAGTGGCGCGATGTACGGCGCGGGTGGTGCCGCGCGACCGTCGCACGATCAACTGGCGACGGCGTCGGCCAACCGCCTCGATGCGATCCACGAAGTCGGCCCGTTGCTGTGAGCCCCCATCAGCGTCCGTTCCGTTTCGGGGTGGAGCTGCAGGGTCCGATCGACGGCCTCGCGTGGGCGGAGACGGCGCGGGAGGTCGAGTCGCTGGGCTACTCGACGTTGTTCGTGCCGGATCACTTCCACTCCGGGCTCGGCCCGATCACGGCGATGGCCACCGCACTCGCGGCCACCACCACGCTCACGGTGGCGCCGCTGGTGCTGGCCTGCGACTTCCGCCACCCGGCCGTGCTGGCCAAGGAGATCGCCAGCATCGACCTGATGTTTCCCGGACGTGTGGAGCTGGGTGTGGGCGCCGGTTACAACCCGCTCGACTACTCGCGGTCGGGCATCCGCATGGATCCGCCGGGGCGACGCGTGTCGCGGCTGATGGAGTACGTACGCGTGCTGCGGCTGCTGTTCACCGGTGAGGTGGTGTCGTTCGCCGGCGACGAGTTCCAGCTGGAGGAGATCACCGGCACGCCACTGCCCGCCACGCCGGGCGGGCCCCGCATCCTGGTGGCCGGCGGTGGGCCGCGGCTGCTCGGCTTCGCCGGCGCGGAGGCCGACATCGTCGGCGTCAACCCGTCCACCGCGGCCGGGCGCGGCAACCCCGACACGTTCCGCGATGCGCTGCCGCCGTCGATCGACGCGAAGGTCGCGCTGGTGCGTGCGGCCGCTGGTGAGCGGTGGGACTCGCTGGAGCTGAACGCGTGGACGTCCACCGCAGCGGTCACCGACGCGCCGCACGAGAAGGTGGCCGCGCTGGCCGGGTTCGCCGGCGTGAGCACTGACGAGGTGCTCGACAGCCCGATCGTGCTGGTGGGCAGCGAGCAGGAGATCGCCGATCGGTTGCACGAGCGGCGAGAGCGTTGGGGCTACAGCTACACCTGCGTGCAGGCCCCGCTGCTGCACGAGTTCGCAGGGGTCGTCGCGCAGCTCGCCGCGGGCTGAGACGCCCGCGGCGAACTGCTTCCAGACGACGGATGGGTCAGGCTTCGACGATCAGCCTTCGACCGTCAGTTCGGCGTACATGCCGTTCACGAAGTGCGGCGGGCCACCGGGCACCACCGGCGGCTCGCCGTTCGACGCGGCGGCCGCATCGAGGTACACCTGCGGGTCGACACCGGTGGGGATGAAGCACATGATCACGTAGCGGCCGGGTTCCTGCAGCGAGCCATCGCCGACGGCCACGATCAGGTCGTCGGAGCCCGGCGGCTGCAGCATCACGGTGACGGGTGCGCCGAGGCGCGGCGTCAGCTCTTCGGCCGGCAGTTGCACCAGCTCGACGAGGGGGATGTCGTCGCCCTCGGGCAGGCGGAACGCCACCAGTTCGTGCAGCTCGGTGGTCGACGTGTTCTGCAGTGCGAGCGTGGTGCCAGCGGGCACCGAGGCGGGCACGTTGGTGAAGCCGAAGTCGACGCCGCCGATGGTGACGGTGGCCGGCTCGTCGTGCGCCGTGTCGTGCGTGGTCGTGTCGTGCGTGGTCGTGTCGTGCGTGGTCGTGTCGGCGGTGGGCACGGTGGTCGGCGCGTCGGTCGACGAGGTGTCCGTGTCGTCGCCGCATGCGGCGAGCGAGATGGTCGCGGCCAGCGCGACCGCTGTGAGGCGGGTGAGGTTCATGAGGGGTCTCCTGTGAGTGTGAGGTTGAGTGTTGGGTTGGGGGATGGGTCGATGCGCTGGACGCGGGCGGTGGGGGTGACCTCGACCACGTGGTCGGTGGTCAGGAAGCGGCGCCGCAGGTCGCGCGGCAGGTTGTCGAAGGGCGAGGCCTGGCTGAAGTGGCAGGCGATCGCCCGTTCTCGGATGGGCAGCACGTCGCTGGTGTCGATGACGGTCAGCTCCTCGTCGGGGCGGCCGAGCTCGGCGTCGATGGCGAGGTGCGCGCGGTCGGGTTGCTCGGCGCGCATGGCAGCCACCCACTCGGTCATCAGGCTGCGGGCGAGGCTCGAGTGCACGAGCCGCGCCGGCCAGTCCAGCCGTGCGACCGCAAGGCCGAGTGCGTCGCGGAGGTGCAGGTGGTCGCGGTGGCCGTCGCTGCCGTCGAGGG
>JAUXQB010000158.1 GCA_030685215.1 Actinomycetota bacterium
ATGGCCCGACGGTGCCGGGCGGATCCGAAGGGCGTCGGGATGGTGTCCGGACTCGGTTGGTACATCACCAAGCACTCGGTCGGGTTGTGGTCCGCTGCTCCTCCACCGAAGGGCTGGCAGGCGCCCGACATGACGGGTGTGCAGGCGTCCATCGACTCGACCGCGCTCCACGTCGTCGAGACGAGCGCGGCAGTGGGGACCGCACGTATCGACGGGTACACAGTGGTGCACGATCGTGACACCGGACCGGCGTCGGTCCCGGTGTTCGCCAGCACACCGGACGGGCACCGTGTCGTTGCTCGTAGCGACGACCCGGATGTCGCGGCCGCGATGTCGGGCGGCATGTTCGTCGGCCACGAGATCGACCTGAAGCCATCCCATGATCATGCGAGGTTCGAACTGCGATGAACTCTTCAGCCGAAGCGCTCGTGCTCACCGGACCGAACATGCTCGAGCATCGTAGGTTCGACCTCCCCGACGTCACCGCCGACACTGCGCGGCTCCGCATCGAGGCCTGCGGGCTGTGTGGCACCGATCACGAGCAGTACAGCGGACACATCGCCGCCCCGTTCTCGTTCATCCCCGGTCACGAGATCGTCGGCATCATCGACGAAATCGGCGACACCGCCGCCGGGCGATGGAACGTCGCGGCAGGCGACCGGGTTGCCGTCGAGGTGTTCCGCTCGTGCCGGCAATGCGAGCCGTGCGCACGCGGCGAGTACCGGCGCTGCGTCCGTAACGGGCTCGCCACGATGTTCGGCTTCGTCGACGCCCAGATCGCACCGGGCTTGTGGGGCGGGTATGCGACGCATCTCCACCTGCCGTCCGATGCGATGCTGCTCCCGATCCCCGACTCGCTCGACCCGGTGCTGGCAACTGTGTTCAACCCGCTTGGTGCAGGTATCCGTTGGGGAGCGACGATCCCTGAAACGAAATCCGGTGATGTCGTCGTCGTCCTCGGCCCGGGCATCCGCGGTCTCTGTGCCGCCGTTGCTGCGAAGGAGGCGGGTGCGTCGTTCGTGGCGCTGACCGGTCTCGGCCCTCGCGATCGTGACCGTCTCGACATCGCTCATCAATTCGGTGTCGACCTGGCCATCGATGTGGCCGTTGATGATCCGACGGCCGCGCTCAAACGAGCGACGGGTGGTCTCGCGGACGTCGTCGTCGACGTCACCGCGAAGGCACCCGCCGCCTTCGCCCAGGCTGTGGCCCTGGCTCGGCCAGGTGGGACGATCGTGGTCGCGGGGACACGTGGTGGCGGTGGTGCGCCTGGATTCGAGCCCGACCATCTCGTCTACAAGGAGCTGCGGATCATGGGCTCGCTCGGCGTCGACTTCCACGCCTATCGCGCGGCCATCGATCTGCTCGTCGCCGGCCGTTGGCCGTTCGCCGATCTCTCTCGCCGCGTGGCCGGCTTCGGCGACCTTTCGGCGTTGTTGGACACGCTGTCGGGCGCCGACCGGGACGCCATCCCACCGTTGCACGGCGTGTTCTCGCCGTCCGCTTGAAGAATCCTCGACCGTACACAGCCCGATTGAAGGAGTGCAGCTCATGTCCACCGGATCACGGATCGCAATGCTCGACATCGACGAGGCCAAGCGCCGAGCTGCCACACGCGGGATTCCGGACACGATGGCCGAGCTGTCCGTGTTCCGTATCGCTCTGCATCAGCCTGGCGTCGCCGCCGGCTTGAGCAACATGTTGCACGAACTGCTGTGGAAGGGCGTGCTCGACGCCAGGCTGCGCGAGCTGATCATCATGCGGATCGGATGGTCGACCGGCTCGGTGTACGAGTGGACGCAACACTGGCGAGTCGCACGCCTGCTCGATGTGCCCGAACGAGATCTGCTCGCGGTACGCGACTGGCGTACCGCCGAGCACTTTGGCGACGCAGAGCGGGCTGTGCTCGCAGCCACCGATGACACGCTGCAGCACGGCACGATCACCGACGAGTCGTGGAGTGCCTGCCGTGCAGCCCTCGACGACGACGCCGTCCTCGTCGAACTGGTTGCTGCCATCGGTAACTGGCGGATGTTCTCCGCACTGCTGCGGTCCCTCGACGTGCCCCTCGAGGACGGCGTCGAGCCGTGGCCTCCGTCGGGTGAGGCACCTGCAGCTGTCCACGGAGGTGAGTGACGTGTCGGGGTGGACCTTCGCGGAGATCTGGGAGACGGCCGCGGCACAGCTCCCCGACGCGCCGTTCGCCAAGCAGGGCAGTCGCACAGTGACGTGGTCGGAGGCCGAACGACGAGCCGAAGGCCTCGCCACGTTCCTCCTCGACCGGGGTGCTCAGCGACAGGACAAGGTGGCGCAGTACCTGTACAACTGCCCCGAGTACCTCGAGTCCGTGTTCGCTTGTTACAAGGCAGCGCTGGTCCCGGTGAACACCAACTACCGGTACGCAGCAGACGAACTGGTCTACCTGTGGGACAACGCCGACGCTGTCGCTGTGATCTTCCACGGCATCTTCGCCGACACGATCGAAGCCATCCGCGAGCGAGTGCCCCGCGTGGCGTCGTGGTTGTGGGTCGACGACGGCTCGGGCGATTGTCCCGAGTGGGCCACCCCGTACGAGCAAGCCGCTGTCGCCGCGGGTCAGTCGGTGGTCGACCGGGTCGAGCGCAGTGGTGACGACCTGTACATGCTGTACACGGGCGGCACCACCGGGATGCCGAAAGGCGTGATGTGGCGACAGGACGACCTGATCGTCGTGTTGAGCAGCGGTCTCGGGCTCAGCGTCCCCGAGACCTACGACCCCGACTTCGTCGCTGACGCGCTCACGCGACCCGGCCCCGTCCAGATGCCGGCATGTCCGCTCATGCACGGCACCGGCGCGCTCACTGCGTTCGGTGCTCTCACATCCGGCGGCTCCATCGTGTGTCTCGAGTCCCGCCATTTCGATCCTGCGGAACTCCTCGACACGATCGACGGTGAACGGGTCAATGTCATCGCCATCGTCGGCGATGCGTTCGCCAAACCGATCCTGGCCGCTCTCGACGCCGAACCGGATCGTTGGTCGCTCGACTCGGTGATGGCGTTCGTGTCGTCGGGTGTGATGTGGAGCGAGGAAACCAAGCAGGGCATGCTGGGCCATCAACCGAAGATGTTGTTGATGGACGCGTTCTCCTCGTCGGAGGCGTTGGGGATGGGACAGTCGGTGTCAGGCGGTGGCGCGGCGGCAAAGACGGCCCGCTTCCAGGCGAGCGTCAACACGATCGTCGTCGACGACGACGGGCAGCTTGTCGAGCCGGGCTCCGACACGATCGGTCGGTTGGCTGTCGGCGGCCGCCAACCGATCGGGTACTACAAGGACCCGGAGAAGTCGGCGCGCACGTTCATCATCGTTGACGGCAAGCGTTACTCGTGCCCAGGTGACTATGCGACCATCGACGCTGACGGGACCGTGAAGGTTCTCGGTCGCGGGTCGGTGTGCATCAACAGTGGGGGCGAGAAGATCTTCCCGGAGGAGGTCGAGGAGGCCCTCAAGACCCACGGCTCGGTCGCCGACGCGGTTGTCGTCGGAGTACCACACGATCGGTTCGGCGAGATGGTCGTCGGCGTGGTGGAACGCCGGCCCGGCATGGTCGCGACCGAGACCGAGTTGATCGAGCACGTCCGTGCACGACTGGCTGCCTACAAGGCCCCGCGGCGAATCGTCGAGGTCGACACGATCGGCCGTGCGGCGAATGGCAAGGTCGACTACAAGCGGCTGCGAGACCAGGCGAGCGTCGGATTGTGACTGGGTCGATTCATGGGCACTGATCTCTGGGGCACCACGGCCATCGTCGGGGTCGGCGAGACCGACTACGTGCGAGGAAGCGACCGCCACGTCTGCGATCTCATCCTCGACGCGGCGATGGAGGCGATCACCGACGCCGGGCTGAAGCCTGCGGACATCAACGGCATCATCCCTCCACCGGGCTACATGAGCGCCGAGGAGATCGCCGCGCACCTCGGCGTACCCGACGTCGCTTACCACGTGTCGGTGCTGATGGGCGGTGCCTCACCGACCGCATCGTTGCAAACCGCGGCGATGGCGATCGCCGGCGGTCTCGCTGACAACGTGCTCGTGTGCATGGGCTGGAACGGGTACTCGGCCCTGCGTCCCAAGCCGGATGCACGCCCGACCAAACGAGTGATGAACCTCGGACCGATGGGCGAGACCGTCAGAAACCACTACGCGCCGTATGGGCTGATGTCGGCCGCACAACACTACAGCCTGTATCTGCGCCGCTATGTGGACACCTTCGGGATCCCCGAGGACGCCGCTGCCGCAGTGGCGATCGCGTGCCGCAACCATGCGCAGCTCAACAGCAAGGCCTTGATGCGAGGCACGCCGCTCAGCCGCGCCGACTACGACGCCGCGCCGTTCATCGCCGAACCGTTACGGAAGTTCGACTGTTGCGTGGAGACCGATTGCGCCACCGCCGTCGTGGTGACGAGCCTCGGGCGCGCCCGTGACCTCGTTCATCCGGCAGTCGTCTACCTCGGCGGAGCCGAAGGCCATCCCGAGCCCGCCGACGAGATCGCCAACCGCGCCAACCTCCTCGAACTCGGCATCCACCGAGCGGCACCCCGCGCCTTCGCACGAGCCGGGGTGTCGCCCCACGACATCGACGTGCTCGAGATCTACGACTGCTTCACCTATGTCGTGCTGCTCCAACTCGAAGCGCTCGGCTACGCCGAGCCCGGCGGGGCCCCTGCGTTCGTCGCCGACGGCAACATCGAGCTCGGCGGCCGGTTCCCGCTCAACACCCACGGCGGGCTGCTCTCCCAGGGACACTGTTGGGGACTCAACCACGTCGTCGAGGCCACCCGCCAACTGCGTGGCACCGCCGACGCCCAGGTGACCGACGCCGAACTGGCCTTGGTCACCGGGTACGGCGACCTCGGCGACGGCAGCGTCGCGATTCTGGGGAGAGACCGATGAGCACCTACGTGCCAACACCCGAATGGATCGTCCTGGACTGGCATCACGCGTGCATCGCGGCCGAGCTGCTCTGCATCCAGCGGTGCGTCGGGTGCGGGCGCTGGCGTCACCCACCACGCCGATTCTGCCCGGCATGCCAATCCGACCAGGCGACGTTCGAGCCGGTCACAGGTGGTGGCTCGGTACTGTCCTTCGCCGTCAGCCATCGCAGCCTCGATCCCGGGTGGCAGGCGCACGCACCATACGCGACCCTGCTCGTGGAACTCGACGAAGGCCCGCGCCTGCTCGCCGCGACGACAACACCACCTGGCGAGATCCGGATCGGCCAACGCCTCGCCGTGCGCACCGAGGCGCTCAGCGAGCACTTCGTGCTCGTGTGGGCCGACCCGGCCTCCCACGACGAACCGGCATCGATGGCACCACGAGCGAGAGGCAACGCATGACTGACAGCACAACATCGACCCGTCCCGACGGCCAGGACGACTTCGATGTCGAATCGTGGCTCGACGAGCACTGGCATCCCGATCTCCCGGTCGGTGAATGGTGGTCACGCCTCGCCGACGCCGGACTCGCACATCCGATGCTGCCGGCCCCCTACGGGCGGGGATGGCAACGAACCAAGACCGGTGACCTCGCCCGAGCGATGATCGCCCGCGGGGTACTCGGGCCGCCCTCTGGCCTGGGCATGATGCTCGCCGCGCCGACCTTGTTGGCACATGGGTCACCGAAGTTGATCGAGATGTTCGTCCCCAAGATCCTCGACGGGCAACACGGATGGTGCCAGCTGTTCTCCGAACCGGGTGCCGGTTCCGACCTGGCCGGGTTGCAGACGCGCGCCGAACGCGACGGCGACGAGTGGGTCATCTCCGGGCAGAAGGTGTGGACGTCGATGGGGCAATGGGCCGACTACGGAATCCTCATCGCGCGCACCGACCCCGATGCCCCCAAGCACCGAGGCATCACATACTTCGCGTTCCCGATGAAGCAGGACGGCGTCGACGTCCGGCCACTTCGCGAGATGACTGGGCACGCGTTGTTCAACGAAGTGTTCATCGACGAGGCACGCGTGCCCCACGACCACATCATCGGCGACCTCAACGACGGATGGCGAGTCGCCAACACAACACTGATGGTCGAACGCAGCGGCATCGGCGGCGAGAACGTGGCCGCTCCGAGTGCAGCCATCGCGGGCACGATCGCCGGCCACCTCCTCCGGTCTGCCGGATCGTTCGGGAACGACGCCGCCGTTCTGGGCGGTGGCATGGTCGGCCCAGGCCGGGTACGACAGTTGATGGCCCTCGCGCTCGACAACGGCAGCATCGGCGACCCCACCATCCGACAGGATCTGATCCGACTTCACTCGATGGTCGAGATCACCGGTTGGCACATCCGACGGATGAAGTCCGGTAACGCCGCCACCGGCGCGGAAGGCAACCTCGCCAAGCTCCGCAACAGCGACATCACCCGACTCGCCAGGGACGTCGGGTGTCGGATTCTCGGGGCAGGGGCCACCATCGTGGGACCGGACAGCGCGAGTGGCGGCGCGGTGCAGGAACTCGCGCTGTTCTCACCGGCTCCGTCGATCTACGGCGGCAGTGATCAGGTGCAGCGGAACATCATCGGTGAACGAGCACTCGGTCTCCCCAAGGAGCCCGGCCCCGATCGCAACACTCCGTTCCGCGACCTGCCGCACAACGGCTGATCAACTCGGCAAGCTCACCCCGTCGGCGGTCGCTGGGCACCGCGAACGAGGCGACCGGGTAGCTCACCCGTCGCGAGACCCGATTCGTACACCGGTATGCCTGACACCACGGTGTGGAGGTAGCCATCGGCCCGCTGCAGCAACCGCCGTCCGCCTGCCGGTAGGTCGAAGTGCATCTCCGGGGCGGACAACCGAAGGTTGTCGAAGTCGATCACGTTGACGTCGGCCCGATACCCGGGGGCCAGCACGCCGCGGTCGTGCAGGCCGACCGTGCGGGCGGTGTCCCGGCAGTGCTGCTGCACCAGGTAGGCCAGCCCCAGCCGTCCGTGGTCGCGGTCGCGACCCC
>JAUXQB010000083.1 GCA_030685215.1 Actinomycetota bacterium
ACTCGACCTTCCCGGGGGCCGCTTTCTTGGCGCCGTCGCTGGCGAGGAACACCCGACCGGCGAGCGAGAGATCGCGGTCGAGCCACGAGTTGAGGAGGGCGCCGCCGTACACCTCGACGGCGAGCTGCTTCCAACCGGAGCCACCGGCATCGGCGTTGGGCTTCACCTTCAGGCACGGCGAGTCGGTGTGGGCGCCGACGATGCGCAACGGCGACTCCGGACCGGCGTGCGTGCCGCGACGCCATGCGACGAGTGCCGCGCCGCGCTGCACGAATCCGTCGGCGGGCACGTCGGTGTTCGACGCGCCGAGCTCGACCTCGGTGAGTCCGGCGGCGCGCAGCCGCGCCGCGGAATTGGCGGCCGCGTGCCATGGCGACGGAGACGCGTCGAGGAAGTCGATCAGGTCGGCAGGGTCGGGGAGCTCGCTCATGACCGCTGCATCAGACCCATCGGGAGGCCGGTGCCACGGAGGTGCGCGGTCTCGTTGACGGTGACCACGCTGCGGTGCCCGCCACGGCTGGCAGCGATGCGATGGATGCTCGTGTAGTTGGGGTAGAAGAAGCCCTGCCCGACCGGCAGGCCGAGGATGTGCGCCAGATAGGCGTTGATGACGCCACCGTGGCACGAGACGGCCACCTGTTGGCCCTGATGGGTGTCGATGATGACTTCGAGTGCGCCGATCACGCGGGCCGAGAACTCTTCGGGTGTCTCGTCGTGCGCGTTCCACTCACCGCGCACCATGGCCTGCCAGCGCGGATCGTTGGCGGCCTTCAGTTCCTCGATCGGGATGTACTCGCTGGCGTTGCGGTCCCATTCGGCCACGTTGTCGACGATGGAGATGGGCAAGCCCTTCGACTGGGCGAGCGGCTCGGCAGTCTGTACCGCACGGCGCAGCGGGCTCGCGTAGACGGCCTCGATCGGCTCGCCGGCCAGGTAGTCGGTGAGGTGGCGAGCCTGTTCGTGACCCGCCTCGGACAGCTCCGGATCGGCGATTCCCTCGATGAGCTCTCGCCGTACTGGTAGACCATGCCGTATCAACATCAACTCCATGGCGACTAGATAAGCACCTGATGACCCCACACACCGACACTCGAACGAAGATCGTTGCCACGCTGGGGCCCGCCAGTGCCACCGCGGAGGTGCTCGACGAGTTGCTGCTGGCCGGGGTCGACGTGGTGCGCCTGAACCTCAGCCACGGCACGCTCGAGTCGCACCTCGAGCGCATGCAACAGGTCCGCGAGGCGGCCGCCCGCACCGGACGGGTGGTCGCGGTGCTCGCCGACCTGCCCGGTCCGAAGGTCCGCTCCGGCCAGTTCCCCGACGGCGGCGGCGTGCTCGTGGGCGGCGCCTCGGTGGTGCTCACCACCGAGGAGGGCCCGTCCACGGTCGACCGCATCACGGTCGACTATCCGACGCTGCTCGCCGACCTGCAGCCCGGCGACCGCGTGGTGCTCGGCGACGGCGCCATCTCCCTGCGTGCCGACGCGGTGAGCGACACCTGCGTCGAGTGCGTGGTGCTCACCGGCGGTGTGGTGCAGGGCCGCCCGGGCGTGCACCTGCCGTCGGAGCGGTTGCGACTCACCACGCCCACCGAGGACGACCTGGTGCTCGGTCGCGCGATGGCGGAGGCCGGCGCCGACTTCCTGGCCGTGTCGTTCGTGCGGGCCGCGCACGACCTGCGCGTGGTGCGCGAGGCCATCCTGCCGTACACCACTCGACTGGTCGCGAAGATCGAGACGATGCCTGCGGTGGTGGCACTCGAAGCCATCGCCGCCGAGGCCGATGCCGTCATGGTTGCCCGCGGCGATCTCGGCATCGAGTGTCCGCTGGAGGACGTGCCGCACCTGCAGAAGCGCATCATCCGCCACTGCGTGGAGGTGGGTGTGCCGGTCATCACCGCCACGCAGATGATGGAGAGCATGATCACCTCGCCGTCGCCCACGCGTGCCGAGGTGAGCGACATCGCGAACGCGGTGTTCGACGGCACCGACGCGCTCATGCTGTCGGCCGAGACCGCCATCGGCGCGGACCCCGCAGCAGTTGTGCGCTCGATGGCGCGCATCGCGGGCCGAGCCGAGTCGGAGGCGAGCTACGCGCAGTGGGCGTCGCGGCTGGGTCGCTCGCAGCGCGAGCAGTGGCCCGACGGGCCGAGTCGCATCACGATGGCCATCACGCACGCGGCGGGCATGGCGGCCGCCGATGCGGGTGCCGCTGCCATCCTGTGCTGCACCACCACCGGTCGCACGGCGCGCGCGATGGCGCGCTTCCGCCCCACACCCACGCTCATCAGCCTGTCGCCAGACCCTGCCACCGTGCGGGCGATGGCCCTGTCGTGGGGGGTGCGTTCGCTGGCCGTCAGCACGTACCACAGCACCGACGACCTCGTCTGGTTCGCCGTCGAGCGAGCGGTGCAGAGCGGGCTCGTCGAGTCCGGACAGACGGTGCTCGTGCTGGCCGGGGCGCCCGACCGCCCGAGTGGGGCCAGCACCGACGTGTTGCGTATCGTTCGCGTTCTGTGACCCCCATCTGGGCCGAGGAGGCCGGCGATCCGTCGCACCCGCTCATCGTGCTCGTGCACGGCGCGATGGACCGTTCTGCCGGCCTGCTGAAGTTGAGCCGTCGCCTCGACCAACAGTTCCGTGTGCTGCGCTACGACCGGCGCGGGTACGGGCGGTCGGTGCCTGCCGAGGGCAGCCACGAAGGCCCGTTCGACATGGGGAACCAGGTGGCCGACCTGATGCAGTTGCTCGACGGCCGCACCGCCGTGGTGGTGGGGCACAGCTACGGCGGCAACGTCGCGCTCGCCGCTGCCGCACAGCATCCGGAGTTGGTGCTCGGAGTCGCGGTGTACGAGACCCCTCTGTCGTGGGAACCGTGGTGGCCGGGCACCACGGCCGGTGCCAGCGCGATCAAGGCCGCAGGGCAACCGGAGGTGGCGGCCGAGGCGTTCATGCGTCGGTTGATCGGCGACGAACGGTGGGAGGGTCTCCCTGAGCGCACGCGTGCCGGTCGTCGACGCGAAGGGATCGCACTGGTCGAGGAGCTGGCCGACCTGCGCGAGCACTGCCCGTGGCTGGCCGAGCAGGTGCACGTGCCGGTGGTCGTCGGCTACGGCACTCGCGGTGCCGAGCACCATCGCAAGGGCATGGCCCACGTGGCAGCCACCATCGAGGGTGCGCGACTGGTGGAGCTGGAAGGCTGCGGCCACGGTGCGCCCAACAGCGATCCCGACGTGTTTCGCCACCAGCTCGTCGACCCCCTGCTCGCCGCCGTCGGCGCGCCCTACGCCTGAGACAGGCGGCGTCAGGTACCGACTTCCACCTCGGTGCCGAAGAAGGTGCACGTGATGGCGGTGGTATCGAGCGCTTCGGCCTGTTCCTTGGCCTTGGTGGCGCAGTCCTGCAGGCTGGTGCGCTGCGTCCAGACGCCCAGTGCGATCGCAGCCATCAGCGCCACCACGATGAGCTTGGTGGTGATGTTCTTGATCACCCACGCCGAGATGACGGCGAAGGCCAGGAAGGCGAGGACGACGACGATGGCGATGGTCTTCGCCGATTCCAGCGACAAGGCGGTCATGCCCACGACCCTACGCAAGCGGCGAACGCCGTAGGGTGACCCCGTGAGCGACCAACCGATCCTGATGACCCCTCAAGGCCCGCCGCGCACGGTGCTGCCGGCCGAGGCCGACGCCATCCGCGCCGCTGCCGCCGCGGCACTCGCCGCGCCTGCGGGCGAGCAGCGTGCGCTCGCGGCCGAGATCGTGGCGCGGCACCCCCGTTCACTGCTCGCCTGGTGCACGCTGGGCGACGTGGCCACCGACACCGTCGAGCGCTACGCGGCCTATCGCGTGGGCTACCACCGCGGGCTCGACACGTTGCGCGCCAACGGGTGGCGTGGCTCCGGCTACGTGCGCTGGGCCGACGAGACCAATCGTCCGTTCCTCGGGTGCCTGCGCGGGCTCGGCGCCATGGCGGCCACCATCGGCGAGGCCGACGAGGCGGAACGCATCGCGCTGTTCCTCGCCCAGCTCGATCCGTCGGGCGGTGCCGCCTGAGCGAGCCGATGCTGTGCGGCGCAGTGCTGTGCGGCGGCGCCAGCCGGCGAATGGGCACCGACAAGGCGCTGCTGCCGTTCGACGGCGTGCCGATGGCCGTGCGAGTCGCCTCTGCATTGCGCGCCGCCGGCTGTGATCCGGTGGTGGCCATCGGTGGCGACGTCGAGGCCCTGGCTGCGCTCGGGCTGCCGGTGGTTCCCGACGAGTTCCCCGGAGAGGGACCACTCGGCGGTGTGATCACCGCGCTCGGCCACTTCGCGCAGGCGGATGCCGTCGTCGTCGTGGCGTGCGACCTCCCGCACCTCACCTCTCGTTCCGTGAACACGTTGGTGACTGCCCACCATGGCTCGTCCGACCAGGCCGTCGATGTCGCGATGGCGGGCGCCGACCGCACACAGCCGGCGTGCGCGGTCTGGTCGCCGGGAGTCGTCGGTCTGCTCCGCTCCGCCTTCGACGCCGGTGAGCGTCGGCTGACCGCCGCCGTCGACTCGATCAACGGCGTGGTGCTGACGGTGGATCCTCAAGATCTGGCCAACGTCAACACACCCGGTGACCTGTCGCAGTAGCGTCTGGTGCCATGTCGATCAATGAAATCAACGTCGCCGAGCTGGAGGTGGCACTCGCGAACGGTGCCCGCCTCGTCGACGTGCGCGAGACCGACGAGTACATCGCCGGGCACGTGCCGGGCGCGGTGCACGTGGCACTGGCCACCGTGCCCGAGCACCTCTCCGCGTTCGAAGGCCCGGGTGCCACCTACGTCATCTGCAAGGTCGGCGGCCGCAGCATGAAGGCCTGCGAGTACCTCGCGCAGTACGGCATCGAGACCGTCAACGTCGCCGGTGGCACGCTCGACTGGCTCGCCGGCAACCGCCCGGTGGTGGCCGGGAGCTCTCCGCTGTGACGTATCGCTGGATCGACACCGACCAGGGCGTCGCCGAGTACGTGGAGGGTCTGCTCGAGCAGCCGCGCTACGCACTCGACACCGAGTTCCACCGCGAGCGCACCTATTTCCCGAAGCTGGCGCTGGTGCAGATCGCCGCTGCCGGCGAGATCGTGCTCATCGACCCGCTGGCGTGCGACCTGTCGCCGCTGAAGAAGCTGTTCGCCAGCGACTGCCTGGCCGTGGTGCACGCCGCGCAGCAGGACCTCGATGTGCTCACCCACGCCGTCGGTGCGGTGCCCGAGCGACTGTTCGACACGCAGCTGGCCGCCGGCTTCCTGGGCTACAGCACGCCCTCGCTGGTGGCGCTGCTGCACAGCGAGCTGCGCGTCACCGCCGCCAAGGGCGATCGCCTCACCGACTGGCTGCGCCGGCCGCTCAGCGCCGACCAGCGCGACTACGCCGCCAGCGACGTGGCTCACCTGCTCGAACTGCACGACAAGCTGCTCGTGAAGCTGGAGGCCGAAGGCCGGTTGGAGTGGGTCGACGACGCGTGTGAGGAGCTGCGCACCCGACCGGTGAGCGGCACCGATCCGTACATGGCCTGGACCCGCCTGAAGGACGTGCGCGGCCTCAAGCCGCGGGCGCGCGGTGTGGCCCGGGCGCTGGCCGCGTGGCGCGAGCGGCGAGCGATGTCGATCGATTCGCCCGTGCGGCAGGTGCTGCCCGACCTGGCCATCCTCGGCATCTCGCAGAAGCAGCCGCGCACGGTCGACGAGCTCAGTCAGTCGCGCGGCGTCGACGATCGGCACACTCGTGGCGCCATCTCCAAGGAGATCCTCGCCGCGGTGCAGGAAGGCGTGGCGAACGAGGTGCAGCTGCCACCCGGTGAGGGCGAGGAGCTCGAGCGCAGCTTGCGCCCGGCCGTCACGCTCGTGTCGGCATGGGTCAGCGAAGTGGCCCGCCAGCAACGCATCGACACGGCACTGCTCGCCACCCGTCACGACCTCGTCGCGTTCCTGCGCAACGACCCCGACGCTCGCCTGGCCACCGGCTGGCGCGGCGAGTTCCTCGGTGAAGGCATCCGCCGGCTCGTCGCCGGCCACGCCGCGCTCACCTTCGACGGCAAGGGCGGCCTCAGCCTCATCGACGTCGACCCCGCGGACTCAACCCGCGAGTAGGTGCCCGCCAGATCGCGTTCTCGGGCTGAATCGTCCCGGGACCCGAGACAGGTTCCGGTGTACTTGCGACCACAACCACTGGTGTGAACGCGTGCCGGCGGGCGGTTGGGGCCCGCGGGCGCTATTCCTTGGTGATGCGGCGCAGCTTGGCCCACAGGCGGTCGAACACCTCCGACACCTCGCTGCTGCGCGCGCCGTAGGTGTGGATGGGCCGGCGTTCGCCGATGGCCTGGTTGACGATGACGCGCTGGGGCACCACCGGCTGCCAGATGGCACGTTTGCCGACGATGCGGGCGAGCTCGTCATAGCGGCGCTCTGCCTCGCTGCTGATGGCAGGCACCTTGTTGACGATGACACCGGTGAGCTCGAGCTCGGGGTTGTGCTGGTCCCACACCTCGTCGACCAGATCGGCGACCGCGCCGATGCCGCGCAGCCCGAGTGCCGACGGCTCGACCACGATGACCGCGTGGCTGGCGGCGCAGAGCGCGGCGGCGCTGAGCGCGCCGAGCGACGGCGGGCAGTCGATGAGCACTGCGTGAAACTGGTCGCTCACCTCGGCCAACGCGTCGCGCAGCCGAGTCGGGTTGCCGCCGTGCTCGCGAGCCAGCAGGCGGGGTGACGAGGGCACCACCCACACCTCGCCGCCCCACGCGGAGGGCACCATCGCGCGTGCTGCGGGAGTGCGGCTGAGCACCTCGGCCGACGACACGTCGACGCCGGCGGGGTCGATGCCGAGCACCCAACTGCTGGAGCCCTGCGGGTCGAGGTCGACCACCAGCACTCGGTGTCCTGCCGCCGCGGCGGCGGAGGCGAGGCCCAGGGTGACGGTGGTCTTGCCCACGCCACCCTTCTGGTTCAGAACTGCGACGACACGACCCATGCCTCACATCGTGGCAGGTCGGTGTGCGAGAAAGGCGACGCGAGCGGGAAGCTTTCGTGTCACCTCGGTGCCTTCCGACTCGGGATCGGTGCACATCACGACGGTGGCCCCGATCAGGGCATCGGGCGAGTCGTGCACCTCGTCGGTCGGGTTCACGTAGGTGAACCAACGGTCGCCGGACGGGTCGCGACGCTCCCACGCGAGCAGGCTCGGGCTGTCGCCGACGAGCGCGAACTCGCCCGCGTGCAGCGCGGGCGTGGCGCGCCGGAGCGCTAGCAGGCGACGCGTGAAATGCAGCATCGAAGTGGGGTCGCCGACCTGTGCGGCGACGTTCAGCGAGTGGGCGCCGGGTGGGAACGGCAGCCAGGGGTCGGCGGTCCACCCGTGCAGCGGCGACGAG
>JAUXQB010000167.1 GCA_030685215.1 Actinomycetota bacterium
CGGAACGGCTCTGGTGGGAACGGGATGGGCTTGGTCTTGACGAACTCGGTCTCGGTGGCCTTGCTGCGCCGGCCGTCGAGCATGTCGAGCATCACTTCGGCGCCGAACCGGGTGGATGCAACGCCCAACCCGGTGTACCCGACCGAGTAGGCCACTCGGCCCTGCATGCCGCGGCCCCAGAACACGCAGAACCGGCTGCACGTGTCGATGACACCGCCCCACGCGTGGGTGAACTTGAGGCCCTCCAGCTGCGGGAAGGTGTCGAAGAAGTGCTTGCTCAGCTTGGCCCATGTCTCGGGCCGGCTCTCGAAGTCGGAGTTGACCTTGCCGCCGAGGTAGTAGATGACGTCGTAGCCGCCCCACAGGATGCGGTTGTCTTCCGTGAGCCGGTAGTAGTGGAACTGGTTGCTGATGTCGCTGAGGCCCTGGCGGTCCTTCCAGCCGAGGTCGGCGAGCTGCGCGTTGGAGAGCGGCTCGGTGACCATGCAGTAGTCGTAGACGGGCGCGATGTAGTGGCTGACGCGCTTCAACAGCGGCTTGAACGCGTTGGTCGCGAGCGCCACCTTGCCGGCGCGGATGCGCCCGAGCGGGGTGGTGACCAGCACACCGACGCCGTCCTTCTCGATCGCCGTCGCTTTCGTGTCCTCGTAGATGCGCACGCCCAGCGACATCGCCGCGCCCTTCAGGCCCCACGCGAGCCGGGCCGGGTCGACGATGGCGGCACGGTCCTTGCGCCACAGCCCGCCCGTGTACGTGGGAGAGTTGACCGTGGCGCGCATCGCGGCCTGGTCGAGCCACTCGACCTTCTGGCCGAGCGCGCGCAGTTGTGTGAAGTCGTCGCGCAGTTCGTCGAGGTAGCTCGGCGCGTGGAAGGTGGTGGCGATGTCGATGACACCGGTGCGCTCGTAGTCGCAGTCGATGCGGTAGCGCTCGATGGCCGACTCGATGTCGTTGAGGTTCTTCAGCCCCAGCTCCTCGAGCAGCGGCAGTTCGTTCGGGAAGCGCTCCTGCCCGTTGGCGACGCCGTGCGTGAGGCTGCTCTCCATGAAGCCGCCGTTGCGGCCGCTGGCGGCCGAACCGACCTCGCGCATCTCGATGAGGATGACGTCGCGGCTGGGGTCTCGCTCCTTGGCGATGATGGCGGTCCAGAGCCCGTTGTACCCGCCACCCACGATGCACAGGTCGCAGCTCTCGGTGCGGACCAGCGTGGGGTTGCTGTCGGGCTCGTCGGCATCGTCGTACCAGTACGGGTACGGGTCGGCGTCGGCAATCGCATCGAGGTGGAATGCGTTGTAGTGCGAGTCTTCGTCGTCAGTGTCGAACGACATTGCTTTCACCGTCTGTCAGGTGCATCAGGCGCAGCTGATGCTGCGTTCGCCTCAGGTTAGCGAGCGGGCACGGAACGGCGGGTCACCCGGGGTCGACCGTCAGCAGCTCCAGATCGAACTGGCCGAACGTGGGATCGAGCGTGGCCATGCGGCGCACTCGATGACGTTCGCACATCACGAGGGTGAGCGCGACGTCGTGAGGGAGCCCGGTGGCCGCCACGAGCCGGCGCGCCGCGCGCCGGTGCTGCAGGCCCACCCACAGCCGGTCGAGTGGCGCCAGTGGACCTCGGTGCATCCACCCGCGGAACTCCGCGAGGTGGTCGCTCACCGCGACCAGCAGCAGTTCCTTGCGTTCGAACTGGTCGACGAGTGCCAGGTACTCGGCTGCGGCGCGGGAGTGGTCGGCGTGATCGGGGTCGGCGAGGGCGCGCAGGAACGAGAACTCGAGCAGCACCTGTGGCGCGTCGAGCATCACTGGCTCGCGGTCGTGAACTGGTCGGAGGAGAACTGGTCGGAGGGGAACTGTTCGGCGGGCAGCCGGTCGTCGAGCGGTTGCCGGAGCGCGGCGGCCATCGGGAACCCCTCACGCGCGCGCAGGCTGCGCACCGAGCGAGTGCGTTGCTCCATGCGGTTCCAGAACCAGAACGCACCGGCGGTGATGCCCCAGCCGACCAGGCCGTCGATCACCCAGTGCTCGCCGAGGTACACGAGCGACGCGAGCATGGTGACCGGGAACAGCAGCAGCGCGGCCTTCACCCACCGGCGACGGATCCACTCGAAGAAGAACAGCGGCACGACGAACGCGAACGACGCGTGCAGCGACGGCATGGCCGCTACCGCGTTTCCGTTGCTGAGCGCGATGTGGTAGTCGTTGACGAACCCCTTGAAGCCCAGGTGACGGAAGCCACGGCCGGCGTCGCGGTGCAGCCGACCGAACAGGTCGTACTGCTCGGCGGCCATCCACGGCGGCACCGTCGGCAGCAGCACGAACAGCACGCACGCAACGCCGAGCAGCGTGGCGAACCGCTTCATGAAGCGCACCCACTGGCGGCGGCTCACCACCCACAGCACCGCCATCGTGATGATGGGGAGCACGAAGTGGGTCATGTACGTGGTGGAGGCGACCACGTCGTACCAGCGCACGGACGGCTCCCAGAAGTGGTCCTGCAGCACCACGTTGGGGTCGTTGCCGAAGAACATCACGCGGTCGATGTCGCGCATGCTGTCGACCTGCCGGGGGAACTTGATGCGGAACAACCCGAGCACGCCGATGCCGTCGTCGGCGGCGCCGCGCGTGGCCTCGTAGGTCCACCACATCACGCTGTACGCCAGGCAGTCGAGCAGCAGCACGCCCCACGTGCGCCACGAGCGGCCGATGAATGCGCAGACGAGGAAGATGCCGACGCTGATGGCCACCGAGATGCGATCGACGGGCAGGCCCATGATGCGCAGCCACCACAGGTAGATGAACAGGAACTCGAACATCAGCGCCAGCCGCGCGACGCGGAACTCGTCGTACGGCACGAGGTCGGAGAGCCGCAGACGCGTCGAGGCGGCCACGAAGGTGGGAGCCTCGGCCGTGGTCGACATGGTCGCCCACGCTACCGACCGTTCACCCGCCGTTCACGGCACGGCGAGGTCGTCGAGGTGTAGCTCGCTCCGGTGCGGTCAGGCGCTGGCTTGTTCGAGCGCCCGGCGCACGAGCACCTTGGCGAGGTGCGTGCGGTACTCGGTGCTCGCGTTGAGGTCGCTCTGCGGTTCGGCTTCGCTGGCCGCGAGTTGTGCCGCGTCGCTCACGCTGGCGCCGCCGGCGAGTGCTGCCGAGACGCTGGTGGCGAGCACCGGCGTGCTGCCCATGTTGACCAGCGCCACGCCCGACCCGGCCGCGCCGCGCCAGGCGGCGACGCCGACGATGGCCCAGTCCTGTGCGCGGCGGTTGAACTTCTGGAAGCTCCAGCCGGCACCGTTCATCTTCGGCACGCGGATCTCGGTGAGCATCTCGTCGGGCTCGAGCGCGGATTCGAGGAAGCCCTGGTAGAAGTCGGCGGCTGCGATTTCGCGGCTGCCGTTCGGGCCGGTGGCCACGTAGGTGGCACCGAGCGCGAGCGTGGTGGCGGGCAGGTCGCTGGCCGGATCGGCGTGCGCAATGGTGCCGCCCATCGTGCCGCGGTGACGCACCTGCGGGTCGCCCACGTGGCCGGCGGCGTGAGCGAGGAGCGGCACGTGCTCCTGCAGCAACGCGCTGGTCTCGACGTCCATGTGGCGCGTGAGCGCACCGATGGCGATGTGGTCGCCGGCATCGCGGATGTAGCTCAGGTCGCCGACACGGCCGATGTCGACCAGCACGCTCGGCGAGGCCAACCGCAGCTTCATCAGCGGCAGCAGGCTGTGCCCGCCGGCCAGGAACTTCGCTTCCTCGCCGTGCTCGCCGATGAGGCTGATGGCCTCGGCTGCTGAACCGGCACGGACGTACTCGAATGCTGCGGGGATCACTTGCTTGCTCCGTTCTGGGCGTGCTGGATGGCGTTCCACACGGTGTGTGGGCTTGCGGGCATGGGCATGTTGGTGATGCCCAGGCTGGACAGTGCGTCGACCACGGCGTTGATGACCGCGGGTGCCGCGCCGATGGTGCCGGCCTCGCCGATGCCCTTCACGCCCAACTGGTTGGTGGGCGAGGGGGTGACGGTGAAGCCGAGTGTGAGGCCGGGCACGTCGCTGGCGGCGGGCACGAGGTACTCGGCGAGCGATGCGTTCTTCAGGTTGCCGTCGTCGTCGTACACGGCTTCCTCGAACAGCGCCTGCGCGAGGCCCTGGATGACGCCGCCGTGCACCTGACCTTCGACGATGAGGGGGTTGACCTGGTTGCCGCAGTCGTCGACGGCCACGTATTGCAGCACGGTGACCTGGCCGGTCTCGGTGTCGACCTCGACGGTGCAGATGTGCGTGCCGAACGGCCACGAGAAGTTGGGCGGGTCGTAGGTGACGTGCGCTTCCAGATTGGGCTCGAGCCCGTCGGGAAGGTTGTGCGCGGTGAACGCTTCGAACGCGATGGCTGCGAGCGGCATCGTCTTGCCCGGCGAACCCTTGACGGTGAACGTGCCGCCCGAGAACTCGAGGTCGTCCTCGTTGGCCTCGAGTTGGTGCGCGGCGATCTTCTTCGCCTTGTCGATGACCTTGTCGCACGCCATCGCGATGGCCACACCGCCCACCGGCAACGAGCGCGACCCGTAGGTGTCGAGGCCCAGCGGTGCGATGGCCGTGTCGCTGTGCAGCACGTCGATGTCGTCGGGGCTGACGCCGAGCTTGTCGGCGACGATCATGCTCCACGAGGTCTCGTGTCCCTGGCCGTGCGGCGCGGTGCCGGTGACCACCTGGATCTTGTTGGTGGGCAGCACGCGCACGGTGGCGGCTTCCCACCCTCCGGCCGAGTAGTTGAGCGAGGCGAGCACGCGTGACGGCGCGAGGCCGCACATCTCGAAGTAGCTGGCCTGGCCGATGCCGAGCAGCGTGGTGGCGCCGGGCACGTTCTGCGTGGCCTGGCGAGCGCGCACGCCCTCGTAGTCGGCGAGGCCGGCCGCCTTCTCCGCGGCGGCGAGGTGGTTGCCGCTGTCGTAGACCAGGCCGGTCATCGCCGTGTAGGGGAACTGCTCCTTTTTGATGAAGTTGCGCTTGCGCAGCTCCATCGGGTCGATGCCCATCTGCCGCGCCAACGTGTCGACGGCTCGCTCGATGGCGTACGTGGCCTCCGGACGTCCGGCGCCGCGGTACGCGTCGGTGGGGGTGAGCGTGGTGAACACGCTGGTGCAGCTGAAGTCGTAGAGCGGGATGTCGTAGACACCCGCGTACAGGAAGGCGCCGAGCAGCGGGATGCCCGGGGTGACCAGCTGCAGGTAGGCGCCCATGTCGCCGAGGATGCGCACGCGCACCGCGGTGATCTTGCCGGCCGCGTCGGCGGCGAGCTCCATGTGTTGGATCTGGCCGCGGCCGTGGATGGTGGCCACTGCGTTCTCGGTGCGCTCCTCGTTCCACCGCACGGGCACCTTGTGCTTGCGGGCGAGCGCGAGGCAGAGCAGTTCCTCGGCGTAGACGTTGAGCTTGCTGCCGAAGCCGCCGCCGACGGCCGGGGTGGTGACGCGCACCTGATGCTCCGGGATGCCGAGCGTGATGGCGCTCATGATCTTCAGGATGTGCGGCACCTGCGTGCTGGAGTAGAGCGTGATGTCGCCACCGAACGGCTGCGGCACGGCGGCAACGGCACGCGGCTCCATGGCCATCGGCAGCAGCCGCTGCTGCACGTAGCGCTCCTTCACGACGTGCGCGGCGCTGGCGAACGCTTCGTCGATCGCGCCCTCGTGGTCCTCGATCTTGAGGTCCCAGGTGTAGCTCTTGTTGGTGCCCAGCTCGTCGTGGATGACCACACGGTCGCTGAGCGCGTCTTCCAGGTCGACCACTGCGGGCAGCGGCTCGTACTGCACGTCGATGAGCTCGACGGCGTCGCGTGCTGCCGACTCGCTGGTGGCGAGCACGACTGCGACCGCGTCGCCCACGTATGCCGCCTTGCCGATGGCCACCGGGTAGTGCGCCGGGTTCTTCATGTCGGCGGTGACCGGCCATGCGCACGGCATGGGGGCGGCCCACAGCGAGCTGAGGTCGGCGCCGGCGTACGCGGCCACCACGCCCGGCGCTGCGAGCGCGGCCGAGAGGTCGACGCTGAGGATGCGCGCGTGTGCGTACGGACTGCGCGCGAGCGCCAGGCTGAGTGCGCCGGGGAGGGCGAGGTCGTTGGTGTACTTCGCTTCGCCGGTGAGCAGCGCCGGGTCTTCTCGGCGCAGCATTCGAGTGCCCAGCACTGCTGCGGGCCGATCGTCGGTGACAGTCATTCAGGTACCCCCAGTACCGATCGTCGACTTCGAGTGAGTCGTGTGACTTCGAGTTACTCGCCGGCCGCGCACGCCAGCACGGACTTGACGATGTTGTGGTAGCCGGTGCAACGGCACAGGTTGCCTTCCAGACCCAGCCGCACCTCGGCCTCGGTGGGGTTGGGGTTCTCCTTGAGGAGGCTCGTCGCCGCCATCACCATGCCCGGTGTGCAGTAGCCGCACTGCAGGCCGTGGTTCTCCATGAAGGCCTTCTGCATCGGGTGCATCTCGCCGTCGGTGGCCATGCCTTCGATGGTGGTGACCTGCGCGCCGTCGGCCTGCACGGCGAGCACGGTGCAGCTCTTCACCGCTTCGCCGTCGAGGTGCAGGCTGCAGGCGCCGCACGACGACGTGTCGCAACCGACGTTGGTGCCGGTGAGGCCCAAGGTTTCACGCACGTAGTGCACGAGCAGCGTCCTCGGCTCGACGTCGCTCTCGTGAACCGTCCCGTTGACGGTGACCGAAATCTTCACCAGTGATCCCCTCTTTCTTCGTGGACGCGGCGTCCGGTGGCGTGTGCGCCCCGAACCCCTCGTCTGCCCCCAGATGGCTCGCACATCATGCACCAAATCGGACACCGTGTGCGAGAGGTGCGCCAGTTTCGCCCCGAACGTGACGACCAGGCGCTCTGCGGGCCGAGTCGTCGAGCGCGAGACTCGTGCGATGGGACGTGAGCGGATCAGCCAGGGCAGCACCTTCGAGACGATGATCGGCTACTCGCGCGCGGTGGTCGACGGTCGCTGGGTGTTCGTGTCGGGCACCACCGGCTACGACTACTCGACGATGTCGATCAGTGACGACGTGGTGGAGCAGACCCGCCAGACGCTGGCCAACATCGACGATGCCCTGCGTCGCGCGGGTTCGTCCGCGGCCGACGTGGTGCGAGTGCACTACCTGCTGCCCGACGCCGACGACTTCGAGCAGTGCTGGCCGCTGCTGCGTGAGTACTTCGCCGAGGCGATGCCTGCCGCCACGATGATGGTGGTCGGCCTGTCCACACCCGAGATGAGGATCGAGATCGAGGTGACGGCACTGAAACCGGAGCCGCTGAGCGCCTAGGTTCGAGGGTCATGGGTCACGGTCACACACACGGACGACTTCATGGCATCGACTGGCGTGCGTCGCCGCGCATCGAGCGGTCGCTGTGGATCGCGGTGGCGGCGTGGGCGGTGGTGGCGATCATCGGGTTGGTGGCACTGTGGCCCGGCGACTCGACGGAGTCCGACTACCTGTCGGACCCCACCGTCGACGGGCAGGTGGTGTCGACATCGGTGGGGCCGTGCGCGGGCACGGCCGTGGAAGACCTGGTGGAGTGCCGCACGCTCGTCATCGAGCTGCGAACCGGACCCGACGCGGGGCAGCAGACCCTGCTGGAGCAGTCGGTCACCAGCGGCCGGCTGAAGGTGCCCGAAGTCGGCGACGTGCTCGTGCTGACGGCGACGACGCTGCCCGAAGGCACCACGATCTACAACTTCGCCGACTACGAACGCTCCACCGCGATGTGGGTGCTGGTGGTGCTGTTCGTGGTCACGGTGCTCGCACTCGGCCGTTGGCGCGGCCTCGGCGCGCTGGCCGGCCTCGCGCTCAGCATCACGGTGTTGGTGGTGTTCGTGTTGCCGGCACTGCTACAGGGCTCGAACCCGGTGCTCGTGGCCATCGTCGGCTCGTCGGTCATCGCATTCGCATCGCTCTACCTCGCGCACGGGTTCAACTCGCCCACCAACGTCGCGCTGCTGAGCACGCTCGCCGCGCTCACGCTCACCGGAGTGCTGGCGTGGTTCTTCATCGAGATGACCTCACTCACCGGACTGAGCGACGAGAACGCGTTGTTCCTGGAAGCGCTGGGCGTGCGCATCGACCCGCGCGGCCTGCTGCTCGCCGGCGTGGTGATCGGTTCGCTGGGCGTGCTCGACGACGTCACGGTCACGCAGGTGTCGGCGGTCGGCGAACTGCATCGGGCGCGGCCCGACGCGACGTTCGGTGAGCTGTACCGATCGGCGCTCGTCATCGGGCGCGACCACATCTCGTCCACGGTGAACACGCTGTTCCTCGCGTACGCCGGCGCCGCGCTGCCGCTGCTGCTGCTGTTCAGCGAAGTGCGCCAGGCCATCTCCGACACGGCGATGCGCGAGCAGGTGGCCGTCGAGATCGTCCGCACGCTCGTCGGCAGCATCGGCCTGGTGGCCGCAGTACCCATCGCCACCGGGCTGGCCGCGGTGGTGTTGAAGGCTCGGGTCAGTCGAGCGGACGATGGTGGTGAGGCATCCGCCGCGGCAACGTGAGTGCGAACACGACGGCGAACACGCCGGCGGCGACCAGCCCGATGGTGGCGCCGGGCGCGGAGCTGAGGTGGTAGGCGAGGATCAGGCCGACGACCCCTTCGCTGACGCCGAACACCACACCGAGCACGGTCATCTGGCGCAGGTTGTGCGCCAGCAGTCGGGCCGTTGCAGCAGGCGTGACGAGCATGGTGACCGCCATGATGGTGCCGACGGCCCGCAGGCTGATGACGACCACGACGGCGAGCAGGAGCACGAGCACCGCTTGCACCAGTTCGACCCGCACGCCCACCTGTTCGGCCTGCACGTGGTCGAACGTGGCCAGGCGCAGCTCGCCGAACAGGAGGAGCACGACGAGCACGGCGACGCCGCCGAGCGCGAGGTTGAGCCAGATGTCGCTCCACTGCACGGTGAGCACGCGACCGAACAGGAAGTGGGTGAGCTCGACGCCGGTGTCGAGCCGCGAGATGACCACCACCCCGAGTGCGAAGAACGCGGTGCCGAGCACGGTGATGACGGTCTCCTGACCCAACCGGCGATTCGAGGAGAACACCAGCAGCAGCGCCGCGATGAGGAGCCCGGCGCCCATCGCGCCGAACAGCACGTTGACGCCCGCCGCGTAGGCGAGGCCGACGCCCGCGAGGGTGCCGTGCGACATGGCATCGCCGAGGTTCGCCATGCGACGCAGCACCACCCACGTGCCGACCACCGGGGCGACCACGCCGATGATGATGGCGGCGATGAACGCGCGTTGCATGAACTCCGCGCGGAACGGGTCAAGGAGCCACTGCACGGTGACCTGCCGATCCGAACGTGGAGTCGAGGACGTCGGGGGAGAGCACCTCGGACGGTGTGCCGTCGGCGCGCAGCGTGCCGTTGATGGCCAGACAGCGCCCGAAGCGGCGGCGGGCGAGCGCCAGGTCGTGCGTGGCCACCAGCAGGGTGGTGCCCTCGGCGGCGAGCGCGGCGAACACGTCGAACAGCTCCGCGGTGGTGGGTTGGTCGACACCGCTCAGTGACTCGTCGAGCAGCACCACCGACGCCTGCTGGGCGAGCGCCCGCGCCAGGTAGGCGCGCTGCAACTGCCCGCCGGAGAGCTCGCCGAGCCCGCGCGACTCCACTCCCGGCAGCAGTACCTTCTCCAGTGCCTCCGACGCGATCGCCCGGTCGGCGGCGGTGGGGCGCCCCCACCAGTGGCGGAATCGCCGGCGGCCGGCGAGCACCAGCTCGCCGACCGTGATGGGGAAGTTGAGGTCGCTGTCGTTGCGCTGGGGGATGTAGGCCAGGTCCATCCGGTCGGTGCGGTCGTGGCAGTGCACGCCGTTGACCTCGACGACACCGGTGTGGTTGACGAGTCCGCAGATGGCCTTGAACAGCGTGCTCTTGCCGGCGCCGTTGGGGCCGATGACACCGATCAGCTCGCCGCGATCGACCGAGAACGAGACGTCGTGCAGCACCTCGGTGGCGCCGTAGCGCACACCGAGAGATGCGACCTCGAGGATGGGGACCGAGTCGGTCACCGGCAGCCGAGGCTCGCGCACAGCGTTGCCAGGTTCTCTTCCATCACCGAAATGTAGGTGGCGCCGTCGTCGAGCTGGTCACTCGACAGCGACTCGAGCGTGCTCAGCACCGCGGTGGACGCGCCGATCTCGTCGGCCAGGGTTCGTGCCAGGTCGTCGGGCAGGTTCTCCTCGAAGAAGATGGTGGTGACGTCGTTTGCCGACGCGAACTCGGCGATGGCCTCCAGAGTCTGCGCCGAGGGCTCCTCGCCGGGAGAGATGCCGGCGATCGCGACCTGGGTGAGCCCGTACGCATCGGCGAGGTAGCCGAACGCCTGATGACCCGTCACCAGCACGTCGCTGTCGCACTGCGCGAGCCCGGCGGCGAACGTGTCGTCGAGCGTGTCGAGCTCGGCCGTGTACGTCGCGGCGTTCGCCTCGAAGGCGGCGGCATCGGAGGCGCTCGCCGCCCCCAGCACCCTGGCGACGGTGGCGGTCATGGTGCGCATGTTGGCGGGATCGAGCCACACGTGCGGATCGTCGGAGCCGGCCGCTGCTTCCTCGTGGTCGCCTTCCTCCTCGTGGTCGCCGTCGTCGGTGCCGGGCAGGTTCGACCCGATCTGACGCATGGTGATGCCGTCGAGCAGGTTCACCTTCTGTACCGAGGCGGGCAACGATTCGATCACCTTCTCCAGGTTGGGCTGGAAGTCGGCGAGGTAGAACACGACGTCGGCGTTCTCGAGATCCGCCAGCTGCTGCGGCGTGGGTTCGAACTCGTGCGCCTCGCTGCCCGGTGGCACGAGCGACACCACGTCGACCAGCGCGCCACCCACGCGCTGGGCGATCTCGTCGATCGGGTAGAAGGCAGCAGCGACTTCGAGACGCCCGTCGGACGACGTGTCGTCGACGCTGCTGCAGGCGGCGAGCGACGCGGTGAACAGGGCGGCCAGCGAGATGGCGAGTGCGCGGCGAGCGGTTCGCGAGTGAGACATGTTCTCACCATAGCGTGAATGAGAACGATTCCTACAGGAATGAGAACGCCTCGCATCACGCGAGCGGACCGCTAGCGTGGCAGGCGTGAAACCGGCCTCTCGCACGGCGCCCTCGCACGCGGCGTTGTCACCTGCCACCGCCTCGGCGGTCATCGCTGCGCTGGCGCCGCTCGAGCTGCGGCTCACCCGCCACCGCCGGGCGGTGCTCGCGGTGCTCGAGGCTTCCGACCGGCCACTCACCGCCGAGGAGGTGGTGCAGCGCTCGGGTGTGCCGATGTCGACCGCCTACCGCAACCTCGCCGAGCTCGTCGATGCCGGCGTGATCGTGCGGGTGTCGGGCGTCGGTGGTGGCGACCGCCACGAGCTCGCCGAGCAGTTCTCCCAGCATCACCACCATCACCTGGTGTGCGTCGACTGCGGCATCGTCACCGACTTCGATGCGAGTGCGCAGCTCGAGAAGCTCATCGCCCGTGAGGTCGACACGCTGCTGGCCAGCAGCGGCTTCCAGGTCACCCACCACGTCTTCGACGTGAGAGGCCGCTGCGTGTCGTGTCAGGCGGGTGCCTGAGCCGGTCCGCCGTTCAGTGCCACCTGTCGAGTGTTGGTGACGGCGGTCGGCCACGCGTTGCCGTGACGGCGGAGCCACTCGGCCACCTGGGCCGGGGCCAGCGGTAGCGAGATGAGGTGACCCTGCACCAGGTCGCAGCCGAGCTCGCGCAGCGCTTCCAGCTGGTCGAGCGTCTCGACTCCCTCGGCCACGACCAGCAGATCGAGGGCCTTCGACATGCCGACGACGGCGCCGATCACCGCGCGGTCCTGCTGGTGGGTGCAGACGCCGGCGACGAACGACTGGTCGATCTTGATGGCGTGGAGCGGGAACATGCGGATGTGGGTGAGTGACGAGAAGCCGGTGCCGAAGTCGTCGAGCGACAGTCGCGCACCCATCTCGTGCAGCTCCATCAGCGTGCGCTCGGGCGACACCTTGCCGCCACCGGCGCGGCGGGTGAGCGTGGCGTGCTCCGTGATCTCCACCACCAGCCGCGTCGAGGCGATGCCGTACCGACCGAGGATGGTGCTGATCCGCTCGCACAGCTGCGCGTCGGCGAGCTGCGGCACCGAGAGGTTGATCCCGAGCGAGAAGTGTTCGGGGAGCGCCGACGCGGTCTCGCACATGGAGCGGAGCACCACGTCTCCGAGCAGCGAGTCGAGCCCGGCGTCCTCCGCCAGATCGAGGAACGCGGCCGGTCGCAACACTCCCAGGTTGGGGTGATGCCAGCGCGCGAGTGCCTCCAGGCCCACGGTGCGACCGGTGGTGATGTCGGTGACGGGTTGCAGGTAGGCCACCACCTCGCCGCGCCGGAGGCCCACCGCGAGGTCGTCGGCGAGGCGTCGCCGCTCGTTCGCCGAGCGTTGCCGACTGGGAATGCTGCGCACCGGCTCGCCACGGCGGCCGGCCTTCGCCTCGTACATCGCCAGGTCGGCGTCGGCCATCAAGCCCGTCACGGTCGCGTCGTCGACGTTGAGCGCGACGCCGACGCTGGCAGTGATGCGCATCGGCCCGTCCGCCAGCAGGTACGGCTCGGCGAGTGCGGCGTCGATCCGGTCGCACACCTGCTGCGCCGTCTGGCGGTCGTTCACGCCATCGGCGAGCACGACGAACTCGTCGCCGCCCACGCGTGCGACCAGGTCGTCGGGGCGCACCAGCAGCCGCAGCCGTTCACCGACCAGTCGCAGCAGTTCGTCGCCGGCCTCGTGCCCGAGGAGGTCGTTGACCGGCTTGAAGCGGTCGAGGTCGATGAAGATGACGGCGGTCGGGCGATGATCCTCCACGACGGATTCCAACCGTTCGAGCAGCACGGAGCGGTTCACGAGGCCGGTGAGCACGTCGTGGCGGGCGAGGTGCTCCAAGGTCATGCGTGCGGTGTGCAGATCGCTCACGTCGTGCGCGGTCACGACCATGCACGCAACCACCGGGTCGTCGAGCAGGTTGACGATCTCGAACCGGATCGGCCGTGGCTCGTGCACCGGGTCGACGTGGCGCATCAGCACCTCGCAGGTGGTGGCGCGTCCGGTCTCGATGCTGCGGCCGAGGGCGTCGGCCAGTTCAGTGGCACCGACGGGCGTGGAGAACGACGCCAGGGCGCTACCGACGGCAACCGACGGGTCGTGCCCGAGGAGCCGCGTGAACGCGCCGTTCACGCTGAGGATGCAGCCGCCGCGGTCGAGCAGCAGCATGATCGACTTGGCGTGCTGCACCGCCTGCTGGAAGCGAACCGTGTCGCCACTGGCCACCTCCCACATGCGTCGCTGGGTCACGTCGCGGGCGACCACCACGTAGCCGTCGACGCCTGGCGCACCGGTCGCGTCGCCGCCGACGACTTCCACCCACTTCCACGTGCCGTCGGCCGCATGCATGCGCAGTTCGATGGGCGTACCCGACGCCTTGCCGCGCACGGAGTTCGCCGACGAGATGACGACTGCCACGTCGTCGGGGTGGATGAGCGCGAGCAGCGACCGGCCGAGCCACTCCGTAGGGTCCCAGCCGAGCAGACCCACCGCCGCCGAGTTGAGGTACTTCAGATTGATCTCGGGGTCGACGATGATGACGGGATCCGGAACGGCCGCCATGATCGCCGCATAGTCGAAGTCGTCGCGTGTGGTCACCGGAGAGTTCATCGGCAGCGCTTGACGCTTCCTTGATCGCCGGTGTCGATCGCCGGTCTGTGCGGTGTCAGCGAGTGCCCCACACGAACCGGTGCGTGTGGATGCCGAAGTAGGTGAAGCTCTCCACGCTGCGCACGTCGGTGATGGAGCGGATCTCGTCGTCGATGACCGCGAGCAGCCGCGCAGAATCCTCGCAGAGTACTTCGACGAGCAGATCGAACGAGCCGGATGTGAACACCACGTAGATGACGCCATCGATGTCGGCGATGCGGTCGGCGACGGCGCGTACGTTGCGCTCCACTCTCACTCCGAGCGCGGCCATCACCGGGTAGCCGAGTGCGAGCGGATCGGTGACGCCCACCACCTGCACGACGCCGGCGTCGAGCAGTCGCTGCACGCGCAGGCGGGTGGCCGCGGGCGACAGGCTCACCAGTTCGGCGAGGTCGGCGTAGCTGGCGCGTCCGTCGCGCTGCAGCGCTTCGATCAGCCGGCGGTCGATGTCGTCGAGCGGCATGGCGGGTTGCGTGGTCATGTGATGCCCGCCGACAGTCCGAAGTCGGCTGCGATGTTGGCGCCGGTGATGGGCGCGGCGGCGGGTTGCGCGAGGAACCACACGATCTCGGCGATCTCCGCGGGCTGGATGAACCGCGCGCGCCCGCCCTGCGGATAGCCGGCGAGCAGGCGAGCGAGGTACCGTTCGGGGTGGTCGCCGCCGAACACCTCCGCCTGCCCACGCAGCATCGGGGAGTCGACGTCGCCGGGGCACACCGCGTTCACGCGGATGCCCTGCGGCGCCAGTTCCAGCGCCAGCGCCTTGGTGAGCACCGAGACGCCACCCTTCGACGCGCAGTACACGGCGGCACCGGCGTTGCCCTGCACGCCCGCATCGCTCGACAGGTTCACCACGCACCCTTCCGTGGCGGCGAGGTGCTCGATGGCGGCGGTGGTGACGAAGTACAGGCCCTTCAGGTTCACGTCGAGCACGCGGTCCCACTCGTCCTCGGTGGTGTCGGCACTGGCGCCTTCGGTCCACACGCCCGCGGCGTTGACCACCGCGTCGAGGCGCCCGCCCCACGCAGCAGCGCGTTCGACGGCGGCGCGGCACTGGGCGACGTGGCGCAGGTCGGCCACGACGGGCTCGATGCGGTCGGTGGCCGGCACGGCCACCAGGTCGACGGCTGCCACTCGCCAGCCATCGCGGGCGAAGCGCTCGACGACCGCGCCGCCGATGCCGCCGGCAGCGCCGGTGACCAGGACCACCCTGTCGACCGCTGTCGTGCTCATGGCTGTCGTGTTCACGGCTGCCAGGCTCGGTCTTCGGGGAGCGAGTTGCCGCCATCGACGACGAGCAGTTGACCCGTGATGTAGGAGGCACCGGGCGAGCACAGGAACGCGACCGCCACGGCCACCTCGTGGGGCGTGCCGCTGCGACGCACGGGCGTGAGCGCGCCGGCCGCCTGTTCGAGCCGGGTCTGCGAGCTGGTCGCGATCCAGCCGGGCGCGACCGCGTTCACCGTGATGCCCTGTGCAGCGGTCTCCAGAGCGACCGCGCGGGTGAAGCCGATCATGCCCGCCTTCGCGGAGTGATACGCCACGTCGCCCACGAACGCCTGCACGGGGCCGGAGGTGCTGGCCACGTTGACCACTCGGCCGTACCCCGCGGTGCTCATCGCGCTGACCGCAGCGCGGGTGACTGCGAAGCAGGTGGTGAGGTTGCGGTGGATGCCGTCGGCCCACAGTTCGTCGGACGTCTGCTGCAGCACCGCATCGATGCTGTTGCCGCCCACCGCGACCATGCCTGCGTTGTTCACGCAGATGTCGAGGCGGCCGTCGATGGCGAGCGCCGCCGACACCACGGCGTCGCCCGCGCCGGGTGTCATCAGATCGGCCACGATCGCGTCGGCCGTTGCGCCGAGGGCGCGCAGTTCCGCAACGCGCCCGTGCACTCGATCGGTGGTGGCGCTGAGCATCACTGCTGCACCCTGTTGGGCCAGGAGCCGGGCGATCGCGAAGCCGATGCCGGTGGCACTGCCGGCACCGGTGACCAGCGCGACCTGGCCGTGCAGCGGGGCGTTCATGCGAGCAGTGCTACCACAGCGTCGCGGAACACCTGCGTGTGCAGCGCCACGTCGGCCGGGGTGTGGAACGGCGAGATCAGTGCCATGTTGTGGAACGGCGTGAGCAGGATGCCCCGGTTCACCGCCCACAGGTGCATGAACGCATCGAGTTCGGAGTCGACCGCGGCGGCCGCGGCGGCGCCGTCGCGCGGCGGCGGGCAGAACCAGTACTCGGCACGGGCGCCGAGCTGCTGCACGGTCCACGGCAGATCGAACTCGTCGATGGTGGCGCGCACGCCCGCGGCCCAGTCGGTGGCCAGCGGGATCATGCGTGCGAAGTCGCAGTCGCGCAGCGTGGAGTCGAGCGTGGCGCGCACGGCGGCCAGCGCGAGCGCGTTGCCCGTGAGCGTGCCGCCGACGCCACTGGTGTCGACGCTCTTGTCGGCGAGCAGCGTGTTCAGTCGCTGGGCGATGGCGTCGGTGCAGCCGTAGGCGGCGGCCGGCATGCCACCGCCGATGGTCTTGCCGATGACGAAGAAGTCGGGCTCCAGCCCCCACGCGGCCGTGGCACCTCCCGGCCCGACGCAGATGGTGTGCGTCTCGTCGATGACCAGCAACGTGCCGTACCGGCGAGTGAGCGCGCGCAGCGCCTCGTGGAAGCCGGGATCGGGCAGCACGATGCCGATGTTGGTGAGCGCCGGCTCGGCGAGCACGCACGCGATGTCGCCCTGCGCGAGAGCGGCTTCGAGCGCGGGTAGATCGTTGAACGGCACCACCACGGTGGTGAGTGACGGGTCGACCTGCGGACCGATGTTGCCCGCCCGCGGCACGGCGGTGCCGTCGGGCCCGCGGGTGACTAGCGACTCGTCGACGCTGCCGTGGTAGCACCAGTCGAACACGAGCACCTTCGAGCGGCCGGTGAGGAAGCGGGCGAACCGCAGCACGAAGCGGTTGGCGTCGGTGGCGGTCATCGCCATCTGCCACACGGGCAGGCGGAAGCGCCGTGCGAGCTCGGCGCCCACCCAGGCCGCGTCGGTGCTCGGCAGCATCGTGGTGATGCCGTTCGACGCTTGCCGGAACAGCGCGTCTGCCACCTGCGGTAGTGCATGCCCGGTCATCGCACCCGTGTCGCCGAGGCAGAAGTCGACGTACTCGCGGCCGTCGACGTCGGTGAACCGAGCGCCGCGCGCCTCCTGGAAGAACAGCGGGAACGCCCCCGGCCACCGCGTCATCCACGCCATCGGCACCCCGCCGAGCAGATGCGTGCGCGCGTCGCGAGCCATCGCCGCCGACGCCGGGTGCGTGTCGACGAACCGCTCCTCCTCCACTGCATGGAGCCGAGCAAGTCGTTGCCGATCGATCATAGGGGTAGCGTATCGCAAGTGATTCGCTCGTCGTGTAGCCATATCGCGTGCGATTGGACAGAACACCGACCCCGTGTTCTTCGTGTTCCGCTCGGAGCCCACGCAGCCCGGCTGCGGCCAAACTGCGGCCCACGCCGCTCACGCGGCCCACGCGGCCCACGCGGCCGACTGCGCCCCTGCGGGCGGCGGTCATGCCGCTCGACGGCCCGGTGGGCCGGTGTTGTGGACGGTGCCGTCGGGCAATCGAAGTGTGAGCATTCGCCCGAACCCCAGCGTGATGATCCATCCGGCGTTGTGCACGAGCGTGTGATGGTGCACGCAGAGCGGCAGCAAGTTCTCGAGATCTGTGCGCCCGCCGTGGCGCCACCAGAGAACGTGGTGGATCTTGCACCGGTCGAAATGCGTCTCGCACCCCGGTATGCCACAGGTGGCGTACAGCGCCCTCAGCGCTCGCCGCTGGGCGCGATTCGCGAGGCGTGTGGTGCGGCCGAGGTTCAGCTCGCCCGCGGCGTAGAGCACGACTCCGTTGCGCACGATGACCGGGTACGCGTCACCATCGCCGAACAACTCGACGAGCACCGACCATGGGATCTCCACGGGAAGCCCCCAGTCGGTTCGCGGGTGCCGCTGGCGCCTGGGAGCGGCGTGCGCCGCATCACCGTCGGAGTCGGTCGATTCCTCCGCTCCACCCGGGTCGTCGCCGTCGGCCTCGATCACCACCACGAACTCGGGGCGGCCGGCGCGTTGGGCGACGCCGCCGTCGTCGATGATCCGTGCCAAGGCGCACGCCGCCAAGAACTCGTTCTTGACCTGTGGGTCGGTGGGGCAGCCCTCCGGCACCGACTCCGCGAACGCCGCTTCGATCTCGGCCGTCAGGCGAGCGTTCAGCCGCACTCCGGTGAGCGGGTCGAACCGTCCCGACAGGCACCACATTCCGTCCGCATCGGTCCATCGCCGCAGTCGTGCTGCTCGTTGCTGTCGTTGGAACCGCGCAGTGCCGTCGTCGGCCTGCAGCGACTTCGCCTCGTTCTCCAGTCGCCTGCGGAACTCGGTGACCGACCCGTGGCGGGCAATGCTCACGAGCCGGTCTGCCCGAGCGAGCAACCTGGTTCTCGCGTCGCCCTCGAGTCCCTTCGCGACCTTGGTGACCGCATCGACATGACCCGCCGTGACCGACCCGCTGTTCAGCGCGTCTGCCAGCGCAGGCACCGCGCCGAGCGTGCACGACCGCTCGAGCACCCGACTTGCGTCACCCTGCGAACCTCGGCCGGCCTGCGCAATTGCCTCCTCGGGGAACGAGGTGCACGCAGCCAAGCGAGCCGCCAGATCCGCCTCGGCCGACGTCAGCCACGCCCGAACGCCGGCGATCGACCGCAACCCGCTTTCCAACGCAGCACGGTCCGCGTGAGCGGCGGCGCGGGTTGCCGCCACCTCTTCCACACGCCCGATCACCGCCGTCACGTCCATACGAACAACTGTACTCAGGGGGTGTTACAGAGTACCTTGGCCGCAGAACGACAACGCCAAGACCAAGTTTCGGGCCAGCGGCGATCTCGGGAAACGCGTTCTGACCTGCGGACATGTTGACTCGCTGCGTCTCTCTGCCGCTCGCTGAATCTCGGGAGAGTTGGACAGGAGTTCCTCGCACACTGGGTACGCACAGCGACTGCCTGGTCCCAGTGGACGCCATGACGCCAACGGTAGATGAATGGTGTGACGCGGATCGCGTTGCGCTTGCGAGTGATTCGCCGGGCATAGCGGCAGCTCCGCGTGAGCGGTCGCGATACGTTCGTCGTGCATGTCCGACCACACGTGGCCCGAAGGCTGGCAGCCCGAAGCGATAGCCGTCGCGACGTACGTGGACTCGGACTTCATGGTCGAGATGTGGCTCGGGCCGACAAGCTCCATCGACGGCACTGTGCTCTCGGGTTACGTGTTCACCGACGAGGACGGACAGCTGAGGATCATCCACGACCGAAGCGGCCGACCGGACGTGTATCCGTGGCCACTCCTCGAAGGACCGGTCCTGCGCGTCGCAGTTCGCCTTCCGGGAAAGCGTCGAACCATCGCGTTTGCTCATCCGGACTGGTCGCCGCGGGCGCGCCCAGCGCGGTAGCGCCCAATGCCCGAAGCGGGCGGCCTTGTCCAGCGAGCAGAGCGACGCTCCTATGTTTGTCAAGGTGCTTGTTGCCGGTGTTTCGGGCAGGCCAGTGATGGGCCACTCGGGTGAGGGCAGGCTCTTATCAGGCCACGGGTCCGGCG
>JAUXQB010000171.1 GCA_030685215.1 Actinomycetota bacterium
GTCGACCTGTTCACGGCTCGGTGACGATGACCAGTTCGCCGTCGATGACCAACTCGGCCTGCTGCCACCCGTCGGGCAGCAGCCACCCGCCGGCCGGGCCCGGAAGATCCGGTGACTGCCACTCGACGGTGTAGGTCTCGACGCTGCCGTCGTCGAGGGTGAGCAGCACCTCCACCTCGCCGACCTCGTCGGTGGTCATCGCCACCAGGAACTCGAGGCCGTCGATGCGCTCGACCGACAGCATCGGCAACTCCTGAACTGTCTCGCTGCACGCCCCGCTGCCACCGTTGTCGGTCTCCTGATCGAGACACGTCATCAGCGTGTCGCCGGAGTATCCGACCGAGAACTCGAACGTGCCGCCGCCAGGCATCGCGCCAGCGGCCAGCAGGGTGCGGTCGGGCTCGTCGACACCGCCCTCGCCGAAGAAGTCGTCGTCGAACTCGTCGGGTTGTGCGGCGAGCACCACGACCTCGGCCCACTCCTCATCGGTGGCCGGTCGCACCGTCTCCGCCAACGCCACCAACGCGTCGGGATCGTCCGGCCCGCTCACCATCACCAGCCGACCACCCTCCACCCATGCGACGAAGGTGACAGAGCCGTCGCCCATGAACTGTTCGTCGGTCGTCGCGGCGATGGCCGGGAGCCCGTGCACGCGGATGGTGGAGGCAGCCCCAGCGCCCTCGCCGAACACGAACTGGAGCATCTCCAGGCTGTGCTCGCCGGCGGGAACGGACCCGACCGTGAAGTTCAGTTCGTCGTCGTCGTACCGCAACGAGACGGCGTCGCCGCCGAGTTGACCGAACGCGCTCAGCTGCAGCACCAGTTGCAGCGCACCGAAGTAGTCGTCGACATCGCCGAGTGGCAGCATCTCGCCGAGCACGGTGCTGTCAGCGATGACCGCCGTCTCACCGTCGACGCTCACGGCCTCGGCGAACGCGAGGGTCTCGGCTCGCGACAGGTCTGACGTCGCGACCGAGAACATCCATCCGTCGACCGGGCCGAACGACACGCTCAGCAGCTGCGCCTCGACCGTGATCGACGCAGGACTGCCCTGCACGGTTCCGGCGGTCGCACCTTCCATGTCGACATCGACGTCGGGCGCGTCGTCACTGTCCTCGGGCACTGCGAAGAACGCCGCCCAGCGACCCGCACCACCTTCCCCGAACTGGAACTTGGCACTCGGCTCGGCGAAGAAGTAGCCGACCGCGTCGACGCCGAAGCCGGTGAAGCCGTCGTCGTTGCCCCCGATGGATGCATCGGCGAGCTCACCCGGCGGATCGCCGAACACCAGCTGCTCGGTGAGCGGCTCGCCGTCGCCGGTGGTGCCCGACGGGAACGACACCCCGCCGGTGTCGGTGTCGCCGGCCCACGGTTGCCACACCAACACGCCGCCGGCGACGAGCGCGACGGCGCTCGCGACGAGCGCGGGAACCAGCCACCGAGGCCGACGCCGAGCCACCGGTTCGGGCGTCGTGCCGGGCGTCGTGCCGTGGTCGTCCGGTGGCTGTGGCAGTGCTGCGAACGCATTGGGATCGGCGTCGAGGATGTCGATCTCGTCTGGATCGATCTCACCGAACTCGTCCCGCATGGCGAGAGTCTGTCACGCGGTGCGCAGATCCAGACTCCCGCGAGCAGGCACGAACACGGCCACGGCCGAGCGCTCGTCGTCGAGTGGTACGAACTCGGTGACGATCACCGCTCCGTCGGGCCAGGTGACCACCGCGCGGGTCGGTGTGCGGGCGTCGCCGACGCGCAGGCTGATGCGGCCGCCCTGCACGAAGAAGTCGTCGATCGGCCGGTCGCCGTCGGTGACGATGGTGCACTGCTCGCCGAGGCCGGTGGTGAGGCAGAACGCGCTGGCATCCTCGAGCGTCGAGCTCCATGCGCGCCACTCGTTGCCGTTGGGCGTGGTGCCGGCACCGATCTCGATCTGCGGTGCGGATGCGAGGTCGATGTACCGCTGGTCCCTCATGCTCACCAGGTCGTCCCACTCCGCGTCGGTGGCCGTGTGAGCGGACTCCGCGAGCGCGGTCAGGCGGGCGGCGTCGCCGGAGCCGGACAGGACGACGAGGCGGCCGCCCTCCATCCAGGCGACGAGGCCGCCACTGCCGCCGGTGCGGATCGACACCGCCGGCAGCCCGTGTACCGCCGTCTCGTCACCGCGTCCGAACACGAACGGCACGAACGGCAGCGTGTCGGGCGGGGCGGCGATGGAGAGCACAGTGAGCACGTCGAAGCCGTCGCGGTAGCGCACCACGGTGGGAGCCTGCGCGTGTGCGGCCGGCCGGTCGTCGAGCACGCGTTCCACCGCCTTCACCGTGCGGAACCCGGCGATGCCGCCGACCGGCTGCAGCCCACGCATGTCGTACGACTCGCGCAGCGCGGGTCGGGCGTCGATCACCGCGGTGTGTTCCGCGAACTGCAACACCTCCTCGTCGGTGAGGCGGCTCGCCTCGGCGGTCCACCCGTACCGGTCGAGCGGACCCCACACGACGCTGGTGCGGACGCCGACGCGGCTGACCACGGCGTCGATGCCGCGCACCCGCGTGGTCGACGTGCCGGCGGGCGCTGACGGGTTCCACGACGGCAGCGCGGCGAAGGCCGCCCATCGCCCGCGGTCCTCGTTGGCCCCGGGCTCGGCGAACACGTGGCCCACCAGCGTGGAACGGGTGACGGCGGTCGCCAACGGCGCCTCCGGCGCCTCGACCTCGAACGCATCGCCGGGTGGAGCAGCGAGCACCTGTCGCGCCGACAGCGTGGGTGTGAAGCGCACGGCCACCGGGAACGTGCGCCACCGCGGCTCGGCCCCCCACGGCTGCCAGAGTGCCACTGCGACGACCGCGACGGCGATGGCGACGCTGGCCGCGACGGGCGCGCGCCACGAGGGCCGTTGTTCCGTCGGACGGTGCGCCGGCGGCGCCACGCGAGGGAGCCCGAACGCCGCCGGGTCGTGGTCGATGATCTCGATCTCGACGATGTCGTCGGCCGCTCGCGATGGGCTCATGCGGACGAGCCGACGAACTCGACGGTGACCGGGCCCGACGAGTCGAATCGGGTGACCGCGAACGAGAAGCCGTCGAACGCCGACGGC
>JAUXQB010000172.1 GCA_030685215.1 Actinomycetota bacterium
CGGCGCTGCTCGGCGACACCGACGGCTGGGTGCTGGTCGCGAACCTGCCGTACAACGTGGCGACGCCCCTCATCTGCGACCTGCTCGACGACGTCCCGCAGATCGAGCGGATGCTGGTGATGGTGCAGCGCGAGGCCGCCGAGCGCTTCTGCGCCGTGCCGCGCACGCCGCAGTACGGCGCGGTCACGGTGAAGATCTCGTACTGGGCCACTGCTCGCGTGGCCGGCCTGGTGCCGGCGAGCGTGTTCGTGCCGAAGCCCAACGTGGAGTCCGCGCTGGCCGACATCCGCCGCCGGCCGGCGCCCGCGGTGGAGGCTCCCCCTGCCGACCTGTTCCACCTGGTGCGCACCGCGTTCGGCCAGCGCCGCAAGATGCTGCGCAGATCGCTCGCCGACGTGGTGACGCCGGAGGTGTTCGCCGCTGCCGACATCGACAGTCAGCGCCGTCCGGAAGAGCTCGACGTGTACGAATGGGGACGGCTGGCCCTCGCCTGGCGAGCAGCCCAGTGAGCACGGTCGTCGTCCATGCGCCGGCGAAGCTGACGCTCGAGCTGCGCGTCACCGGCGTGCGCGCCGACGGCTATCACCTGATCGACGCGGAGATGGTGTCGCTCGAATGGGCCGACACACTCACCATCCAACCCTCGGGCGAGGGGCTCAGCGCGGACGGCCCGTTCGCCACGGGCGTGCCGCTCGACGACAGCAACCTGGTGGCGAGAGCGCTCCGCCTCGCCGGCCGTTCCGCGCACGTGCACCTGCACAAGGCCATCCCTCACGGCGGCGGACTCGGCGGCGGCAGCAGCGACGCAGCGGCCGTGCTGCGCTGGGCGGGCTACGACGATGTCGCGGGCGCCGCGCAGTTGGGCGCCGACGTCAGCTTCTGCCTGGTCGGCGGCCGCGCTCGGGTGCGCGGCATCGGCGAGATCGTCGAGCCGTTGCCGTTCGAGCCGCTCGACATCACGCTGGTCATCCCGCCGCTGTCGGTCAGCACGCCGGCGGTGTACCGCGCCTGGGACGCGATCGACCGAGCTCGTTCCGCCGGGCCCAACGACCTGGAGCCTGCTGCGCTGGTGGTGGAGCCGCAGCTCGTGCACTGGCGCGACCGGATCCGCGAGGCAGCGGGCGCATCACCCACCCTCGCCGGCAGCGGTGCGTCGTGGTTCCTGATCGGTCACCACGACGTCGCGCCCGCACTGGCGGAGGCGATGGTGGTGCACACGCGCACCGACCGCCAACAGCAGGCTGCCGGCGGTCGGTGACGAGATCGATTCGGTTGCAGAACGAAGCTGGGATCAGCCCTTGCCGCGCTGGCGCGCGTGCCGCGTACGGCGGAGCATCTTCTTGTGCTTCTTCTTGCGCATGCGCTTACGGCGCTTCTTGATCAATGAACCCATAGCTCGTGAGACGCTATCGGACGCGCACCCGCGCCCAAACCCCCACCGCGGATTGCGCGCCCTCCGCTAGCCTCAGGCCCGTTCCTTCCGGGGTCGTTCAATGGTAGGACGGCAGGTTTTGGTCCTGCATATAGGGGTTCGAGCCCTCTCCCCGGAACCAGTCGCGATCAGCCGTTCACGTGGCTCCACATGGTGAGCGCCTGCCGGTGCGCCGCCACGTCGTGCGCCCTCACGAGACGCGCGCCGCGCTGCACACCCGCGAGGTGCACGGCCAGCGTTCCCGCCACACGATCCTCCGGCTGCTCCACGCCGGCGAGCAGACCGATGAATCGCTTGCGCGATGCACCCAGCATCACCGGGTGGCCCAGCGCGACCAGCACGTCGAGTTGACGGACGAGCTGCACGTTCTGCTCCACCGTCTTGCCGAAGCCGATGCCCGGGTCGAGGATGACGCTCGGGACGCCTTCGGCCAGCGCCAGCGCCGCGTGTTCGCGTAGGAACGAGATCACGTCGCGCACGACGTCGTCGTAGTCGGTGTGCTGCTGCATCACGGCCGGGTCGTCGACGGGCATGTGCATCGCCACCGCCGGCACGTCGTGCCCCGCCGCTACCGCACGCATGGATGGATCGCGCAGACCCGACACGTCGTTCACCAGGCACGCGCCGGCCGCCACCGCAGCCTCGGCGACCACCGCGTGGCGGGTGTCGATGCTCACGGCGATGCCTGCTGAGCGCAGGTCGCGCACCACGGGCACCACTCGTCGCAGCTCTTCCTCCACGGAGACGGGCTCGGCACCCGGGCGAGTGCTCTCCCCGCCGACGTCGACGATGTCGGCGCCGTCGTCGACCATCCGCAGGCCGTGCGCGACCGCGGCGTCGAGCTCGTAGTAGCGACCGCCGTCGCTGAACGAATCTGGCGTGACGTTGACGACGCCCATCAGCAGCACGCCGTCACCGGCGAGCGCGTCGCGGAACTGGTCGGGGTTCATGTGTGGAGTATCACCGCTCGCCGCCGACCGCGCAGCGAGCTGACCACTTCGAGCGACTCGCAGTCGCACAGCTCCGCCAGCGGCAGCGTGCGCTCGCTCACCGCGCCGTAGCTCAGCAACGCCTCGCGACCGATGCCGGGCAGCCCGCCGCTGGTGAGCGGAGGCGTGAACCAGCGGCCGGCGCGACGGTAGAGCAGGTTCGCGACCGTGGTCTCCACCACCTCGTCGCGCTCGTTCACGAGCAGC
>JAUXQB010000182.1 GCA_030685215.1 Actinomycetota bacterium
CGCCGCTTCCACCAGGCTCAGGCCGAGGGCAAGCGCCACACCGTCGATGGTGCGCGGCGCCGCCTGGAGCGTGCGATAGATGGCGATGTCGTCGCTTCGAGGTCGCGCGCGGAGGTCGGCGGGCACGACGGCCGACCTGCCGTGCTGGAACGACAACGCGGTGAGCACGTCGACGGACGAGGTGATGGGCACAGCGCCGTCGCACAGCAACTGATTGGTGCCCGCCGACGCCCGCCGCCCGACGGGGCCCGGCACCACCATCACCGGGATGTCGCGCTCCACCGCGAGCGCGGCCGTGATGAGTGAACCGCCACGCTCTCGCGACTCGACCACCACCACCAGTTCGGACAACGCCGCCACGATGCGGTTGCGCAACGGGAACCGGTACGGCTCGGGTTGCACACCGGGCGGAGCCTCACTGAGCAGCAGCCCGCAGTTGGCGGTGGCCTCCCACAGATCGCGGTGCTCGCGCGGATAGACCACGTCGAGCCCGGAGGCCACCACACCGATCGGGCGACCGTCGGCCTCTGCCGCGAGCACACCGCGATGTGCGTGGCCGTCGACGCCACGAGCGAGACCCGACACCACGTGCATGCCGGCGGATGCGAGGCCGTGTCCCAGTTCGCGCGCCGCCTCGCGACCCTGTGCCGTCGCGTTGCGGGTGCCGACCACCGCCACCCGCCTGCCGGCGAGCAACGCGAGGTCGCCACGGGCGAAGAGCACGGGGGGCGGCAGCGGATCGTCGAGCAGTCCGGCCGGATAGTCGGCGTGCCCGTACGGCAACACGCGCACACCCAGCGACCGGCACTGTTCCAGCACCGCGAGCGGGTCGCGCTCGAGCGCACCGCGACGCCAGGCCGGGCGCACCCCTTCCGCATTCAGCACCTGCGCGACCACGCCGCTGCAGGGGCGTTCGCCGAGCACCACCTGCCATGCCTCGTGCGGCTCGTGATGGCGGAGCAACGCGCTCAGCCGGCCCAGGCTCATCCGCGGGAACCCCGACAGCGCGGCCACGTAGGCCTCCGGCGGCACCTCGGTCATGCCGCACGCTCCCGCGAGGTGACACTGAGCCGCACTCGCATCTGCAGGGCCATGGCGACGTGCTCGTCGAGCACCAACTCGTCGGCGCCGGCGAGGTCTGCGATGGTACGAGCGACGCGACGGATGCGGTGATAGCCGCGACCGGTGAGCCGATCGTTCTCGAGTTGTTCGCGGAGCCGCGCACGGGCGGCAGGGTGCAACGGCGCGAGCGCATCGAGCTGCGACGGCGGGATGCGCGCCGTCGGCATGCCGATGCGGTCGAGCGACAGGCGCCGGGCCGCGGCCACGCGCGCCGAGACCGCAGCGGTGGGTTCGCCACCGCCGCTGGCGAGCAGGTCGTCGACGTCGGGGCGGGTGACGCCGACGCGCAGGTCGAAGCGGTCGAGCAGCGGGCCGGAGAGCCGGCGCAGGTACCGCAGACGCGCCCCCTCGTCGCACTCGCAGACCCCCGGGGCACCACCACCGCACGGGCACGGGTTGGTGGCCGCCACCAGCAGGAACGTGGCGGGCAGTGACGCCGAGGCGCGTGCGCGAGCGAGCCGGATGACGCCTTCCTCCAACGGCTGACGCAAGCCGTCGAGCACCGTCGGCGCGAACTCGCCCAGTTCGTCGAGGAACAACACGCCGCCGTGCGCCAGACTGATCTCGCCGGGACGCAGGGTGGTGCTGCCGCCGCCGACGAGCGACACCATCGAGCTGCTGTGGTGCGGTGCCCGGAACGGCGCCCGGCGGACCAGGCCGCCGGCGGGCAGGCGCACGCCCGCCGCCGAGTGCACCATGGTGGCCTGCAGCGAGATGTCGGGCTGCAGGTCGGGCAGTAGACCGGGGATGCGCTGCGCGAGCATGGTCTTGCCCGAGCCGGGCGGACCGACCAGCAGCATGTGGTGGCCGCCCGCCGCCGCCACCTCCAGCCCGAGCCGCGCCATCGCCTGCCCTCGCACGTCGGCCAGATCCGCGGGCGGCGGCTCGTCGTCGACGAACTCGGTGTCGGGCGGCTTCGGCCACGGCGCGTCGGCGTTGAGCGCATCGACCACTTCCCGCAACATCGCCGCCACGCGCACCTCGGCGCCGAACACGCCCTGCGCCTCACGGAAGCTGGCCGTGGGCACCACCGGGCGCACGTCGCCCATCGCGGCCACCATCGGCGCGACGCCCGACACGCCACGCATGCTGCCGTCGAGGCCGAGCTCGCCGACGAAACCGAGACCCTCCAACTGCGAGACCGGCAGCTGCTCGTTCGCCGCCAGGAACCCGATGGCGATGGCGAGATCGAGGCCGGAGCCGCCCTTGCGTTGGCTGGACGGTGCAAGGTTCACCGTGACCCGGCAGGAGGGCCACTGCAGGCCGCTCGACAGCACCGCGGCCCGCACGCGGTCGCGCGACTCGCGGCAGGCTTCGTCGGGCAGACCGACGATCTGGAACGCCGGCAGCCCGGTGGACACGTGCACTTCGACAGTGACTGGGCGCCCTTCGACGCCGAAGACCGTGGCAGAACGAACGGCGGCAATCATGCGCGTTTCCTCCGACGAGCAGGTGGCGCACATGGCGCCAACGGACGAGGGAGGGAACGGCAACCGGTTCCCCGACGGCAACGAATCGCACCATATCGGAAGGGTGCGCGATGGCAACTCGCGATCGTCAGCGGGCCGTGTTGATGCCGGCGCGCAGGCCGTCCTCCACGCTCGTGAAGCGATGGGCGGCCAGCCACAGCCGCAGCAGGTGACGGCGCTCGTCGGGGTCATCCGCATCGTCGTACGCCTCGCGGGCATGCAGGATGCGACCGTTGTTGAGCAGCTGGATGTCGCCAGGTTCGAACGTCATCTCCACGTGCACCGTCGGGTCGTTGGCGATGGACTCGAGCAGTTCCATCGCCGCGCGCTGATCGTCGGTGAGCGGTGGCACTCCTTCGTGGCGCTGTGCGTCTCGGATGTACCAGCCGATGTAGAAGATGCGAGGAACGCCGTCGAGGTCGAAGAACGGCGCGAGCTGGAAGTAGGGCGGTTCGCCCGGTCGCTCCTCGCCGTTGCGGTCCCAGCACATCGGGCGGTACAGCACTTCCAGCAGATCGGGTCGGCGCCGCAGCACTTCGTTGTACACCGCTGCCGCGCTCGCGAGTCGGCTCTCGCCGCCGCGCAGCGCCGGATGCAGGCAGAGCAGGCCGACCAGATCGGCGCCGTCGGTGTGGAAGTCCTGCCGCTTGTTGGTGCGATACAGCCGCACGTTCGGGCCGGTCTCGGCCAGGCGCTCGTCACGGATGTGCGTAAGCGTGTCGCCGCTCGCGTTCTGGCCGACCGGTGTGCCCAGGTGCAGACCGAGCCCCACGTAGCCGAGCTCGATCTCGAGGGGGTCGAGCACGTCGATCGGGAACCGCCGCAGCAACAGGAAGCCGCGGCCGGCGTGCAGCCTCGTGGACCACTCGCTCACGCGGGACTGGAGCCGTGGGAGCGGGAAGCCGGCGATCGTGAGCGAGGCCGCGGTCTCCCCTCGGGCGAGGGCGGCGCGCGCCGCAGTGACGATCTCGTCGCGCTCTGCGTCGTCGAGCACCACCAACCAGTCGTCATCGGTCGCGAGGTCGGCCGTGACCCAGGCCGATGCCGACTCGATCGGTCGTCGCTGAGTGCTGTGCTCGTGAACTGATGCCATCGGCTCTCCCCCATCCATCGACGTTCGTCGATGCAACTGTGCTGCAACGCATCGACGTCTGTCAATACATTGATGCCGCCGGGGTGCACGCCCGAACGCGGCGGCGGCTGAGAGACTCGGGGTATGAATCGCTCGGCGGCACGCCTCATCGCCACTGCCGCGGCCCTGCTGCCGCTGACGCTCACCGCGTGTGGCGACGACCCCGACCAGCGCAGCGAGTCGAACTACTGCACCCAGGTGGGCAACCACCTCACCGAGCTCAACTCCCCCACCATCGCCGCACCCGGCGACATCGACCGCGTGGTCGACGCGTGGCGCGCGGTGGCGCAGTCCGCGCCACTCGCCATCGAGCCGGAGTGGGACGTGATGATGAACAACCTGGAGACCGCGGTCACCGTCGACCCGGCCGACCCCGAGTCGATGCAGCGGGTCGCCGACACCGCGCGCCGCAGCGAGCAGGCCGCCAACCGGGTGATCTCCTACACGCAGCAGCGCTGCGGTGCACTGATCGGCAGTGTGACGCCCACCGCGACGACGCTGCCGCCTGCCCCGGCCGACACGGCCCCCGTGACGACGACCACCTGACGCCGAAGCGTCAGACGATCTCGCCGCGCCGGACGATGACCTTGTCGACCAGCCCGTAGGCCTTTGCCTCGTCGGCGGTGAACCAACGGTCGCGTTCGCTGTCGGCCTGGATCTTCTCCAGCGGCTGACCCGAGTGCAACGAGATGAGCTCGGCCATGCGGCGCTTCGTGTAGGCGAGCTGCTCGGCCTGGATGGCGATGTCGGTGGCCTGGCCGCGGAGGCCGGCGAGCGGCTGGTGCATCATGATGCGGGCGTTGGGCAGCGTGAAGCGCTTGCCCGGCGCGCCGGCAGTGAGCAGGAACTGGCCCATGCTGGCGGCCATGCCCATGCACACGGTGGCGACCTCGCAGCTGACGAACAGCATCGAGTCGTAGATGGCCATGCCGGCCGTGACCGAGCCGCCGGGGCTGTTGAT
>JAUXQB010000187.1 GCA_030685215.1 Actinomycetota bacterium
CGGGTACACCGGGTTGGGCGTTGCATCCACCCGGTTCGGCGCCGAAGTGATGCTCGACATGCTCGACGGCCGGCGCAGCAAGGCCACCGAGACCGAGTTCGTCAAGACCAAGCCCATCCCGTTCCCACCAGAGCCGTTCCGTTTCATCGGCATCCAGGCCACGCGCTACTCGCTTGACCGTGAGGACACGACGGGCAAGCGCAACCTGTGGTTGCGTGGCCTCGACCGTTTCGGGCTCGGATTCGACAGCTGACCCTTGCCGCGGCTCAGGCCGTTCGCTCGAGCACCGCGACGCTGCGCGGGGCGAGTGAGAACGAGCGCTCGGCATGCACCATCGGCGCGGCGGAGGCCAGGCGCGCGGTCCACTCTCCCGGCTCCTGCACCTCGAAGGTGAGCGGCTCCCACCATGCGTTCACCATCACGTACAGACCATTCGCACACCATGCGATGGACCGCGACTCGTGCGACTCGTCGACGTCGGGTCCCACCCCGTAGAAGCGGAAGTCGGTGGGAGCATGTGCCCGACGCAGCGCCAGCAGATCTCGGAACCACGCAGTGAGCTCGGTCCACGTGTTCGTGCGCGACCAGTCGACCCAGGTGAGCGGGCCGTCGATGTCGTACGGGTTGTCGTGGCCGTCCTGCGTGCGCGCGAACTCGTCGCCCATCACCCACATCGGTGTGCCCGCCGACAGCAGCAGCAGCGCCGCGTAGTTCTTCAGCTTCTGCAGGCGCAGTTCGGGTCCCGTGTCCCACGAACGGTGCCGGTCGCTGGTGATGATGGTGAGGTCGTGCAGCGTCAGCCCGTCGTGCGCGGTGATGAAGTTCACGCTCCGCGCCGCGCCGTCGGTGCCGAACTGGTCAGGGCTTCCCTGCACTCGTTGTCGGATCGCTGTGACCAGACCCGCTTCGCCCCGCAGGAACCCGCGCACATCGTCTCGGAAGCGGTCGTTCCACTGCAGCCACTCCGGCGGCCACACCGGTGAACCCAACTGGTACGAGCCGAGGTCCCACGGTTCCGCGATCAACGCGACGCCACGCGCCTTCCCCCACGACGTGATCTCGCGCACCAGACCGCCGTCGTCGCGGGTGAGCAACGAGGCGAGGTCGAAACGGAAGCCGTCGACACCGAGATCGGCGTAGCGGTCGAGCCCCTCGAGCACCAGCCGGCGGACTTCGGCGTTCGCCGGGTCGATGTCGTTGCCGCACCCGCTGTCGTCAGTGTAGCGGCCGTCGTCGTGGTGGCGGTACGCGTTCGCGTCGTCGAGTCCGCGCAGGCTGTACGTGGGCATCGAGCGGTCGCCTTCACCGGTGTGGTTGAACACCACGTCGATCCACACGTGCATGCCGCGATCGTGCGCTGCCGCGATCAGCTCCGCGAGTTCCTCGGCGGCGCGGGCCGGGTCGGCGGCATACGGCCGGTGCACCGCACCCCACACCAGCGGCATGTACCCCCAGTAGTTGTTCGCTGGATCGAACGGGTGCACCGGCATCAGTTCGATCACGTTCGCGCCCACTGCGGCCACGTGATCGAGGTGCTCGATGCAGCCGCCGAAGGTGCGCCCGAACCCGCGCACGTGCAGTTCGTAGACCACCGGCGGGTGCGCGAGCGGAGCACCCTGCGCGGCTCGCGGCCACGGGTCGCGCACGACGCTGCGCGGACCGTCGGCAGTGACCTCCATGTCGAGGCAGCTCGGGTCGAGCAACGGCGGCCCGCCGTCGACCACGATCCAGTAGACGTCGCCGACCTCCGCCGCGACCTCGACCACCCACGATTCCCCTTCGCGTCGTGCCGCGACCGACAGATCTTCGCTCAGGGCATGACGTGAACGTACGAACACGGACACTTCGGTGGCGGCGGGCGCGTGGATCCGGATCTGGCGAAGGGGTTCCATCGAGCACCAGCCTGCCATCCGGCCCTAACCTTCACCGCAATGGCCACGCAGCCCTCCACTCCCGCCGACGTCGCGCACGCACTCAGCCTGCACGGCTACATCCCCGACGAAGGCCTCGCCACCTCGGTGTTCCTCGCGATGGCGCTGCGGCGCCCGCTGCTGCTGGAAGGCGAGGCCGGGGTCGGCAAGACCGAGGTGGCCAAGGTGCTCAGCCGGTGGACGGGCGGCGAGCTCATCCGCCTGCAGTGCTACGAGGGCATCGACGTCTCGCAGGCCGTGTACGACTGGGACTACAGCCGCCAACTGCTCCACCTGCGCGCGGCCGAAGCCACCGGCGAGTCGCTGGGCCTCACCACCAGCGCGCTCGAACAGCAGCTGTACAACGAGCGCTTCCTGCTCAAGCGAGCCCTGCTGCAAGCCATCGACCACGTCGGCGACACGCCACCGGTGCTGCTCATCGACGAGATCGACCGTGCCGACGACGAGTTCGAGGCATACCTGCTGGAAGTGCTCTCCGAGTACCAGATCACGGTGCCCGAGATCGGTCGCTTCAACGCCGTGCGCCCACCGCTGGTGGTGCTCACCAGCAACCGCACGCGCGACGTGCACGACGCGCTCAAGCGTCGCTGCCTGTACCACTGGGTCGAGCACCCCGACTTCGAGCGCGAGGTGCGCATCGTGCGCATGCGCGTGCCACAGGCGCTCGACCGTCTCGCCCGCCAGGTGGCCGGCGCGGTAGAGGCGCTGCGCGGCCTCAACCTCTACAAGCCGCCGGGAGTGGCCGAGACCATCGACTGGGCACAGGCGCTCTCCGCGTTGGGCCGCACCGAGCTCGACGAAGCGGTGGTCGACGCCACGCTCGGCGCCGTGCTCAAGTACCGCGAAGATCAGGAACGCACACGCCAGCACGGCATCGCGGACCTCGTCAGGCAGGCGTTCGAGCGAGGCTTCCAACCGTCGTGAGCGACGCGCTGGTGCCCCACTCACCTGAACGGCGCACGCCCGAACGACACACGCCGACCGAACGGGTCGCCGTCACCTTCGCCCGCGTGCTGCGCGGCGCGGGACTCCGGGTGCCGTTGGGCAGCGTGCTCGCGTTCGTCGACGCGCTCGGGCACGTCGGCATCGACCAACGCGACGCCGTCTACTGGGCCGGGCGCGCCACGCTCGTGCGCCGTCCGGAAGACATCGAGCTCTACGACCGCTCGTTCGCCGTGTTCTGGTTGGCGGCCGCAGGCGCCGCGGGCCACGAGGCGGTGGCAGAGCCGCTGCACATCACGCTCGCCATCGACGACGACTACGACTCCGAGGGCGACTGCGACGGCGACACCGTGGTGAACGACGATCCCACCCTGGTGCTGCGCTTCAGCGCCGCCGAGGTGCTGCGCCACAAGGACTTCGCCGCCTACAGCAGCGACGAGCTGCGGCTCGCACAGGAACTGATGTCGCAGCTGCGCTTCATCGGTCCGCCACGCCGGTCGTACCGGTACACCGCGTCTCGTCGCGGTCGCCGCCCCGACCTGCCGGCAACCGTGCGGGCCTCGCTGCGCGCCGGCGGCGAGCCCATCCGTCGCGAGTGGCGAGACCCGGGTGAACGACTGCGCCGGCTCGTGGTGCTGCTCGACATCTCCGGCTCGATGGAGCCGTACGCACGCGCGATGTTGCGCTTCGTGCACGCCGCGGTCTCCGGTCGTCAGAAGGTGGAGGCGTTCGCCATCGGCACGCGTCTCACTCGCATGACCAAGGAGCTGCACAGCCGCGACCCCGACACCGCGCTCGCGGCCGCCAGCCAGCGCGTGCACGACTGGAGCGGCGGCACCCGCCTCGGCGATTGCCTGAAGGTGTTCAACGATCAGTGGGGGGTGCGCGGCATGGCGCGCGGCGCCATCGTGGTCGTGCTCAGCGACGGCTGGGACCGCGGCAACCCGGAGGTGCTCGCCGAGCAGATGCAACGCCTGCAGCGCATCTCGTACCAGACCATCTGGGTGAACCCGTTGAAGGTGACCCCCGGCTACGCCCCGCTCGCCCGCGGGATGGCGGCAGCACTCCCCTACGTCGACGCGTTCGTGGAAGGCCATAGCCTGGCTGCCATGCAAGAGCTCGCTCGCGTCATCGCCTCGGCACCCGAGCGCCGTCAGTCGCTCGCCCATGCCCCGTCCGTCATCGGTGCCGCGCGATGAAGGAACTGCTCGACGACATCGACCGCTGGCGCGGCCAGGGTGCTCGTGTCGCCATCGCCCGCGTGGTCGACATCGAGGGCTCCGGCCCGCGCGAGCCCGGCGCAGCGATGGTGGTGAACGAGCACGGCGAGGTCGCAGGCAGCGTCAGTGGCGGCTGCGTGGAAGGTGCCGTGGTGTCCGAGGCGCTCGCCATCCTGCACGGCGAGGCCGAGCCGCGCATCGTCACGTTCGGCTACAGCGACGACGAAGCGTTCGCCGTCGGCCTCACCTGCGGCGGCATCATCCGCCTGTTCATCGAACCGCTCGACTGGTGACCATGGCCGCCTCATCCGTGTTCGAACTGCTGAGCGAGCGGCTCCGCGCCGAGCTGCCGGTGGCGCTCGTCACCGTGGTCGACGGGCCCGGCGTCGGCAACAAGCTGCTGGTTGCGCCGGATCTCGAGCCGGTCGGCTCGCTGGGCAGCGCCGAACTGAACCGCATCGCCGCGCGCGACGCGCTCGGCGAGCTCGAGGCCGGCCGCAGCGGAGTGCGTCACTACGGCCCCGACGGCGAGACGACGCCGGAAGACCTCGTCGGTACGCCCATCGTCGCCACGTTCATCGAGAGCTGGGCGCCACCGCCGCAGATGTGGATCTTCGGCGCCGTCGACTTCACCGCCGCGCTGGCCAAGGTGGCCAAGGTGCTCGGATACCGCGTCACGGTGTGCGACGCCCGCGAGATCTTCGCCACCCGTCGCCGGTTCCCGATGGCCGACGAAGTGGTGGTGTCGTGGCCCGGGCCGGTGTTCGCCCAGCACGGCCACACGCTCGGCCCGCGCGATGCGGTGTGCATCCTCACCCACGACCCGAAGTTCGACGTGCCCGCGGTGCAGGGCGCGCTCGGCACTGCGGCCGGCTACATCGGCGTGATGGGTAGCCGCACCACGCACGCCAAGCGCCTGCAGCGGCTGGCAGAGGTGGGCGTGAACCAGCCCGAGCAGCTGGAACGGCTGATGTCGCCGATCGGTCTCGACCTCGGCGCGCGCACCCCGGAGGAGACGGCGGTGTCGATCTGCGCGGAGATCATCGCTCGCCGCACCGGCCGGGCCACGCCGTCGCTGCGCGACGCGTCGGGGCCCATCCACGGCTGATCAGCCGACGGGTCGTTCAGCCGACGGGATTGCCGAAGCGGATCGAGTTGGTGCGGTTCTTGGAGAAGAAGCCGACCTCGATGTTGCGACCGCTGAACGGGGCGTGAATGATCGCGTTGTCGATGCCGAGGTACATGCTGATGTGGCCCGGGTAGTAGGCCAGGTCGCCGGCCTGCACGGTGCTGCGGGTGACGGCGGTGACCGCCTTGATCTGCGAACCGCTCTGGCGCGGCAGCGTGCGGCCGGCCTGCGCCCACGACCAGCCGGTGAGACCGGAGCAGTCGAAGGCCACGCCGGGTGAGCTGGCGTTGGTGCGGTACTTGGTGCCCAGCTGTGTGAACGCGGCGAGCAGCGCCACCTGGTGGGCGGAGTCGGCCTTGCGCCATGCCGCCTTCATCGCCGCGGGGTCGAGCCCCAGACGGCGAGCGGCTTCTCCGGCCACGGCATCGCGCAGCGTGCCGAACTGGCTGAGCGACTTGGCGCTGCCGGTACGGCCGTAGACCACCCAGGCGTCGAGTGCGACGTTGGCGTAGCCTGCGAGCCCGTCGACGCCGGTGACGGGCGCGAACGCTGGTGCGGCGGGAGCGGCCGAGGCCGGCGCCGGGAGTGCCGCACACCCGAAGGCGATGGCGGCGGTGAGCACACTTGCGGAGACTGTGCGACGAATCGTCATGTGACTGACGGTCCTTCCTCGTAGGAGCAGCTGCCGGGAGCAGTTGCCGTTCGGGCGTGATCGAGGTCTTGTCCACCCCTCTTTCACGGCGAAGACGCCATACGAGAGCGCCACCGCGTGTCGCTGCACCGATGAAGGACACTCGCCCCGGAGGACTCGAACGTGACCCGCCATTGCCGCAACGAGGGTCAAACATAGCGTCATCGAATTGCAACAATCAACATGTCTGCAAACTTTTCGTCATGTGTTCGTCATGTTTCCAACGCGTTCGGTGGTCAGCCACTCACGCACATCGGCCTCGACGGCAGTGGCGAACGCTCCGCGCATACGCTCCAGCGGTGCCTCGCATCGCTGCCCTCCTCGCTGCCGGCGGTGGGTCGCGGTTCCACGGCGACGACCACAAGTTGCTGGCCCCACTGCGCGGTCGGCCCGTCTGGGAGTGGGCGCTCGAGCACGTGGTCGCCGCCGAGTTCGACACGGTGCTGCTCGTCACCGGCGCGGTCGCGCTGGAGCTGCCCGACGCGCTCGCGGGCCGCGTCACCGTGCACCACAACCCGGCGTGGGCGCGGGGACAGGCCGGGTCGGTGCAGGTCGCCGTGCACGCGGCGCGCGAACTGGGCGCCACCGAGGTCACCATCGGCCTGGCCGACCAGCCATTCATCGGCCCCGACAGCTGGGCAGCGGTCGCGGGCGCGCCGTCCGAGCACCCCATCGTCATCGCCACCTACGAGGGCGTCGCCGGCCCCAATCCCGTCCGCCTCGGCGAACAGGTGTGGTCACTGCTGCCCACCGACGGCGACACGGGCGCGCGCGACGTGATCCGAGCGCATCCCGAGTGGGTCTACCCGGTGGCCTGCGTAGGCTCTGTGGCCGACGTCGACACGCTGGAGGACCTTGAACGATGGAACCGCTGACGAATGAATTCACCGTGCATCGCTCCATCGAGCAGACCTGGGCCGTGCTCACCGATGTCGAGCGCATCGCGCCCTGCATGAAGGGCGCGCAGCTGCAGGAGATCGAAGGCGACATCTACCGCGGCGTCGTCAAGCTCAAGCTCGGTCCCATCTCCACCCAGTTCAAGGGTCAGGCCCACTTCGTCGACCGCGACGACGTCAACCACCGCGCTGTGCTCAAGGGCGAAGGCCGCGACACCGGTGGCAAGGGCAATGCCGAAGCACTCATCACCGCTCAGCTCGAGGTCGTGTCGCCGGAGGTCACCAAGGTGGTCGTCGTCAGCGACATCAAGCTCACCGGCAAGGTGGCCCAGTTCGGTCGCCTCGGGGTCATCCGCGACACCAGCGAAAAGCTGATGAGCGACTTCGCCCACAACCTGAACACGATGCTCGACGCCGACAACATCGCTCCGGCCGCCGAGCCCGCCGACGCCCCGACCGCCGACGCCCCGGCCGAGCCGGCCACCGCCGAGCCGGCCACCACCGAGCCGCCCGCCACCGAGGCCGCGGCACCGGCCGCAGCCGCCGAGAAGCCCACCGTGCGCACCATCAACGGTCCGGCGGCAGAGCCGATCGAGCTCAGCGACCTCGCCGGCGGCTCGGCGCTGGTCAAGCGCATGCTGCCCGCGTTCGGTGGACTGTTGTTGCTGCTGCTCGTCCTGCGCCGTCTGCGCAAGTAGTTCGCGGGCCACCGTGGCGGCCACCGATTCGGCGCACGAGCCGGGCTGCGACACCGAACGCGTCACCGAGTTGCTCGGCCGCCGGCCGCAGAGCACGTTCACCGTCGTGGTGCGCGACACCGCCGGCGACCCGGTGGTGTTGCGCAACGCGCCCCTGCACGACGACGGCACGCCGATGCCCACGCTGTACTGGCTCGCCGGCAAGGACGCGCTGCGCCGAGTGAGCCAGTTGGAAGCCGCTGGTGGCGTCCGCGAGGCCGAGCGTGTCATCCCGGCCGCCGCCATCGCCGCCGCACACGCCCGCTACGCCGCCGAGCGCGACGCGGCGATGCCCGCCGGCCACACCGGCCCCCGCCCGTCGGGGGGCGTGGCCGGCACCCGCCAGGGAGTCAAGTGCCTCCACGCGCACTACGCGTACCACCTCGCCGGCGGCGACGATCCCGTCGGCCGCTGGGTGGCCGCCCGCCTCGCCGAGGCAGCCGACACGGAGGCCGCCGACCAGTGAGCACGTTGCACATCATCTTCGACGAGCACTCGGCGCGCTTCAGCGACGGCGAGACCAGCTACGAGGTGCCGATGGGCATCTCGTCGCTGGCCGCGATGCTCACCGCCGACCCGCCGCTGCCGGAGGAGCTCACCAACGCGATCGGCATCTTCATGGACCACATGGAAGACGTGTCGCGCGAGGTGCCCGGCTCGGTGGCGGCCGACTGCATCGAAGTGTGCGGTCCGGGGTTGCAGGCCTTGGTCGACACCGAGATCGGTCACCCGGAGGCGCTGCCGTTCGACCTCGGTCGCGACGCTGCCGAGGAGGTGTTCCGCACGCTCGCCACCGAGGCCGCCTGCGACCGCGTGCACAACCCCGGCCTCCCCGCCGACGAGGTGCATCACATCCTCGGCGTCTGCTGCGCCGTGGTCGCGGTGCTGCGCGCGCTCCAGGCTCCCGCCCTCACCGTCCATCCTGCGCACGACACGTCGAGCAGCACATGAGCGGGCGCGGTCACACGCATCCGTCGATGCCCAGCGGCGCCATCCGGCTCTACGGCCGTCGCCTGATGCTGCGGCCGCTGACGGCCGCCGACTGGCCGCAGTGGAGTGAAGTGCGGCAACGCAACGAACAGTGGCTCATCCCGTGGGAGCCGCTCCGCTCCCCCACGATGCTCGACCCCACGCGCGACCGCGACGCCTTCGCCGCGCGCTGCAGCGCACGCGACCGCGACCGTCAACTCGGCGTCGCCTACGGCTTCGGCATCTTCGTCGGCGCCGACTTCGCCGGCGAGATCAACCTCAACGGCGTGGTCCGCGGGGCGTTGCAGGGCGGCACCATCGGGTACTGGATCGACCGCGCGAAGGCCGGGCAGCGCTACACCGCCGAAGGGGTGATCACGCTGGCGAAGTTCTCCTTCGAGCAGCTGCACCTGCACCGGCTGGAGATCTGCATCGTGCCGCGCAACAGCAACAGCCGGCGAGTGATGGAGGTGCTCGCGATCCGCGAGGAAGGCATTGCGTCGCGCTTCCTCGAGATCAACGGCGCGTGGGAGGACCACGTGCGCTACGGCATCACCGCCGAGGAGTGGCAGATCCGCCGCGACGAGCTGGCCGCCGCCTGGTTGTGAGGTTGCGCTAGGCCTGCTCGGCCGTGAGGCGCATCTGTTGCGCCTTGGCCTTGCGGACCGTGGTGCGCCGCTTCCAGTCCTTCACCTTCCAGTGACGGGCCGGTTTCGCCGTGGCGTTCTTCTTGCCGATCTCGGCGTCGTGATGGTGCGGCGGCACCCAGGCTCGGCCTGGCTCGTGCACCTCGTCGGGTTCGTAACCTGCGCTCACCTGCGCGGCAACGGCCTGCAATTCGCTGTTGATGCGATGCCGCTCGTTGTGGGCATGTGCTCGTGCATCCAACTTCGGCGGTGGGGCCAAATCTTGGTTGCGATGGCGCTGGCTCATGGGTACCTCCGTGTGTGTTCGGAACGTACTGCTGCTCTCCGTGTACCAACCGTAGACCACGCCGACGGGGTCAGGTAGAGCCATTGCGTAACAGTTGTGCGCGCTTCTCCGGCGGCCCGCTGCCGTTCACGTCACCGTGCGGATCAGGGCTTCTTGGAGCTGATCTTCGACTGCAGCGCGGCGATGCGCTCGGCGAACCAGGGCTGGCGCGTGCTCCACACCTGCGGCACGAGCTCGCGGTCCACGGCCTCCGGGTGCGTGTCGATGTCGGCCATGTCGCGGATGGTCTTCTTCACCTCGATGAGCAGCTCTCGGGGTGCGGTGGCGGCGCGAGCAGCCATCTCCTGGGCGGCCGCGAGCAGCTGGTCGTCGTCGTAGCAGCGGTGCACCAGGCCCACGCGCTCGGCTTCGGCGCCGTCCATCACCTCGCCGAACACGACCCCCGCGAAGGTGGCCTGCGGGCCGACGATGCGGCGCAGCATCCAGGTGTGGCCACCGCCGGGGTGGATTCCGATCTGCAGGAAACGAGTGTCGAACTTCGCTCGCCGGGCCGCCAGCCGCACGTCGCACCCGAGCGCCAGGTTCATGCCGGCGCCGACAGCCGCACCGTTCACCGCCGCCAGCGTGGGCAGCGGGCTGCGAGCGATGCGCAGGAACCCTTCGTAGATGCCACCCAGGCTCTCCTTGCTGGCTTCGGCCAGGTTGCCCAGGTTCGCGCCGGCACAGAACGCGGGAGCTGCGCCGGTGACCACCAGCGCGCCGACCGCGGTGTCGTTCTCGATGACATCCATGGCGGCGATGATCTCGGCGACCATGGGAGCGGTGAGCGTGTTGCGTTCTGCGGGGTTGTTGAGCGTGAGCGTGGCCACACCATCCGCGACGGAGACGAGTACGAGCGACATGCGCACAACCGTAGCCACGTGCCGGTCGCGGCCCGCTACCGTCGCAGGCGCATGCTCGACCACGTGTTCACCGACGCCATCAGTGCACTCCGCGACGCATTCGAGTCGGCGTTCCTCGAGCGGCAGCCGTTCGAGGAGCACTTCCAGGCCGACGTGCTGCTCGGCGACCTCACGTGGGAGACGAGCTACGGCCTGCCGGGCGAAGGCATGCCGCCGCGAGTGGTCGCGCACATCACCTTCGACTGGCCGTCGTGGAGCCAGACCGCGTACCGGCAGTGGTACGTCGACGAGGTGCTCGACCGGCAGCCGGCCATCGAGATCGAGATCATCTTCCGCGTGCAGAGCCTCACCGGCGCGCCACAGCCGACTGACGTGTACGGCCTCACCGAGGCGCTCAGCCCGCTCATCGGCGACGGTCGGCTCGAGCGGGTGGGCGTGACGGCCGAGACCTCCTACGCGGAAGAGACCCCCACCGAGCCCGAGCACGCGGTCGAGGCAACCTACGAAGGGTTGTACGAGCTGGCCGAGGTGACGCTCGCCGACGGCGCGAGCTCGTTGCTCGACGAGCACTTCGGCGTGCTCGGCGGATGGATCGCGGCCACGCTCGTGAAGCTGGCCGACCTGCGCTGACGCCACGCGCTCAGGCTCGTGCGTCTCGCCGCACACCGACGCACTGTGGCAACGTCTGCACATGTCCGACACCTCTTCCGCACCGGTGCTCTACGACGTGAGCGAGCGCATCGCCACCGTCACCCTCAACCGTCCCGAGGCGCGCAACGCGCTGTCGAGCGAGGTGCTCCGCCTGCTGCCCCAGCACCTGCGCGCCGCCGATGCCGACGACGAGGTCGACGTCGTCATCCTCACCGGCACCGACCCTGCGTTCTGCGCCGGACTCGACCTGAAGGAGCTCGGCTCCAGCGGCGGCAACCTCGGTGCCACCGGTGCCGACGGCAAGCCCAACCGCGACGGCGTGCGCGGCCCGTTCCCCACGATGACCAAGCCGGTCATCGGCGCGGTCAACGGCGTGGCCATCACCGGCGGCTTCGAGCTCGCGCTCAACTGCGACTTCCTCGTGGCCAGCGAGTTCGCCAAGTTCGGCGACACGCACTCGCGAGTGGGCGTGATGCCGGGTTGGGGCCTCACCGTGCTGCTGCCGCAGGCCATCGGCGTGCGTCGTGCTCGCGAGATGAGCTTCACCGGCAACTTCATGCTGGCCGACGAGGCGCTGCAGTTCGGGCTCGTCAACCACGTGGTGTCGCACGTCGACCTGCTGCCGTTCACCCGCCAGCTCGCCCGCGACATCGTCGGCAACGACCAGCCCGGCGTGCGCCAGATCCGCGCCACCTACGCCGAGATCACCGGCGACGTGCCCGGCTGGCAGATCGAGGCCACCAACGCCGGCCGCTGGCAGCGCGAGCAGTTCAGCCCGGAGAAGGTGGAGGCCCGCCGCCTCGCCATCCAACAACGCGGCCGCCAGCAGTAACCCGCCCACGCCCACCGTGGCCGGTCGGCCGGTCGGAGAAATCCCGGGGAGGGGTCAGATGGCGGCGCCGCGGGCGCGCAGGTCGAGGCGCACCGCGTCGGCGATGTCGAGCGCGAGGATCTCGGCACCGTTCTCGTTGAGGTGGAAGCCGTCGTCGGCACGTACGTCCTTGCCCTCGCCGTCGCGCGGATCGACCACGAACTCGGCCCACCCACCGTTGCGACCGCTGAACCGGGCCCATGTATCGATGAACACGACGTCGGGGCGCTCGGCCGCCTCGGCGCGGACCACTTCGTCCTGCACCTGCATGCGCGCGGTGACGTCGGGGTTGTCGTCGTTGGGGATGCCCACCCAGATGAGCGTGCGGTTGCCGTCGCTGAGGTAGTCCATGACCTCGCCCACCCGGCGGCCGTACTCCTCACGCCACTCGGCGTCGTCGGCGGTGGGCTCTCGGGGGACCGCCCACGACTCGTCGATGTTGCGCAGGCCCTGCGCGTCGTTGCCGCCGAAGGTGGCGATGACGATGTCGGGGTTCACCTGCGGCACGATCGAGCGCATGTGCGCCGGCCAGTCGAAGAAGTCGGGTCGCGAGAGGCCCGACGAGGTCTTGTAGTCGAGCTCGGTGGTGACGATGCCGGTGTCGTCGAGGAGGCTCTTCAGGTACGGGCCGAAGGTGCCGGCGTCGGAGTCGCCGAGGATGAGCACCTCGGCCGGATCCGCGGCCGACGGCACCGTGACCTCCTTCACCGGCGGCTCGGTGGTGGTGGTGGGCGGCAGCGTGGGCGCCGTGGTGGGCCCGCCGTCGGAGATGAACGTGTTCATGGTCGGCTCGACCGCGGCCGCCTCCTTCGCGTCGTCGCCACCAAACACTCCCGACACCAGGGTGACCACGCCCCAGCCGAGCGCCAGCACGAGCGAGAGGACGACGAGACGACGCACCCGATAGGTGCGTCTGCTCACCGCTGAGCGCCCCGCCGAGGGGGGCCGCTGCCCGTACGACATCGACATCACGACAAGGTTACGAGCCTGTGGGGGATGAAGCGCGGCGCTTCCGCGCGGCTAGGCTCTCGGGCGGATACCTCATCCATTGAACCAATACTCCAAGGGGGAGAAAAATGCGCAAGAGCAAGCGCGTAGCCGCGATGGCATTCATTGCCACCTTCGGCCTCATCGCTGCCGCATGCGGCGACGACGAGTCGTCGAGCGACACCACCACCGCACCGGTCGAGACCGGCGGCACCGAGACCACCATCGCGCCGGTCGACACCGGCGGCACCGACACCACCATGGGTGGCGGCGGCGAAGCCCTCAACGTCGGCCTCGCATTCGACACCGGCGGCCGTGGCGACGGCACGTTCAACGACTCGGCCGCCGCGGGCGCCGACAAGGCCACCTCCGAGCTCGGCGTCACCTTCGACGAGCTCGAGGCCACCACCGCCGAGGACCGTGCTCCCAACCTGGAGACCCTCACCTCGAACGGCAACAACCCGATCATCGCGGTCGGCTTCGCCTTCGGCGACGCCCTTGCCACGATCGCCCCGGCGAACCCCGACACGATGTACGCCATCGTCGACGGCTTCATCGAGAACGCCCCGGCCAACGTC
>JAUXQB010000194.1 GCA_030685215.1 Actinomycetota bacterium
GGCCGCTCGCCGCGCTGCGGTTTGTAGATCGCTTTTGCGGTCTGCTCGCCGGCGGTGACATCGACCAGGAACGTGGCGTTGCTGCTCCACGGCATGCGGCCCTCGATGTCGAGCTCGGCGTGCTGGAGATGCGAGAGGCGAGTCAATTCATCCGCACACAGATGTGGCCATCAGGGTTGATGGGGTTCGCGCACCAGATGCAGGCCGGACGGCCGGCGGCGACGATGCTCTCCGCGTGCTCGCAGAACGCGTGGGCCTGGCTGCGGGTGATGAACACGCGCACGTGCCCGCGATCCGGGTCGTCGTCGAGCGGCTCGCCTTCTTCATCGACTGCCACCACCTCTTCCAGCTGCACCAGCACCATGTCGTTGCTGCGGTCGTAGCCGAGACCGACCGGACCGAGCACGAACGCTGCTTCCACCGGGTCGGCGAGCTCCATCGCCGCCGCGATGGGCTTCTCTGTGGGCGCCGGCAGGTCGTTGAGCACGCGGCGCAGGTAGTCGGAGATGGCGGACGCCTGCTGCTTCTCGCACTTGATGGTGACGCGCGTGGCGCCGCGGCGGGCCTGCAGGAAGAACATGCGCGCGCCCGGCTGCCCCACCGCGCCGACGGTGAAGGCATCCACCTCGTCGAAGTCGAAGTACACGGTCATCGCGCGGTCCTACAGCATCCGTTCAGGACGGGCGCAGCTCGGCGAGCGAGCCACCCGTGGAGTTGACGGTGAGCACCACCGGCGCGCCCATGCCGTATGCGATGGCGCTGACCGAGCAGGTGCTGATGACGATGCGCTGGAACAGATCGATGTGCGTGCCCATCGCGTGGGCAACGGCGGCCTTGATGGGGTCGGCGTGCGACACGCACACGACGGTGCCGCCGGGGTGTGCGGCGCGCAGGCGGTCGATGGCGCCGACGATGCGGTTCTGCATGGCGGTGAAGCTCTCGCCGCCGGGAAACGTGAAGGTGCTGGGCGCGCGCTGCACCGTGTTCCACTCGGGCAGCTTCATCAGCGCCCTCAGCTCGGCGCCGGTCCATTCGCCGAAGTCGCACTCGAGCAGGCCCTTGTCGATCTGCAGCTTCAGCGCCTGCTGCTGCGCCGCGCGTCGCTTCGCGTTGACCGCGGCCACGATGGGCGCCGCGGTCTCGCGAGCGCGCTCGAGCGGCGATGCATAGATGGCGTCGACGGTGGCGAGCGCGGCGATGCGCTCGGCCGCCTGCTCGGCCTGCTGACGGCCGAGATCGGCCAGGTGGAGGCCGGGTGCGCGGCCGGGCAGCAGCTTGCCCGTGGTGGGGGTCTGCCCGTGCCGCACCAGCAACACCAGTGTGGCGGCGGGCGGAGGAGTGGGTTTCGTTCGCGCCATGGCAACTCGGAAACCTACTGTGCCGTGGGTGGATTCGCTCGTTCGGTTGCGCAACGACGTGTGTGACTGTCGGCGCTGCCCGCGCCTGGTGGAGTGGCGCGAGCGGGTGGCGGTGGAGAAGCGAGCGGCGTACCGCGACAAGACCTACTGGGGTCGCGGTGTGCCCGGCTTCGGCGACCCTGCGGCCACGGTGCTCGTGCTCGGCCTGGCACCCGCCGCGCACGGCGCCAACCGCACGGGTCGTGTGTTCACCGGCGATCGGTCCGGCGACTGGCTGTATCGCGCGATGCACCGAGCCGGGCTCGCGAACCAGCCGACGTCGGTGCACGCCGACGATGGTCTCGCGCTCACCGGCGCCTGGGTGGCTGCGGCAGTGAAGTGCGCGCCGCCCGACAACAAGCCGTTGCCCTCGGAGCGCGACAACTGTCGGCCGTTCCTGCGGCGCGAGCTCACGTTGCTCGCGAACGTGCGAGTCGTGGTGTGCCTCGGTGGGTTCGCGTACGAAGTGGCGTGTGCCGAGTTCGACGTGCGCCCGCGCCCGAAGTTCGGCCACGGGGTGGAGGCGGCAACTCCGTCGGGCCCGACCCTGCTGTGCTCGTACCACCCGAGCCAGCAGAACACGTTCACCGGTCGGCTCACGGAGCCGATGCTCGACGACGTGTTCCGCCGCGCGACCGAGCTGAGCGGGTGACGGGTCAGCGCTTGCGAGTGGCGTAGGCGACGATGGCCTGGAACTCGCCCTCGGTGAGCGGCATCACCGACAGCCGGTTGCCCTTCGCGAGCAGCCGGCACTCGGCCAGTTCGGGCAACGACTTCAGCTCGTCGAGCGACACGAACGGCAGCTTCTTCACCGGCGCCACGGTGACCCAGTCCCAGCGCGGGTCGGAGGGCTTCGACGCCGGGTCGTAGTACTTGCTGTTGGGGTCGAACTGTGTGGGATCGGGTTCGGCGGTCTTGGCCACCTTGCACACGCCGGCGACGCCGGGAGGTGTGGCATTGGAGTGGTAGAAGATGGCCTGGTCGCCCACCTTCATCTCGCGCATGTAGTTGCGCGCCTGGTAGTTGCGCACGCCGTCCCACCCCTCACGCTTGTTCTTGACCAGGTGGTCGTAGGAGAAGACATCGGGTTCCGACTTGAACAACCAGTGAGCAGCCACGGGGGCGAGGTTACCGGGCGGCTCGTGCGTGCTGCCCGAACAGCTGGGCGAGCGCAGTGCGCTGCTCGGCGGGGAGGTCGTCGATCACCGAGCCGGCGTCGCTGACCATGGCGGCGAGGCGGGTGCGCGTGCGACGGCCCTTGGGTGACAGCTGCACCAGCCGCGCCCGCGCGTCGTGAGGGTCGATCACCCGCACGACGAGGCCGTCGCGCTCGAGTCGTTGCACCATCGCGGTGGCCGTGGAGGGGTCGCACGTCTGCAGGTGTGCGAGGTCGCCCATGCGGGTGGGCTCCTCGATGTGCATGAGTGCCTGCGCCTGCGCGGGGGTGAGGCCGACGGCCGATGCGCATCGATCGAAGAACTCGGTGAGGCGGTCGGCCAGGCCGATGAGCAGCGCGAACGGGTTCTCGTCGCAGTCGGACGCCATGCACTGAATCGTAGGGGAAAGACCCGGTGGTGAGCGGCGCGATAGTTGGACTCTCCATGTAATATGCTTTGTCAATCCAAATAAATGGTCGTCCATCCGGGCGGGCCGTACCAGGAGGAAGCGCTCATGTTCATCGCCACCGTCATCGTCTCGGTGCTGCTCGCTGCGATGGCCGCCGCCTCGGGCGTCGGCAAACTCTCGAAGCAGCCGAAGCTGATCGAGTCGCTCACCGGACTCGGAGTGCCGATGAGCTGGGTGCCGCGCCTCGCTGCGGCCGAGCTCGCCGGCGCCGCCGGGCTGATCATCGGGCTGTGGGTCGCCCCGCTGGGCATCGCTGCCGCGGTAGGGCTCGTCGCCTACTTCGTCGGCGCGGTCGTCACGCACGTGAAGGCCGACGACCGCGAACTGATCGCTCCCGCCGTGCTCGCTGTGGTGTCGGTCGCTGCGCTCGTGCTGCGCACAGTTTCGATGTGAGGTCGCGAGCGTCGGGTCAGGTCCACAGCCGTAGCGCAGTGAACACGGCCATGCCGACCGCCATCGTGCCGGTCATGCTGCGCGTCTTCGCGAACACCAGCGAGGCCGCCAGCAGCGCCCACATCTGATTGTTGTGCACGCTCACGTACGGCTCGTGGTCGCGGGCGAACACTCCCTGGGTGATGATGGCGGTGAGGGCGCAGGCCGGCGCGTACCGCAGTGCGCGCTCCACGCTGCCGGGCAACTCGATGCGAGCGGGCAGCATGAAGAAGCTGCTGCGCGTGGCCACGGTGACCGCCGTGAGGCCGACGATGGCCGCGAGCATGTAGGGCAGGTCGTGCATCAGATGATCTCGCCTTCGTCGGCCAGGTCGTCGGCGATCGCCAGCACGCCGTGGGGCTGGCCCTGCGGACGCAGGGTCTCGGTGGCGACGGCCACGGCCACGCCCGCCACCACGGCCAGCAGCAGCCCCAGGCGCATCGGGAAGTGCACCGTCGCGACCGCGATGGCGGCAGTGACGGCGACCCCGGCCACCACCGGCAGCCGGTGCAGCATCGGGATCAGCACCGCGACGAGCGCGAGGTAGGCGCCGAGCTCGAGTCCCCAGTCGGTGGGCGCGAGGCCGCCGAGCAGGATGCCGGCGACCGACGAACCCATCCACGCGCCCCAGTTGACGACCGCACCGCCGTAGAAGTAGCCCCACTGCTCGGGGTTGCCGCGTTCGGTGTCGTCGGCGAAGCGTCGGGAGAACAGCGCGAAGCCGAGGTCGCCGTTGAGGTAGCCGGCAAGCAGCCGCTGCTGCCAGGGCAGCCGCACGAACGAGCTGCGCGCCGCCGCGGCGAAGATGACGAAGCGCAGGTTCACCAGCAGCGCCGTGACCCACACGATGGGTAGTGGGGTGGAGGTGGCCAGCAGCGGCAGCACGGCCAGCTGTGCGGAGCCGGCGAACACGGTGACGGTCATCAGCAGTGCGATCGGGATGGACATGCCAGCGTTCACCATCGCGACGCCCGTGACCAGACCCCAGACGGAGATGGCCACGCCCAGCGGACCCATCGCGCGGAGGCCCTCGCGATAGGCCGCGCGATCGATGGGCGGGATCAGCCCGTGGAACGCGCGTCGTCGATGCATCGCTTCCAGGATGCCGGGCGTTGATGCCCGGCCGACGGCCGATCGGGCGCTCCTTCGCCGCCGCACTGGTGCTGCTGGTGCCACCCTGAGCTCATCCCTTGACAGTTGAGTCGGGATTTCCCTATCATTCGACAAATGTCGGATGAAGCGCCGGAGCAGGAGCCGCACCAGCTCGACTACCAGCTCGACGACGAGATTGCGGCCGACACTCCAGCGAGGCTGAAGGCGATGGGCGACCCGTTGCGCCACCTGCTGCTCGATCTGGTGCTGGAGCGGGCGATGAGCGTCACCGAGCTCGCCGAACGCGTCAGGCGACCGAAGGGCAGCGTCGCGCACCATGTCGACATGCTCGTCGACGTCGGGCTGCTGCAGGTGGTGCGCACGCGCAAGGTGCGCTCGGTGGAAGAACGGTTCTACGGACGCACCGCCCGCACCATCATGTTCCCGGACCGGGCACACGACGGCGACCTGCCTTTCTTCCGCGACGCTCGCTCGGTGGCCGACCTCGACGCGATGGCCGCCGATGTGCCGTCAGGTTTCACGATGCGCTCCGTGCGTGTGCCCGACGAGGTGGCCGCGGAGTTCCTCGATCGAGTGATGAACCTCGCGCTCGAGTTCAGCCGGCTGCCGCGCGGGGGCGAGCGCGAGTTCGCGTTCGTCGTCGGCGTCTTCCCCACCACCCGTCCCGTCGCGCCCGCGACGACGGACACCTCTCGACGGAAGGAGGCCTCCGATGGCTCGTGAACGCGTGCGCCTCGGCGCCAACTATCGCAAGCTCTACGTCGCCACTGCGATGAGCAACATCGGCGACGGCATGTCGGCCGTCGCATACCCGTGGCTGGCCACGGCCATCACCCGCAACCCGGTGCTGGTGGCGCTGGTGGCCGCGGTGCAGCGATTGCCGTGGCTGATCTTCACGTTGCCCGCGGGTGTCATCACCGACCGCGTCGACCGCAAACGGGCGATGGTGCTGATGGACACGTTGCGCGGCGCGTTCACACTGCTGATCGCGTTCGCCGTGCTCGCCGAGCAGGGCTCGCTGCCTGCCCCCGACGACGTGCAGAACGTGGTCGGCACTCGCACCGGGCTCTACCTGATGCTGCTGCTGGCGACGCTGCTGCTCGGGTCGGCGGAGGTGCTGCGCGACAACTGCGGGCAGACGTTCATGCCGTCGATCGTGCGGCAGGAGCACCTCGAGCGCGCCAACGGTCGCATGTGGAGCATCGAGTCTGTGGCCAACACCTTCATCGGGCCGCCGGTCGGTTCGCTGCTGCTCATCGTGGCGTTCTCGGCTCCGTTCTTCGTCGACTCGGCGACGTTCTTCGTCGCGGCGGCGCTCGTCGCGCTCATCCCCGGCTCGTTCCGTGCGGAACATCCCGAACGCGCCGACGGCGCGGCACGGGTGTCGTGGACGACCGACCTGAAGGAGGGTGTTCGCTGGCTGTGGGGCAACCACCTGCTGCGTTCGATGGCCATCATCCTCGGTCTGATGAACATGGCCAGCAACATCAGCGGCGCGATGTTCGTGCTCTTCGCGCAGGACGTGCTCGGAGTGAGCCCGCTGACGTTCACCATCATGGGTTTCGGCTTCGCGGTGGGCGCGATCGCCGGCGGCTACGCGGCACCGTGGCTGTCGCGCACGCTGGGTTCCGGCACCTGCCTGGCGCTCACGCTCGGCTCGGCGGCGGTCACCCAGTTCCTCGTCGGCGTGTCGTCGTGGTGGCCGCTCACCGCGGTGTTCTTCGCGATCGGCACGCTGCTCGGTTCCACC
>JAUXQB010000084.1 GCA_030685215.1 Actinomycetota bacterium
AGCAACCCCGCGCTACCAGAGCCAGGAGCTCTCCTTCGACCTCAGAGGTGAGGGCCTGTCGCCGATCGCCGGCGGGTTCCGCGTGTTCATGGACATCGACGGCTACCTGTCGCCGCTGCAGGTGACGGTCGTGTCCGACACCACACTTCACGTCACGGGATATGCCTACGTCAACGGCACGTTCGACATCGTCACGCAGTGGACGGCCGCAGATGGCACGACGAGGGAATCTCGTTGCGTCGGATGCATCTCCGCATACAGCCCACTCCAAGTGTTCGCGCCCTGGGAAGCCAATGCGCCGCGGGGGTCCACCACGACGATGGCGTTCAGTGGGTCAGGGCTGGCGGATCTCACCAAGGTTCGCGTGTCGGGAACCGGTGTCAGCGTCGAGAGTTGGAGCATCGATGAGTACGGGCAGTTGGTCGTGGCGATCAGGGCGACGGCGACCGCTGCGGTCGGATCACGCGATGTCACTGTCACCCGCCGCGACGGCGCGACCGCCATCGCCACGATCCAGGTGACCTGATCTGACCTGATCGCTCACGCCGGCGGGCACGGATATGCTCGCCCACGCGCTCGAAGGGGACGACAGTGCTGCTCCGCAGATTGGTCACCGACGAGGCCGACGGCACGTCGTCGACTGGTGAGGCGTCCTGCGCGGAGTAGCAAGCCACAGCAATCCGTCGGAGCGACCCGGGCTGCTCGGTCGAGTGTGGTTGGTACGCTCCGCGCCATGAAGATGTTGCGCAGGGCACTCGTCGCTCTCTCGATGGCGGGCACCATCGCCGGGGTGCTGCGGCTGCGCGGCAGTGGCGGTGTGCCGCCGCAGGAAGGCGGCTGGCGCGAGGTCGGCGTGCCCCCGCGATGACCACCGCCGAGCCGGGTTCGATCGTCGGCGTGGTCGGCTGCGGTGTCACCGGCGCACGGGTCGTCGGTCTGCTGCTGGAACGCGGTGTGCGCGTCGCGGTCTTCGACCCGCGGTCGAACGTGGGGATCCGCCGACGCGGCGTCGTGGTGGTCGACTCCGCCGCCGACCTGGCGGTGTGCGACCTGGTGGTGATGTGTCAGCCGGCGCCGCACGCGGAGCTGGCCGCGCAGATGCTCGCGAACGGCACGCGAGTGGTGTCCATCGGCGACGACCTCGCCGACCTGCGCGAGATGCTGTCGCTGCACGAGGTCGCGGTGCGGCACCACGCGTCGCTGGTGGTCGGTGCGGGCATGGCGCCCGGGCTCTCCGGGCTGCTCGCCCGATCGCTCGCGGCGCAACTGCACACGCTCGACGAGCTGCACGTGGCCATCCACGGCACGGCCGGCCCCGCCTGTGCGCGCCAGCACCACGACGCGCTGGGCGACACCGCCCTCGGGTGGCACGACCACGAGTGGATCGAACCACCCGGCGGCAGCGGGCGCGACCTGGTGTGGTTCCCCGAGCCGATCGGTGCGCACGACTGCTATCGAGCGGCGTTGGGCGACCCGTTGCTGCTGCAGCGATCGTTCCCGCAGGTGGGTCGCATCTCGGCGCGCGTGTCGGCCACCCGCCGCGACCGTTTCACGGCTCGGCTCCCCATGCTCACCCCGCCGCACGCGTCGGGCAGCCTCGGCGCCGTGCGGGTCGAGGCTCGCGGTGCCGACGCACTCGGCGAGCGGGTCACCGTCATCTCGGGTGCGTCGGGCCACATCGGCGACCTGGCAGCGGCGGTCAGTGCCATGACGGCGTACCACGTGCTCGTCGCGGGCCTCGCGCCGGGCGTGCACGCGCTGGGCGACGAGTCGTTGCCGCTGCTCCACGACGCCACCACGTTCGGTGTGCGAGTGCAGGAGTTCACCGGAGTCGCCAGAGCTACCAGCTGGTAACTTGTAGCCATGTCCGAGCCGCCGGCAGTCCTCGAGGCGTTCGTCATGCCGTGGTTGCCACCCGGCCACACCATGGTGTTGCCCGGTCGCGGCGAGGTGTTCTACCGCCACCATCGGCACGCCGACCCGTCCGCGCCCACGCTGCTGCTGCTGCATGGCTGGACCGCCAACGCCGACCTCCAGTTCTTCACCGCCTACGAGGCGTTGGCCGAGCACTACTCGTTCGTCGCCATCGACCACCGCGGCCACGGCCGTGGCCTGCGGTCGCCCGCGAAGTTCGAGCTCGCCGATGTCGCCGAAGACGCGGCGCACCTGCTGCAAGGCCTCGGCATCACGCAGGTGGTCACCGTCGGCTACTCGATGGGCGGGCCCATCAGCATGCTGCTCACGCAGCAGCATCCCGAGCTCGTGGCCGGCATCGTGGTGCAGGCCACCGCGCTCGAATGGCGCGCCACCCGCCTCGAGCGCATCCGCTGGAAGACCGTGCACGTGCTGGGTCCGATGCTGCGCTCCAGCGTGTTCCCGCGCTGGACCAGGTGGGGCATCCGCCGCATGCTGGGCGAGCATCACCCGCTCGTGAAGTACGTGCCGTGGATGGCCGCCGAGCTGAGCCGCGACGACGCCTTCAACGTCGTGCAGGCCGGGCAGTCGCTGAGCCGGTACGACGCCCGGTTGTTCGCGTCGGCACTGGCCAAGCCGTCCGCCAGTCTCATCACCACTCGCGACCGCCTCGTCAAGCCGCGCAAGCAGCGGGCGCTGGCCGACGCACTCAAGGCGCACGTCATCGAGATCCCCGACGACCACATCGTGGCCTGGACCTCGCCCGATGCGTTCGCCAAGGCGTCGGTCGAACTCGTCCGCCACGTGGTCGAGGCGAGCGGCGCGTCACCCGCCTAGGCCGTGGCCGCTGCCGCGTAGAGATCGCGGAGCAGTGCGATCTCGGCACCGTGGTGCGAGACCTCGCGTCGTGCGTGCAGGTACAGGTCGACCCGCGTGTGCTGCGCGAACGGACCCCAGCTCTCGCCGAGTGGCACGAACAGGTCGTCACCCCATGCCACCAGGCCCTCGCGGAACACCTCGCCGGCCGCGACGAGCAACGGTCGTGCGGCGGACCAGGTGCCCACCCACTCACGGTCGCGGAGGCCGGTTCCAGTGCGGCCGAAAAGTCGCTCCGAGTAGCTGTCGAGCGCATCGACCGCCACGTGCCACGTGCGCCAGGCGATGGTGGTGACCGGGGCGGGCTCGGGATCGGGGTCGGCCCAGTCGGCCAGCCATGCGCCATCGCGCTCGTGCACGCCCCACCCGTGGTCGGCCGGCTGCCAGTGGAACTCGGCGTCGGTGAGCGTGGCGGTGCGTTCGAGCAACGGCTGCCACGCCTGGTCGAAGCCGTCGACGAGGCTGGTGGCCAGCGTGCGCTCGGACGACATCGGTCAGCGGTCCTTCTGCTGCTGGACTTCCATCTCGTCGAGGCGCGCCGTCATCCGTTCGATGGCGTCGGCCAGGCGGTCGAGATGGTCGCTGAGCTCGCTGCTGGTGGGCACGTCGGCGAGCGACAGACGCACACTGGCCAGTTCGCGAGCGAGGAACTCGGTGTCGGCCTGCGTGCGCTCGGCGGTCTTGCGGTCGTTGTCGGTGGTCATCCGGTCGCGATGTTCCTGACGGTTCTGCGCGAGCAGGATGAGTGGCGCTGCGTAGCTGGCCTGCAGGCTGAGCACCAACGTGAGTAGCACGAGACCACGGCCCCACGGGTCGAACTGCCACTTCTCGGGCATGATCAGGTTCCACGACACCCACACCGCGATGACGCCGGTCTGCCACACGAGGAAGCGTGCGGTGCCCAGGTAGCGGGCGATGCTTTCGCTGAACTGACCGAACGCGTCGGGGTCGTAGTGCACGCCGATGCGCCGGCGCTGGCGGGGGGTGGTGAGGTCTTCGCGGCGCTTCATCGCGACACCGACCCTGCATTCACCCGCCTGCGCTGCCGCCAACCGGTGGGCAGCGTGCGGTCGAGCACGTCGTCGACCGTGATGGCGCCGAGCAGCCGCCCGGCTTCGTCGCACACACCCAGCGACAGCAGGTTGTAGCTGGCCAGCCGTTCCGCGACTTCCCGCTCCAGGATGTCGGGCGTGATGGTGGGCTCCTGCTCGACGCAGCGGCCGAGCTCCATCGAGGGCGGCTCGCGCAGCAGGCGTTGGAAGTGCACTACGCCCAGGTAGGTGCCGGTGGGCGGCTTGTACGGCGGCTGCACCACGAAGACCTGCGCCGCGATGCTGACCAGCCACTCAGGGTCGCGGATCTGCGCGAGCGCCTCGGCGACGGTGGCGTTGGCGCCGAGGATGATGATGTCGGGAGTCATCAGCGCGCCCGCGGTGCCCTCCTCGTAAGCGAGCAGTCGCCGCATCACGTCGGCGTCCTCCTCGTCCATCGCGTCGAGCACTCGCGTGCGCTGCTCGCCGGGCATCTCGGCCAGCAGGTCGGCGAGGTCGTCGTACTCCATCTCCTCGAGCACGCTGACCATGCGGTCGATGTCGAGGCCTTCGATGATGCGCAGCTGCTCGGCTTCGGGCAACTCCTCGAGCAGGTCGGCCAGGCGTTCGTCGTCCATCGCTTCGGCGAGTTGCTTGCGTTGCGTGAGCGGCAGCGCGCGCACCACACCGGCCACGTCGCTGGGGTGCATGTCGCGCAGGCGAGCAGCCTCGGCGGCCATCTCCGATCCGGCGACGATGTGGAACAGCGTGGGCACGTCGGCCACGTCGATGAGGCGGTAGCTCGGCCGCCGGCGCAGCGCGCTGCGGCGCGCGAGACGCACCTTCGCGGGCTCCCACCACGTCTGCTTGCCGTCGGTGGCCGAGCGCAGCGCGACATCGCTGACCGACTCGTCGCCGACCTTCTTGTCGATGACGTCGCGGCCGACGAGCAGCTCACCGGGGCGCGGCTTGAACGGGTTGAGATCGACGTCCCAGCTGCGCAGGCGGGCACCCTCGCTGTCGAGCGTGGCGATGCGGCCGGCGTTGACGAAGATGCGGCGGCGCTGGCTGGTGGCGACGAAGCCGAGCACGCGGGGACTGCCGCCGCGGGCGCCGGGGATGATGACGATGTCGTCGAGGCGGCCGATGGCCGCGCCGCCCGCGTCGAGAAGCGGCAGGCGCATGATGCGAAATGCGTAGATCAGCTCCCCTGCCATCCGGCCAGGCTACCTCTCACCTGCGGTGACGGGGGAGGAGTAAGCCGTCCCAGCCCGGGGCTCAGACCAGGTGGCGATTCATCCAGTCCGCGCCGAACGCCACCAGCCGCGCGCCGTCGAGCAGCTCGCAGGTCGCGTCGCCCACGCGATCGACGTGCACCCATCCCTGCGGGGTTCCCTCGGAGATGGCGAGGCGGGTGATGGTGGCGAAGTAGTCCTCGTCGGCGGGTTGTTCGGCGATGCCGCCGCTGTCGTCGAGGCAGCTGATGGTGCGCACCTCACTGCCACCGTCGGCCGTGCGGATGCGTCGGTGGCGCGTGACGCGTCGCTTGTCGGGCACGTCGGCCAGGTACTCGGCCCAGTGCAGCAATGTCACCGTGTCGAGGTCGGCTCCCAGCCGCAGCACCTTGCCGTCGGCGTCGACGAACCGTTCGAGCGGCGAGCCGGGACCGTAGTAGTCGTTCCACGGCGGGTCGTCGACCAAGGTGGCGGCGCGGGCACCGCGGGCGCCGAAGCGACCCTCCGGATGGTCGTTCACACGTGTGCCGGGTGCGGTGCGGAACACCTCGGCCAACGTGCCCACGTCGGGTTCGGCGGGGGTGGTGGCCGAGTCGAACGGAGTCGCATCGGCGAGGGCCGCGGCGCGCTCGTGCTCGGGTCGTTCGTTCACCCAGCTCCACGGGTCGTCGGCGCCGAGCGTCATCAGCAGCGTGCCGGTCGCCCCGACGGCGCGGTCGAGCGCCTCGATCAGTCCGAGCGCGCCTGCTTCCACCGGGCCGATCGCGCGCAGCGACGCATGCACCATCACCGTGTCGCCGGCCTGCACGCCCAGCCGCGCCAGGTCGCCCACGAGGGAGTCGATGGAGTGCGTCGCGATGCCGCCCACGTTACTTCCGCTCCCGAAACCCCACCGCGTCTGAGCACTTCCGCTCGCCATGCGAGCGGAAGTGCACACTCGCGGTCGGCCGGCGGCCGAGGGCCGGATGCGTCTGAGCACTTCGGCCCGGCATGCGGGCGGAACTGCTCACACGCTGAATCGCTCGCCCTGAGTCAGGCGGGGGCGACCGCGACCTGGGTGTCCCAGAAGGCGACGCCGCCACCCCAGTCGGTGATGGTGTCGTTGGTGAGGGAGTTGGCCACGTTGCCGTCGGCATGCTGGCTCGACCACCAGCCCCACGGCACCGCGACCACGCCGCTGCGCACTCGCTCGCTGAGCCGCACGGGCAGCTCGACCGAGCCGCGGTCGTTCCACACTCGCGCGCACTGACCTTCGGCCAGGCCGAGTGCCTCGGCGTCGGTGGCGTGCAGCTCCACGAACGGGCTGCCTTCCAGCGGGCCGTGCTTGGGCAGGTGCGAGTAGCTGCTGTTGAGGAAGCGAGTGTGCTGCTTCGGGGTGAGCAGCGCGAACGGGAAGCGTGGCGCGAAGGCGGCCTCGGCGGGCGTGGAGTACGTGGGCAGCGCGGGCTGACCCAGCGCGGCGAGCGTGTCGCACCGCAGCTCCACCTTGCCGGAGGATGTGGGGAACACGCCGTCGGCGAACGGGCGACCGTCGTCGGGGTACGGCACGCGCACGAAGCCGTCGGCGCGCAACTGCTCGAGGTCGATGGTGGGTAGCGCGTCGCGCAGCGCGGTGAGGTCGTCGTGGAACAGTGCCGGCTCGGTGAAGCCCATCGCGGTGGCGAGGCGGCGGTGCAGTTCGCTGTTGTTGACGGCTTCGCCCTGCGGTGCGATGGCGGCCTCGTTCCAACCGATGTAGAGGTGGCCCCAGCTGGTGACCACATCGGTGGCCTCGATCTGCGTGGTGGCAGGCAGCACGATGTCGGCGTAGCGGGCGGTGTCGGTGAGGAACTGGTCGTGCACCACCGTGAACAGGTCGTCGCGCAGCAGGCCTTGACGGACGAGCGCGGTGTTGGGAACCGACACCATCGCGTTGACGGCCAGCATGACCACGGCCTTCACCGGCGAACCGTCGGCGAGTGCGTCGGGGTCGCCGGTGAGGATGCGGCCCAGGTGCACCATGTCGAGCGCGCGGGTGGTGCGCCCGGCGAGCAGGTCGGGGCGGGTGAGCGCGCCGTGGTCGAGCACCTCGTTGCTCCACACACCGACGCTGCGCGCGTAGCCACCGCCTCGGTCGCGCCATGCGCCGACGAGTGCGGGCAGGCAGGTGAGCGTGCGGAAGAACATGGCGCCGTGCTCGTGGTGCTCGGCGCCGATGAGCGTGCGGATGGCAGCGGGGCGGATGGTGCCGTAGAGCGTGGCGAGGCGTTCGATGTCGTCGACCGCGAGGCCGGTGACCGCGGCCGCTCGCGCCGGTGTCCACTCGGCGACGTGCGCGGCGAGGTCGGCGAAGCCGACGGTGTGTGCGTCGACCCACGGCTGGTCGACCAACTGGTCGCGGATGAGCACGTGCATCATCGCCAGCATCAGCGCCACGTCGGTGCCGGGCAGCGGCTGCAGGAACCAGTCGGCGGAGTCGGCGGTGATGGTGCGCAACGGATCGATCACCACGACCTGCGCGCCGTTGGCGCGGGCGCCGTCGATGACCGGCCACAGATGACGATTGGTCAGGCGGGTGTTGGTGCCCCACAGGATGATCAGCTTGCTGTGCGCCAGTTCGCTGGGGTCGATGCCCTTCCCGGTGCCGTTGGTGGTGGCGCTGCCGGCGCCGGCGGTGGCGCCGCAGAGCGCGCCGACCACCCGCGAGGCGCCGAGGTGGTGCCAGAAGCGGTCGCCGAACATGATGGAGAGCAGGCTCTGGTTGCCGGCGCTGACGTACGGCATGATCGCCTCGGCGCCGTGTTCGGCGATGATGCCGTGGAAGCGGGTGGCGATCTCGTCGAGTGCCTCCGGCCACGTGATCTGCTCGAAGCGACCCTCACCTTTGGCGCCGACTCGACGCATCGGGTGCAGCACGCGGTCGGGGCTGTAGACGCGGTCGAGGAAGCGGTTCACCTTCGGGCATAGGTCGCCCTTGCTGTACGGGTGGTCGGGGTTGCCGCGCAGCTGCACGGCCTGCGCGGTGGGCCCGTCGCCCTGCACGGTGACGTGCCAGCCGCAGCTGTCGGGACAGTCGTGGTGACAGGTGCCGTGCACCGTGCGGGTGCCGTCGATGGCCGGTGCGCTCATGACGGTGAGGCTACGCGCCGGGAGGTGTGGTCGTCCGGCGCCTTTCGGACACCCACGTCAATGGAGTCCGAGTGCCAGGACGCCATCCGAGTGTCAGCCGACCATCCGAGTGCCACGGCGCCATCCGAGTGGCAGCGTGCACCCCGTCGGGCGCGTGGCACTCGACTGGCCGTCAGGCGAAAACGTTGGAGAGGATGTTGCCGGCGAGGGCGACGGCCTCGAGGTCGTGCGCGTCGGGCATGTTGCACACGATGCCGTCGAGTCCGGCGTCGAGCAGCTCCTGCACCTTGGCGCCCACTTCGTCCTGGTCGCCGACGATGAACATCGCGCGCATGCGGGCCTGCATGTCGGCGGGCATGCTGTCGAGCGTGGCGCCGCCGAGGCGGGCGCTGAGCTTCGCCTGCGCTTCCTCCATGGTGCTGCCGACGATGAGCGTGGCGAGCCGGGTGCGACAGATGTCGGCGGGGTTGCGACCGAGGCGCTCGCAGTGCTCGTCGAGCACGCCCATCAGGTGTCGCACGTGGGCTGCGTCGCCGAACACGTTGCACGCGTCGCCGTACTGGGCGACCATGCGCAGCGTCTTCTTCTCGCCGCTGCCGCCGATGAGGATGGGCGGGCCGCCGGCCTGCACCGGCTTGGGCACGTTGAACGCATCGGTCACCTTGAACCACTTGCCGTCGAAGGTGGTGGTGTCGTTCACGAACATGCTCTTCGCGATCTGCAGCCCTTCCTCGAGCTTCTCGAAGCGGTCGGTGAACGAACCGAACTCGAAGCCGTAGTCCTGGTGCTCCTTCTCGAACCAGCCGGCGCCGATGCCCCAGATGGCGCGGCCCTTGGAGATGACGTCGAGGCAGGTGACGGTCTTGGCCAGGAGCGCCGGGTTGCGATAGGTCATGCCGCCGACCATGCAGCCGAGGCGCACGGTGTGGGTGCACGCGGCGATGGCGGAGAGCAGCGTGTAGGCCTCGAACATGTTCTCGTCGGGACGTCCCAAGCCGGGCAATTGGTAGAAGTGGTCCATCACGAAGACGCTGTCGAAGCCCGAATCCTCTGCCGTGACCGCGATGTCGCTGATGCGCTCGAACAGGTCGCCGGGCGCGACGTCGGGAAAGCTGAACAGCGGGATCTGCAGGCCGAAGCGGATGTTGGGGTTCGTCATGCAACGGACCCTATGCGAGGCTTTCCTCCAATACGAGGCCCACGTCCCTGATTTCCCCGCACAAACCCTCGGTTCGGCCGAGGTCGGGCAGCGGGCATACGGTTCGGCGCGTGACCCACTCCACCACTTCTTCACCGCGGGCGGCCGGCTGATGCCGCGGCTCGGGCAGGTGCCGCGCGATCAGGCCCATCCGTTCGCGCAGGCGATCTACACGATGCTGTTCGGCGACCGCGACCCGGTCGAGCAGCCGGGCACCGCCGCGGGCACGCCGGGCAACTGGTGGACCGTTTTCGCACTGGTGCCCGACGCGTTCGATCACACCACTGCCGGCTTCCAGTTCTACCGATCGCCCGACCGCAAGCTGTCGCCGAAGCTGCGCGAGCTCGGTCAGATCCGCGCGGGTTTCGCGGTCGGCAGCCAGTTCGTCTTCAGCCAGCACAGCAAGGCCTGCCGCGACGTCGGGTTCACCGACGAGCAGGTGGCCGCCATCCCCGCGTGGTCGGTGGCCGACTGCTGGTCGCCGGTGGAGCGGGCCGTGCTCGCCTACACCGACTGCCTGGTGCTGCAGCACGGCCGCGTGCCCGACGCGCTGTTCGAGGAGTTGCAGCGGCACCTGTCCGACGAGGAGATCCTCGAGTTCACCTACATCACCGCCACCTACGGCATGCACGCCATCATGAGCCGCGCGCTGCGCCTCGAGTTCGACGACGTGCCCGATCCGGTGGTGGAAGTCGCCGACCCGTCCGGCAACAAGGCCGGTCTCGATGTGATGGCGGTCGTGGACACGGACGACTCAGCGGGCGAGTCCGCCGACCACGACGGGTAGCGCGGCCTCGAGCGCGGTCGTCGCGTCTGCCGCGGTGGTGACGCCGTAGGCGACCAGTGCGACGAACAGGCCGTCGCCCTGCCATGCAGCGATGCACTGGTCGTCGTCGGGGCACCACGACGTCACGGTGCCGCCCGAGAGGTCGGAGGAGTTCGCGCCGTCGGCGTCGCCGCCCCACTCTTCGTCGAGGTACTGCTGCAGGTCGGCGGTGCCGGGGTGCACGTCGATGCGCATTTCGTCGATGCCCTCCGTCGCTGCCGTCTCGCCGCTGTGGTAGATCTCGCAATACACGATGTCGACGTCGCCACCGCTGAACACCTGACCGTTGTCGATGCCAGGGTCTGCGAACTCCGGCACCAGCGTGACGACGGCACCGACCGCGTCGATGATCGCCTGTTGGCCCCACGGGCAGTCGCCGAGCGAGTCGCCCTGGTCGATGGCGCGCTGCGCGCCGGCCGCGGCGCCGCCGAGGTCGAGCGACTCGCCACCCGACGAACTGTCGTCGTCGCCGCAGGCATTCGCCGTCAACGCCAACGCCATCATGATCCCCGCACTTCGACGCATGTCAGTTCCCCCGAGTCGGCCGTTCCGGAAGCTTCTCATCGCGGATGCCGCGATGAAAAGCGTCCCGAACAACCGACGGACCGGTCAGGTGGCGGGCGACTCGGTGAGGAAGCTCACCTGGCGGGCCACTTCGCCCAGACGTTCCAGTCGCTCGTCGAGCGCGTCGGGATGCGCCATCACCGCGTTGTAGAACACCAGGCGAGTGGCCAGACCGGAGTACGTGTCGGCCAGCGCCTGCGCGAGACCGTCCCACGTGGCCTCGGTGCAGAACGTGGCGAGGTGGTCGTCGGTGATCTCCGCCGCCATGCCCGCGAGGTCGCCGGCCTTCTGCCGCTCGCGGATCCGCGCGGTGGTGCCGTCGAACCCGGCTTCGTCCCAGATGAACGCGTAGTTGGGCGTGCTGCCGTAGAAGCTGAGCATGCCGCGCAGCAGCTCACGGTCGGGGGCGCGCTCGGCCTCGGTGTCGCCGACGATCAGGTTCACCGGCACCACGATGGCCACGTCGGCCTCCGAGCGCTCGGCCAGCGCGCGACCTTCCGCCACGTTGGGCACCACGTGCCGGGCCAGGTAGCCAGGCTCGCCGATCGGGTGCACGTGCACGCCGTCGGCCACCTCGCCGGCCATGCGCAACATCCAAGGGTTCACCGCCGCGACGTCCACCTTCGGATCGTCGAACGCGATCGGCCCAGGGCTCCACTGCCGGTTCAACCAGGTGAGCTCGTAGTACGGACCGTGGTGATCCAACGGCTCGCCACGGAAGCCGGCGAAGCAGGCCTTGACCGCTTCCACGTAGTCGCGGATTCGTGGGCCGGGCGGGTCGAACTCCACGCCGTAGCGGCGCACGACGTGCGTCCGCACCTGCGTGCCCAGGCCGAGGCGGAAGTTGCCACCGGTGGCCTCGTGCAGCTCCCACGCCGATTGCGCGGTGACCATCGGGCTTCGCGGAAAGG
>JAUXQB010000217.1 GCA_030685215.1 Actinomycetota bacterium
TCGTGGTGACCGACGCCGACGAGATCACCAGGCTGTGGAGTCCCGCTGCACGCGCCTGGTTCGACGGACCTGACGACCCCGATCTGGCCGTGGTGCACTTCGACGTGACCGACGGCGAGTACTGGGACGGCCCCGGCGGCCGAGTCGGCCGTGCCGTCGCGATGCTGCGTGCCGCCTTCTCCGGAGACGGCGAGAGCCTCGGCACCAAGGGCAAGGTCGCCGGCGACGACACCACACAGATCGACCTCGACGCCATCGTGCCGCACCGCATCACGAACGCGGAGTGACCCGCGACACCCACACATCTCACAACCCCGAGAGACAACCCGAGAGACAACAAGGAGACATCATGGACAAGAACCTCGACCAGGCCAAGGGCAAGGTCAAGCAGGCAGCCGGTGCCCTCACCGACAACGAGAAGCTGGAGCGGGAAGGCCGCAACGACGAGCGGGCGGGCAAGGTGAAGGAGGGCCTCGACAACGTCAAGGACCACCTCGCCGACGCCGTCGACAAGGTGAAGGACACCGTCAACCGCGACTGATCGCTGGTCCGCCGGCAGCCCACCGGCCGCGACGCTGCACCCGTGCCCGGGTCGGCGTCGCGGCCGGTGTCGCGCCCGGGCGACACAACGCCGGGCGGTCGCGGATGGTTGAGCGCTCGGCACAGGGGGTATCCCTGTGCAGACACTCGATCTGCTGCACGAGTCACCGACACCACGACACACAGGAGCCACCGCCATGCACGCCGAGCGACCCACCATCACCACCGCCGACCGACCGGTCACCTCGGACCGCCAGGCCTCGTTCACGGTCCCCGGCCTCTCGATCGAGCAGGGCGCCCGCGTCGCCGACTGCCTGCAGGAGCGCCTGGTCGCGTTGTCGGACCTGTCACAGACGCTGAAGCACATCCACTGGAACGTGGTCGGCCCCCACTTCATCGCAGTGCACGAGATGCTCGACCCGCAGTACCACGCGGCCACCGCGATGATCGACGAGCTCGCCGAGCGCATCGCCACGCTCGGGGGCGTGCCGAGCACACTGCCGCGGCGCAGCGACGACGTACGCGAGTGGAACGACTACTCCCTCGACAGGGCCGACTCACTGGCCCACCTGGGAGCGCTCGACATGGTCTTCGTCGGTGTCGTCACCGGCCATCGCGACGCGGTCGACCTCGTCGGAGAGATCGACCTCATCTCGCAGGACCTCCTCGTCGGGCAGACCCGTCAACTGGAGCGCTTCCACTGGTTCGTTCGCTCGCACCTCGCCGACTGGGCGGGCGGCATGGCGAACGCGGGGTCCACCACCGAGCTGGGCGCTGCACGCTCGGTGGCCGCCAAAAGCCGGCGTCAGCGCAAGGCCTGACATCCGAGCCGTCCGCCCGTCCACCTCGATCCCACCCGAAAGGCATCGCATGCTCGCCCCCACGCTCTGCGGCACCACCGTGCTGCGACGCGACATCCACGCAGACCGGATCGCCCGGCGCGCGGTGCAGGGTGTGCTGCGCGATGCCCCCATCGAGCCCGTTCGCGACGCGCTGCTGCTCACCAGCGAACTGGTCAGCAACGCGATTCGGCACACGCCGGGCGACTGCTGCGTGGCGGCGCACTACTGGCCGCACGAACGCCGGCTCCGAGTCGACGTGTCGGACGAGTCGAGTCACCTGCCCACGCTCCCGAAGCGCCCCTCGGCCGAGGCGCTGTCCGGCCGCGGCATGCGGCTGCTCGACGACATCGCCTCGGCCTGGGGCTGCACGCCCACACCGAGCGGCAAGATCGTGTGGTTCGAACTCCAGTGGTGACGGCGACGCCGGCGCTCAGTCGCTGCTCGGCTCGCCGGGTCGGGTGAGTGCCAACAGATCGACCTGCACGTCGGCGCCAAAACCTTCCGCAACGAGCGCATCACTCAACGACAGATCGCGCTGCAGCATGGCCTTCGCCACTCGCGTGGCGGCGTCGTAGCCGATGCGCGGCACGAGGATCATCGAGATCGAGGCCGAACGCTCAGCGAGCGCAACCATCCGCTGCGCGTCGACCACCACTCCCCTGATGCACTTCTCGTCGAGCACCCGGGCGGCCGACGCGAGCAGCGTGACGGACGACATCACGTTGCGTCCGATGACCGGAATCGCAGTGCTCAGCTGCAGCGTCGATGCGCTGATGGCGAACGCGACCGCCGCATCGTTGCCGACGAGCTGGGCGGCCACCTGCTGCACCACCTCCGGGATGACCGGGTTCACCTTGCCAGGCATGATCGAGCTGCCGGCCTGCAGCGCCGGCAGCTCCAACTCGCCGAGCCCGCCCCTGGGGCCCGAACCGAGCAGTCTCAGGTCGCCGGCGATCTTGTGCAGCGACAGCGCCACCGACCGGCAGCCCGCACTCGCCTCGACCAGCGCATCGTGACTGGACTGCGCTTCGAAGTGGTTGGTGGCCTCCACCCACTCGATGCCGGTGCGACTCGCGAGCGCGGCGGCGACCTCCGCCCCGAACGTCTCGGGCGCGTTGAGGCCCGTGCCCACTGCGGTGCCACCGAGCGGGAGCTCGCGCACCCTCACCATCACTGCCGCGAGTCGATCGATGCCGAGCTCGACCATGCGAGCCCAACCGCCCGCTTCCTGGCCGAAGGTGATGGGCGCCGCGTCCATCAGGTGCGTGCGCCCCAGCTTCACCGTCGATGCGTGATCAGCGGCGAGCGAGAGCAGGCCCTCCTGCAGTCCGCGCAGCGCAGGAACGACGTCGCGCACGAGACCCAGTCCGACGGCCAGGCGGACGGCCGTGGGCACCACGTCGTTCGACGACTGCGACGCATTGACGTGGTCGTTCGGATGCACCGGCCTGCCGATGAGCTCCGACGCGCGGTGTGCAACGACTTCGTTGACGTTCATGTTCGTGCTGGTGCCGGACCCGGTCTGGAAGACGTCGACCGGGAACTGATCGTCCATCAGCCCGTCGATGATCTCCTCGCACGCCGCGACGATGCCATCGGCGATGTCCGGTTCGATGACACCTGCGCCCCGGTTGACCCTGGCGGCCTCCGACTTCACCATTGCGATGGCACGAACGATGGCGATCGGCATCGGCTCACCCGAGATGGGGAAGTTGTCGATCGCGAGCGACGACTGGGTACCCCAGCGGACGACGTGCGGTTGATCCACAGCGGAAACGTACCCCGCGAGCACCACACCGACACACCGTTCCTGCCCCGTTCGGTGCCGCTCGGGCATGTATGGCGACGGGTGGATGAGGGAATTCCCGTGCATGACAAAAGTACTGATAGCCGTCGATGACACCGAGCACTCGCTGCGTGCGGCGAGCGCTGCCAGAACCCTGTTCGGCGACGAGGCCGACTACTTCGTGATCACCGTGCTCGACACCGCGCCGATGTGGTGGGGCAGCGACGAGGCGATGCGCTGGGGTGTCGCGTACCCGGCGACCATCCCCTCCGCGGGGATGGCGATGCCGTACCCGCTGATCATCAGCTCCGGTGCCGTCACCGGCGAACCCGGTGCGCAGCGGCGCAACCCACTCGACGAGGCGGAAGACGTCGCGAGCAGCGTCGCCAACGCGGCGCACATCCCGTCGGCAACGGCCATCGGCGACACCGGCGACCCGGCACCGGCGATCCTGCAGGCCGCCGAGGACCATCAGGTCGACGTGATCGTCGTCGGGTCGTCGCACGCCGGCTGGTTCTCTCGTCTGTTCTCGCGACCGGTTGCCGACGGCGTGCTCCGCGACGCCGAGCGCGCCGTCCTGGTCGTGCCCTGAAGGTCGTGTCCTGAGCGTCGTGCCCTGACGGTCGCGCCCGGACGGGCCGGGCGCGGTCAGGACGGAGTCGGCGCCTCGTTCGGGGGCGAGTCGGGCGGCAGCGTGTCGTCGTCGCGACGATCGGCCAGCGCCGAGAACACCCCAGCGTCGACATCGGACGATGCCGGGCCGTACCCGAGCACCATCGTGCCCTCGGCACCGCACACCGGGCACGAGGTGGCGACCACAGTGGCCATGTCGGCCGGGTCCGATGCGCCTTCGAGCCGACGCATGCTGTGCATCGCCAGCTTCGAGGCGGGCAGCACCGACTGGCACTCCCCACACCGGACCGTGGCGCCTTCCTCGGCCCAGAAATCGGTGACGAAGCCGGCAGCCTTGTAGCCGTCGACCACCTCCACCAGGGTCGTGTTGTCGGACGGCTGATCGGTGGGTGTGGACGAGGGTCGGTCTTCGAGTGTCATGCGCAGGAGTACCCGATCGAGGCCCCGGACGAAACCTCGGTCCGGTCGGTGGACGCGGTGCGGTTTGAACTCACCCGCCACCGGGCACCAACCAGTCATCACGTGCGGGGACCGAGCGTCGGAGGAGGTGAGAACATGGAACTGTTTCTCTGGATCATCGCAGTCGCACTCGTCATCAGCGGCATCGTCGCCCTCGTGCAGGGACAGGCAGCCTGGGGCGCGGTGCTGATCATCGTCGGGTTGCTGGTCGGCCCCGGTGGCGTCAGCGTCTTCACTTGACGCGACACCGCGGTTCACGCGACGACAAGAGCCCCGCACCTCGGTGCGGGGCTCTTGCGCGGTGGGCGGCCGACGCGCGATCGATCAGCTCGGCGGCGGCATGGGATCGCCGGGCCGCGGGGTGGGCGGGTCGCCCGGCATCGGCATCGGGATCGGCTCGTCGGGGAGATCCGGCAGAGGCTTGGTGGGAGGTGGGTCCGTTGGTGTCGGCTCGATGGGGGTCATGGTGCTGCTCCTTCTGTTGTCGCCACGCGTCTGCATGGGGTGTGTCACTCACCTACCCCGCATGGTCGGTCAGAAAACTCCCGACGACGGTTCTCGGGCCCCTGCGTTTCCGGTGGACTGCGACCGGGTAGATGTCGGTCATGAACACCACCCTGTTGGACTACGCACACGCCAGCTTCCCGGGCCACGAGACCGAGGTGTGGGATGCCGGCAGCGACGCCGAGTTGACCCTGACCAGCCACACCGTCGTTGCGCACGTCGTCGGCGAGGACGCCGCGGCGGGGGTCGCCGCCACGATGCACCAGCACCTCACCGGCGCCAGGGTCGCGGCCGTGATGGTCCGTCCGGTCGAGCCGACCGTGGTGCCCGACCGGCACGAAGACGCCGATGGAGTGTTCGACCTTCCGCATCGGCGGGTCGGTGTCGCCGCTGCACTCGGCGCCGCCCTCGGTGCAGCGGTGGGCTTCGTGGTCGGTTCGGTCGTCTCCACCACCACTGCGGCGTTCGTCCTCGCCTTCTTCGGTGCCGCGGTCGGCCTCGCACTCGGAGCTGTGTCGGGCGGTGGCGCGCGCCATGCCTCCGAACGAGCGGTGTCGCAGCCCCACGCCCCCGGCCGCACGGTGGCCGTCGTCGCGGCGTTCCTGCACGACGAAGCCGCCGCGAGCACGCTGGCACGTGCGATCAGCGACAGCGACGACGAGTACGACGTACGCATCGTCGGCGCCGACGGCGCCTGGCACGCCCCGAACAACTGATCACCGCGAGGTCAGCCAGAACCGACGGTGTCGGCAGCATCGGGTACCTCCGTGTCGTCCGACCGCTCACCGTTGGCAGTGTCGGCCTCGCGCATCGTCGGCGACTTCTGCGAGTCAGGTGGGCGGAGACCCTCCTCGGTCGCGCGTGGAGTCTGGGGTTCGTCGCTCATGGCTGGTCCCCGTCGGTGAGGCGGAGACGTTCGCCGGCCGACATTGCGGCGGCCACGTTGTGCCATCTAGGTGCGCCATATCTCATCGGAAGAAGCCCTCCATGTATCGGTGGGATGTTTGTGGATGCCTTTCGCCCTGACCCGCGTGAGCACGAGCAGGCGGATGGAGCAGGAGTACCCCACGATCGATGCCTCAAACCTCCCGAAAGTTGATTTGAACCGACGCGTCGCCGAGCTGCTGCACGGGCGCACGATCGCGACGGCAGAGTCGTGCACGGCGGGGCGCATCGCCGAGGTGCTCGCGTGCGTGGAGCACGCGGCGACCTTCCTGCGCGGCGGGGTCGTCGCATATCAGGAGGTTGTCAAGCGCAGGGTGCTGGGCGTCACCGTGGCGTCGGTGATGTCGAACGAATGCGCGTGTGAGATGGCCATCGGCGTGGCGCGTCTGCTCGACACCGGCGTGGCGGTTGCGTCCACGGGAGTGGCCGGCGACGAAGCCGTCGATGGCACTCCACCGGGCACCGTGTACGTCGCGACGGCGATCGGCGACTCGGTGTCGGCGCGCGAGTACCGCTTCGCAGGGACGCCCGAGCAGGTGTGCGATCTCGCCCAAGCGACAAGCGCTGCGCGACCTCATCGATGCGATGAGCGACGACCAACTGCCATCGCTCACGGTCGATCGCGTTTGGCAGTGCGGTACTCCGGGCACTTCACGACCACCGACCCTTCACACAGAGAGAACCGAGAAAGGACACGACCATGAAGACGGAACAGCTGCATGAACTGTTGCTGCAGGGCCTCGAGACCGAGCGAGGCGGAGTACAGGTGTACCGCACCGCGCTGAAGTGCGTGATCAACGACGATCTTCGAACGGAGTGGGAGGAGTACCTCGAGCAGACGACCCGACACGAGCAGATCATGAGCGACGTGCTGTCGCAGCTCGGGATCGACCAGGAGCGGGAGACACCCGGGCGGCGAGTGGTGCGCCACATCGGCGAATCGTTGGTGGCCGCGATGGACATGGCGCTCGCGTCGGGTCCGCCCGAGGCGGCCGAGCTGGTGGCCGGTGAGTGCGTCGTGCACGCGGAGACCAAGGATCACCTCAACTGGGAGCTGATGGAGATGGCCGCCGAGAAGGCGGACAAGGCCACCGCGAAGGTGCTCCGCGAGGCGTGCGAACAGGTGGAGGACGAGGAGGACGAACACCTCTACCACTCGACCGGCTGGACGAGGGAGCTGTGGCTGCAGTCGCTCGGCATGGACGCGGTGCTGCCGCCGCCGGAGGAGCAGAAGCACGTGACCACCGCGATCGGTGCGGCACGCGCCAAGAACGCGCGAACCGAGATGACCTGAGCACCGGTGGCCGCCGCCGACGAGCGCACGCTCACCGACGATGATCTGCGCCACGGCAGCGACGAGGAGCCGGGCATCAGGCGCACCGGAACGTCGCGCTTCCGATACGTCGACGACCGCACCGGACGCCCGCCGTCCGCTGCCGACATGGAACGGATCCGTCGCCTCGCGGTGCCGCCCGCGTGGACCGATGTGTGGATCGCGGCGGACCCGACGAGCCACCTGCAGGCCACGGGCCGCGACGCGCGCGGCCGCAAGCAGTACCGCTACCACGCCGCGTTCTCGGCGGGCACCGCAGCCCAGAAGTTCGGCCAGCTCCAGCACTTCGGAGCGTCGCTCGGCACGCTGCGCCGGCGAGTGCAGCGCGACCTCCACGGCAGTCGGGCGCTCGGCCACGATCAGGTCGTCGCGGCGGTGATGCGGCTGCTCGACATCACGTCGGTCCGTGTCGGCAACGAGTACTACGCGAAGGAGAACCGCTCGTTCGGGCTGACGACGCTGCGCGACCGGCACGCGGCCATCCGCGGCGACCGGGTGCGCTTCGGCTTCGTGGGGAAGTCGCATCGCCGGCTCGACATCGAGGTGTCGAATCCCGTGCTCGCGCGGCTGGTGCGACGCTGCCAAGAGCTGCCCGGGCAGATGTTGTTCCAGTACCGGGACGTCGACGGTGCAGTGCGACCGCTCACGTCGCAGGACGTGAACGCCTACCTCACCGCTCATTGCTGGCCGGGCGCCACCGCGAAGACCTTTCGCACGTGGAATGCGTCGGTGACCGCAGGACGCCTGCTCTCCGCCGCCGGCGACCGCGGCGCGGCCTCACGCAGCACGCTCAACGCGGTGATCGACGCCGTGGCCGACGAGCTCGGGAACACTCGCGCCGTGTGCCGCCAGAGCTACGTGCACCCCGAGATCGCGGCGGCGTACCTCGACGGCTCGCTGTCGCGACAGTGGAATCGGGCGCCGGCTGCGCGGCCGACCGGTCTCACCGTGGATGAACGACGGCTGCTGCGGTTCCTACGCGGATCGACGCGACGCGGTGCGCGAGAGCAACCCTGAGCGACGCGTCACCACCAGTCATTCACACTCGGTCGGACCGGTGCGCCGGATCGCCACGATCGCGATGTCGTCGTCGACCGCCCGCGCGGTGCGAGCGAGATCGCGCTCGCTCAGCAGGTGCTCCACCAGATCATCCGGCGGCAGCCGAGCAGCCGCGAATCGTGCGGCGAGCACTGCCATGCTGTCGTCGATCGGCGTCCCCCGATCCTCCACGAGGCCGTCGGTGTAGAGCAGCAGCCTCGCCCCGACGGGGAACGACGTGGTCGACGGATCCGCCGACTGACTCGGCAGCCCCAAGAGGGGGCGGTGCGTGCGGTCGAGCGTCGACACGGTGGAGCCGTCGTCGACGAGTGCGTAGAGGTGACCTGCGTTCGCGTACGTGAGCGTCGAGTCGCGTTTGTCGATGCGGACGATGAGCGCCGACGCGTACGCGTTCCGTTGCATCAGGTGCTGACTCGCGTGCTCGAGTGCCACGACGAGCGGGATGTCTTCGGTGAGCAGATGGCGGATGATCGTCTTCACCTGAGCCATCAGGGCCACCGCACCCGGGCCGTGGCCGGCGATGTCGCCGATCACCGCGAAGAGCGCGTCGTCGCGGTCGACCACCGAGTACCAGTCGCCGCCGATTCCCACCGCTTCGATCGCGGATCGGTAGGCGACCGCAACCTCGAAGCCGGCGACGAGAGGGGCTGGGGTGAGCAGCGAGACCTGCAGTTGCTGGAGCACGGAGTGCTCGTGTTCGTACAGCCGGGCACGTGTCATCGCACCGTCGAGGATCTCCACGATGGCGCGAGTGAGCGCGGCGGCAGTGGGAGTCCAGGCCACTCCCGGCCTCGTCGCCAGAGTGAGCTGCTCGTCGTGCAACGACGGCAGCGGGTGCACGCGCGTCGCGGAGGTCGACCCGTCCCCCATGGGCTCGAGCGAGGCGGCCTCGACGTCGAGGATCTCGGGGAGCAGTTGGCGGACGGCAGAGTGGATCTCGCCGACGGAGCGCGCTGCTGCGATGGCTGCCGTGAACTCCCCGAGGATCTCCACCCGACGTTGCACCACCTCGCGCACCACGGCCCGCTCGTAGGCCCGCGCGACCATCTGCGCGACGAGCTGCGCTGCGGCCTCGAGATCGTCTCGCCGGCGAGAGGGCACTCGTTGCGACCACGTGAACCCGATCGCGCCCACGGAGGCATCGTTGCCGAGGCTCATCGGCACGCACAGCACTGCTTCGAGTCCGGCGCGGTTCAGATCGCCGGCCACCTCCGGGTAACGCGTTGCGAACTGCTCGGCGTCGGGGACGAACACGCTCCGGCTCTCGCGCGCACACTCGGCGAGCGGCAGCTCCGATGCCACCGGTCGCACGGAGTAGGTCTGGGACAGGTCGTCGGGGAAGCCGTCGTCGTGGATGATCTCGAGTGTGGACGGGTCCTCCCAGCGCCGGCGGCCGATGGTGGTGTGCTGCGCATCGAGCGCCCGACCAGCGGTGTTGGCGGCGGCGCGCAGCACGTCGGCCGACGACGTGGCAGAGACCAACAGTTCGGCCAGGTCGGCGAGGTGGAGGTTCCGGGAGAGCAGCCACTGCTGCCGGCGGTGCTCGTGACGGTCGCGCCGCCCGGCCAGGGCCGCGGCGACGCAGATCAGCGCCGTCGCGCACGCGAGCAGGATCGGCGCCGACCAGCTGACGCCGTGGGTGTCGCTGGCCCGCACCTCGAAGGAGCGTCCGGCGAGCTCGAATGTGGCGACGGAGCCCGATGCATCTCCCGGGATCAGCAGCTCCCCGTCCATGCGGATCCCCACCGGTTCGAGGTCCGGCAACGGGCTCACGCGCTCCAACAGCCCGCCGTCGAAACTGATGCCGCTCGCAACGTACGCCACCACCTCCCCACCGGGCCCGTGCACTGCGTTCACAGCGAACAGACCTGGCCGCGCGCCGGTTGCCAACCGAATCGGTCCCACCAGCACTCCCCCGGGGTTCGTCGCGGCCTCGTCCACGCCGCGAGCTCGCACGGGGTCGCTGAGCAGGTCGAACCCGACCACGCCTCGGATCAGCTCGCTGTCGGGCAGCGCGTACCGCACCACCACATGCCGTTCGCGTGCGGCGGCCGGCACGAAGCCACCCTCACCATCGGTGTCGACCATCTGCACACCGGCCTCTGCCTCCCACGACGCTCGCTCGCCCTCGGGCACCGCCTCCGCGAACGCGAGCGCCGAGTAGTCCGACCCGGGCAGCACATCGGCGACGAACGCGGCGAACTCGTCCTCCGTGACGCTGCCATCGACCGCCATCGCGTCGGCGCCGCTGAGCGCGAACAATGACGCGGAGAGCCCCGCCGACAGCCGCGCCGCCACGAGCGACGCGGCACGTTCGTCGGCCACTCGTTCCGCTTCGAGCGCGCGCTGCACCGACAGCACGGTCGCTACTCCGCCCAGCACGCAGACGCCGACGAGCACGACGATGCCGCCCGACCACCGACGCGCCTGGGCTCGCTCCACGGAGCGCGAATCTAACGCAGCGCACGAGTGCCTCGACCGGGCGGCGCGACGAGTCTTCACCGCCGTGCGAAGGCGTGCCCTGTGGCGTGTCGGCGGGCGGGTCATGCATCGCCGATGCCCCGAACGGGTATCAGTGGCCAACGTCGATCAGCCCATCCACGACATGACGGGACGTCGGCGACCGAGGAGTGCCGGCACCCGAGCGGGCGGGGGATCAGGTGCCGGCACCGGGTTCACGTACCCAACACTCGAGCGACACAAACCTGGACGAGCGGACAGCGCGGAACTCCGACTCGGTGATGTGCGCGTCGTGGGTGACCAGCCTGCCGTGTCTCACCGGCGGGGCGAACGGGTATCGACGAGCCAGACCCCGGACCCTGGTCGTGACCGACGATCGGAGGACCATGTCTGAGTTCGTGAAGCTGTCATTCGAAGAGCCGCATCAACGGGCCACGCCGGCGAAAGCCCGCGAGGCCGTGCAGCAGTTGTTGGGCGACGACGCGCCGATCGCGATGATCCGCGACGCGGTCCTCCTCACCAGCGAACTGGTGACCAATGCGCTGCTCCATGCGCCCGGTGGCTGCGGGTTGGAGGCCCGGTTCTCACGCAACCCGCTGTGGTTGCGCGTCGACGTGTCGGACTCGTCGGCACGGCCACCGCGCCTGTCCGAAACGTCGGTAGCCGCGCTGGGAGGGCACGGTCTGCGGATGGTGGAGAACCTCTCCAGCCGCTGGGGGTGGAGGCCAGCCGGCGACGGCAAGTCCATCTGGTTCGAGCTGATCGACGGAGCGACGCGCGACGCCTGACGCGCGCATCCACCGCGCCGGGCGACCAGCCGGGCCGCAGCGATCGCTGGCGGGACGTGCCCACAGCGTCCATGCGCGACGGCAGCTCGCCGCCGAAGTCCGGCGGCTCCGTCGCTCGAGGTGGGTATGGCGCCGGCACCCCTCGGGTACGAGTCGTGTGGGCCGCTGCCGGACGGAACGGATCGTTCCGCGAGCCGACCCATCGCACAACAGGAGCGACACCACCCACCCCTACCAGAGGAGAACCCCATGGCTTCCACCGTTCAACAGGTGATGACCACCGACCTGGCCATGTGCCCCGGCACCGCCACCATCGCCGACGCGGCACGCAGCGCCCAACGGATGACGCCGAACCTCTGAGGCGAACGAAGTCGCAGACTCGCGTCGGCTCAGGTGCTGGGTGGGTCGATGCGGGTCACGGCTTCGGGGCGGAGTTCGTCGAGCGCGGCCTTGGCGACACCGAGGGTGGGGCCGGCCATGAGCGCGCCGACGAATCCGGCGAGTGCCCCACCGATCAGCACGCCGATCATCATCACCAGCGGCGGCAAGTCGACCGCTCGGCTCCCGACGATCGGCTGGATGACGTGGTTCTCGAACGTCTGGTAGCCGACGAAGGTGACGAGCGCGATCGATCCGATGGCCGGGCTCTGGCCGAAGCCCAGCGCAACGAGCGGGAGTGCACCGATGAACCCACCCACCTGTGGCACGAAGTTCCATCCGGCCGCCCAGACCCCGAGCACGACCGCCAGTGGAATGCCGAGCACCAGTGCGAGCGTCATCACCACCGTCCCGTTGAGCGTCGCGACGAGTGCGGCCGCGGCAGCGACGCGGGAGATCGTGCGGTACGTGGCGCTCCCGAGGTGACGCACCTCACGCCGCCGTGAGACGGGCACCCGACGGTCGAGCGCTCGCACGAGCCGCGGCCCGTCGAGCAACGCCGCGACGACCAGGGAGATGATCAGTCCAGCACCGAGCAGTCCGTCACCGGCTGCCTTCGCGACCCGGCCGACCGCAGCCGAATCGCCGACGCGATCTGGTAGGTCCGTCAACCACTGCTCCACCTCGGCCGACGCGTCACGTTCGCGCAGCACGTCGCCGACGAGAGGGAGTGACTCCAACGACTCGACCGTCTCGGGAGCATCACCGACGATGGAGCCGGCGCTGTCGGCCACGGACGGACCCGCGAAGACCGCGAGCACCCCCAACGCGACGGCCGACGCACTCAGCACCGCCGCTACCGCGGCCCAACGCGGCGCCTTCGTCCGGACGCAGAGCGCGGCGATCGGCCGGTCCAGGCCGAAGGTGATCAACGTCGCGACCGCGATCCAGATGATGAGGGGCGCGATCTGCTGGCCGAGCCGGAACGAGGCCCACGCTCCGGCGACCAACACCGCCGCGACCACCGCGGACCTGTTGCTCAACCGCAGCCGGAGCAGCCGTTCTCCGCCGTCCGCCACCGCGACCACAGGGCAGTCCTCCGGCGATCCCCCATCCTGACCCCAGGCCTCCGGCTGGCCCTCGACCAGTTGCACCACCACATCGCCCGAGGACGCGTCCTGCGCAGCGACGAACGCGGAGAAGGCAGCCACCGCGTACAGGCCGACCAGCGCACCGGCAGGGCCGGCTGCAAACGCCCCTGCAGCAAGGCCGAGGAGCGTCAGCAACGGCCCGGGCCGTAGACGCGGATCGATGTAACGGCGGCGCACGATGCGATCTGCGGTGATGACGACCGCAGCGACGAGCACGACCAGCCACAATGACTCTCCGCGGGCCGACGCGATGCCGGCGATGAGCGCCCAGCCGACGGAAGCTCCGAGGATGGGAACCATCGAGGCGACCGCCACCCACGCGCCGAGGCTGATCGGGCCCGGCAGATCCGTGGTCGCGCACCACAACGCCGCGAGCGCACCGTGCACGAGGCTGAGCATCACTGTTCGCCGGAAGAATGGCCCAGCCCTGTCGTGCGCGGCGCGCAGGCCGGCGTGCAGCCGCGCACGAGTTGCCGTCCGACGGGCGAGGTGCACACCCGCCGTGAGCAGCGAGCCGCCGCCGGCCAGCATGAAACCGGCCAGCACGAAGACGACCACGATGCGACCGAACACCCCCGCTGCCGCAATTGGATCGTCGGCGCCGATCACGATCCGCGTCGCGAACCCATCCAGCGCGCCTTCCACACGATCGGCCACGTCGATGCGTTCCGCCCACGTCGCAGCCGTACTGTCGGGGTCGAGGTCCTCGACGGCGGCGCCCACGGCGTCGGTGATCGACGACGCTTGGCGATCGAGCTCCCACGCGAGTCCACCCAATGCAGTGGTCGTGACGACGATGCCGAGCAGCGCACTGATGGCGATGCCGGCGCCGCGACCGACGATCCGTGCGATCGCGCCTGCGAGCGGTTGGAGGCAGATGCATGCCACGAGGGCGAGGCACAGCAGGAAGATGGCCGCACCACCCCGCTCGACCAGCACGACCGCCGCCAAGGTCGCGGCAACCGCGACGGAGGCGGTGACAACGCCCCGGAGTGGCACGACGACCGAGTAGTCGACGCGCCGACGCCCGCGGTCCCGGTCGATCGTCCGATGCACGTCGGACGATTCCCCCGGAGGGCGAACTTCAAACTGCGTGTATCGCCGCAGGAGATCGGGGGTAGCGCAGACCCATGAGCGAAACCTCAGACGAGATGAACACGAGCCGGCTCCGTCCCGGCGGCGACGAACCCGGCCCCAACGAACCGACGACCGATTCACCGCGCCGCGACGAACCTGGTCCCGACGACACCGACGTCGACGCGCAGCCACCCGGGCTCTACGTCGACGAGGAGACGGGACCGGTTCCGGAGCCGAACGAGCCGGCATGAGCGCGGCAACCACGCACGACGAGACCAGACACGAACCGAAGGGAGCCGGCCATGCCCCGAGCGTGGAGCGACAAGCGTGAACGGCAGTACGAACACATCAAGGAAGGGCTGCTCGACCAGGGCAGACCGGAGGACACCGCCGAGGAGATCGCGGCGCGCACCGTCAACAAGGTGAGAGCGCAGGCCGGCGAGGCGAAGACCGCCTCGAAGACCTCCACCGACGATCTCAGCCCGAGCCGGCGCGGTGGACTGCGCTCGCACTCGGGCTCGCGCGGCCGCACTTACCGCCAGCTCTACGAAGAGGCCAGGCGCAGAGGGATCAAGGGACGGTCCGGCATGAACAAGGCACAACTCGAGCGGAAGTTGCGCCGCTGAGCCAGGTTTGATCCACTCCCCGATCGGGTACGTCGGGCCCACGGAACGCGCGCCCCGCGCGTCGGAGGGACGGTCGTGCTGAGCACACGAGAGGGAGCGCGCGGACCGAGTTGGCTGCTGATCGTGTTCATCGTCGGCGTGCCCTACGCGGTCCTGTCACGGCTCGCGTTCACTTGGTTCGATGCCAACGGGGTCAATGCTTCGTTCTTCCCCTCCGCCGGCGTCACGCTGGCCGCCCTGGTGCTGCTGCGCCCGCGGTTGTGGCCCGCTGCGTTGCTCGGGGCGGGGCTGGCCGAGTTCTCGCTCGACCTCTACCACGACATCACACCCGCAGCGGCACTCGGGTACACCGCCGCCAACTTGACGCAGCCCCTCGTCGGGGCGTTGCTGCTGGGGCGGACTCGACGGAACCTCGACATCTCGCGTCTGGGGCAGCTCACTCTGTTCCTCCTCGTCGCGGTGGGGGCGGGCCCCCTCGTCGGCGGCATGCTCGGGGCCACCACACATCACTACCTGGTCGACGACACCGGCGACTGGTCGCGCTTCGCGGTCGAGTGGTGGGTGGGTGACGGGCTGGGCGTGCTCGTCGTGGGCGGATCGCTGATCGGCCTCAGGTCGGCGCGACTGGTCGGCGGTGGACGGGCGCGGGCCGTGGAGACGACGCTGCTGGTCCTCGCCGCGGCAGTATCGACCTTCGTCACCTTCCACTTCGATTGGTTCGTGATGTTCTACGTGCCGATGGTGCTGCTGTTCGTCACGGCGGTGCGGGTCGGCACGCGCGGAGTTGCCGTCGCCGGCGCTGCCGTTGCCTTCATCGCCGCCGAGGGCACCGCTCGCGGTCACCAGTTCTGGGCGACGCTCGACGTCGACAACCCGACGGGACTGCTCTACCTGCAGCTCGCGCTCACGGTGCTCATCTCGAGCGCGCTCGGCATGTCGGCTGCGCTGGCCGAGCGGGAGATGTCGATGCTGGCGTCGGCGGCGGCCGCCGCGGCG
>JAUXQB010000224.1 GCA_030685215.1 Actinomycetota bacterium
TGATGCGATGCGCGACGAGCCCGCTGAGGAAGTAGTTCGCGTGCACCACGTCGGCCGGTGACTCGTTCTTGAGGTGGTCGATGACCTGGTCGCCGAAGTCGGCGAGCACCTCCGGCAGCTGCTCCTTGGCCAGGTCGTACGAGCCGGCCGGCACGTGCACGACACGGTGGCCCGGCTCCACCTGCACCACGTCGGGCTGGTCGGGATGCGTACGCCGGGTGTACGTGGTGCACTCGACGCCGGCGTGCGACAGCGCCGAGGCCAGCTCGCGCACGTACACGTTCATCCCGCCACTGTCGCCCGAGCCCGGTTGCGCGAGGGGCGACGTGTGGAGTGAGAGCACAGCGACTCGTTGCACGACGGGTTGAAACACTATCTGTTCGGTCGGCATTCCCTGATCGGGCCTCCGAGCGAGGTGGACGGGACCGAGCAGCACGACTCGTGCCAGACTCCTGCGATGAGGAAACAGCGATCGCCGCTCGTCCGCGCCCTCTCCCCGCTGCGCGACTTCCTCCACACCGAGGCCGCCGGCGGTGTGCTGCTGGTCGGTGCGTCGGTCGCCGCGCTGGTGTGGGCCAACTCGCCGTGGTCCGGCTCGTACGACAGCCTGTGGAGCAGCAAGGCTTCCATCGAGATCGCCGGCCACGGGTTGTCGCTCGACCTGCGCCACTGGGTGAACGACGCGCTGATGGCCATCTTCTTCCTGGTGGTGGGCCTCGAGATCAAGCGTGAGGTCACCGGCGGTCACCTGGCCGGGCGCCGGGCCGCCGCGTTGCCCATCGCGGCTGCGGTGGGCGGCATGCTCATCCCTGCCGGCATCTACCTGGCCATCGCCGGCGGCACCGCCCCGAAGGGGTGGGGTGTGCCGATGGCCACCGACATCGCGCTCGCCGTCGGGGTGATGGCGTTGGCGGGAACCGGGGTGCCGGCCAGCCTGCGCGCGTTCCTGCTCGGGTTGGCCGTGGTCGACGACATCGGCGCCATCGTGGTGATCGCCGTCTTCTACTCCGACGGCGTGTCGTTCAGCTGGCTGGGAGTGGCCGGTGTGTCACTCGCGCTCACACTCGTCGCCCGCCGCGCCCAGCTGTACCAGATGCCGGTGTACCTCGCGCTGGGTGCCGTGATGTGGTTCGCGCTGCACGAGGCCGGCGTGCACCCCACGCTCGCCGGGGTGGTGATGGGCCTGCTCACCCCGGTGGTGGCGCGCCACCAGCCCGACCTCATCGACGTGGAGGAACTCGCCGACCTCACCAGCATCGAGCACGCCCGCGAGACCATGCAGATGGCGAAAGGCTCCATCAGCACGGTCGAGTGGTTGGAGCACCACCTGCACCCGTGGACCAGCTACCTCATCGTGCCGTTGTTCGCGCTGGCCAACGCCGGCATCGAAGTGAGCACCACCAGCCTGCGACACGCGTTCGAATCGCCCATCACGTGGGCCATCTTCGCCGGTCTGGTGGTGGGCAAGCCGGTGGGTGTGCTGCTGGCCACCCGCATCGCGTTCCGTTCCGGCATCGCCGACCGCCCCGACGACACCACCACTCGCCAGTTCCTGGGCGCCGGTCACGCGGCCGGCATCGGGTTCACGGTGGCCATCTTCATCGCCGAACTGGCCTTCGACGACCCCGTGCAGATCGCCGACGCGAAGATGGCGATCCTGGTGGCGTCGGTGCTCAGCGGCGTGATCGCGTACTTCGTGCTGCGTCAGCGGCCGAAGTCGCCCACGGCCGCGCCCACGGCCGCTGTCATCGCGGCAACACCCTCCGCCGCCGAGTAACGCGCCGCCACGACGGCGCGCCCGCGGATGCCGAGCGCGGCGGCCGAGTCCGGATCGGCCAACAGTCGGGTGACCGCCGCAGCGAAGTCGGTGGCGTGGTCGACCACCACCGCGTGCTCGCCCGGCACGAGGCCCAGGCCGCGCGCGCCGACCGACGTGGTGACGACGGCGCGGCCGTGCGCCATCGCCTCGATCACCTTGATGCTGGTGCCCGAGCCGGTGAGCACTGGGCACAGGGCCACCGACGCGTCGCGATAGTGAGTGGCGGGGTCGTCGACGCGACCGAGCGCGACCACCGGCGCGCCAGCATCGAGACGGTCGCCCAGCGCGCCCACCAGCGTCAGCTGCTGCAGCCCTTCGATGTGCGGCACCACCGCGTCGAGCAGCCAGCGGGCCGCCTCGCGGTTCGGTCGATAGCCGAAGTTGGCGACGTAGAGCGCGCGGCCCCGCATGCCCGCCGCCTCCGGGAGGTCAGGCAGCTCAACGGTGTTGGGCACGACCTGCACCGCGGCCCGCACCCTCGGGGCCACCGTCGCCGCGTCGAGCGGTGAGGCCATCGTGACGGTGACTGCCAGTTCACCGACTCCCTGCAGCAGCCGCTCGAGCGCGGCGGCCTGCTCGTCGCCGCAAGCGCGTGCCAACTCGGCTTCGTCGTCGTCGAGATCCACCACCAGTGGCACGCCACACTCCTGCGCCAGGTCGGCGGCCATCGGCGCCACGGCCATCTTGAACGCGACGACCACGTCGGGCTTCCAGGGCAGCTCGGCGACGAGTGCGCTCCCCAACCACGCCGGCGCACTCGCGGCGGCCGGCGGCAGTGGCGCGGCGCGCACCATCCAGTCTCGCCAGCGAACGCTCATCAGATGGGCGACGTTGCGGGCCGCCTCGTCGTCGTCGGGCAGGATCACGCGCACGTAAGGCGACGCCGAGTTGCTGGCGACCACCGGTACCACCCGCACCTGCAGTGAGCCGCACGACTCGAGAGCCTCGCACCAGCGCCGCGCGCGCATGGACGAACCATTGCCCACCGCCCACGGATCGAAGGCCGTGAGCAGCACCACCCGCAGCTCGCGTGGGGCAGCCCTACCGGTGTTGGCCAACGAAGCTCTCGTACACGTTGAGCAGCGCCTGCTGCTGCTCGACGGTGAGCTGCGGATCGGCGGCGATGGCTTCGCGCACACCACGGGCGTTCGCGTCGGGCACGAGGAACCCCGCGCGCTCGTAGAGCGTCTCGGCGCTGATCTGCAGTGCCTTCGCGATCTGCTGCAGGATCTCGGCCGACGGCTTGCGCAGGCCACGTTCGATCTGTGACAGGTAGGGGTTGCTGATCTCGGCGACCTCGGCCAGCCGGCGCACGCTCATGCGCGCGACCTCGCGCTGCGCACGGATGAACTCGCCGACGTCGGCCAACCGGTGTTCGAACTCGTCGCGCACGTCGGGCATGTGAGGTCCTCGGTTCGGTGGGGTGATGTCGATCCGGATCAGTCGTCGGCGGCGAGCAGGCCGTCGACGTCGGCCTCGCCGTCGCGGTAGCGGCGCACCAGCTCGGCGCTCAGCGCGTCGATGCGGGCGAAGAGCTCCTTGCGCTCGATGGAGCGCAGCTGTTCGAACTCGTGCAGCAGCCCGGCGTAGTGGCCCAGCTCGGCGGAGGTCATCGACTGCAGGTCGGTGCTGCCGGCCTCCATGCTGAGGTCTTCCAGCGCTCGCGCCAGCGGGTGGTCGCTGAAGTCGTCGGCCGGGCGCGGCGGGCGGGCGGGGCCACCGGTGAGGTGCGTGCCGAGAATGGCAGGCAGTTCGCCGGTGATGTTCTGCTGGTCACCGGCGGCACGGTGCCGCATCTCGGCGCGCACCAGGTCGAGCTTCGCCTGCGCGAGCCGGCGCACGTAGCTGATGGCGTCGTCCTCCTGCTGCAGCGACGCGCGGAGCGCGCGCAGGTCGGCGAGCGGCAGCTCACTGGGATCGAGCGCGGTGGGCTCGCTGGATGGGGTGGTCATGTGGATCCTCCACTCACGGGCGGCAGTACCGCCACTTCGTCTGCGGCACTCACCGGTGTGTGTGCACTGGCCTGGTCGCCGTTCACCCACACTCGGCAGCTACTGAGTACCGCCTGGAAACCTTCGCCAAACGTCTCACTGGCGTTGGCCAACACGTCGCCCACCGTGGCCCCAGGGAACTGCGCCTGCCCGGTGCCCGCGGCTTCGCGGGCCGCAGCGAACAGACGGAGAGTGGCCATGGGCGCATGGTAGTGGTCACGATCGAGATGACGACAGCTACCCTGCCCCGAGTGCCTCCCGCAGCCGACCCTGCTCCCCGCTCCACAGCGTCGCCGGCGGTCACTCGCATCCTCACGTTGCGCCACGGCGAGAGCGAATGGAACGCCATCGGGCGCTGGCAGGGCCAGGAAGACCCGCCGCTCACCGACGCCGGAATGCTGCAGGCGGTCGCTGCAGCCGAGGCCCTGGGCACCTTCGACGCCATCTGGGCGAGCACGCTGCAGCGCGCCGCCTACACCGCGGCGATCATCGCGGAAGCGCTGGGCATCGGTCCCGTGCAGACCGACCCCGCACTGATGGAGAACGCGTTCGGCGAGTGGCAGGGGCTCACCATCGCCGAGATCGAGGCCGGCTGGCCGGGATACCTCGCGGCGCACCGGCGCCCGGTCAGCGCCGAGCAGCCGCCGGCGGTCACCGAGCGTGGTCTCGGTGCGCTGCGACGCATCGCCGCGGAGCACCCCGGCGGCGAAGTCCTCGTGGTCACGCACGGCGGCCTGATGCGGACGCTGCGTCGTGCAGTCGCGGGTGACGACGACGACATGCGCTTCACCAACCTCAGCGGGTGCTGGTTCTTCGTGCACCCCGACGGGCGGGTCGAGGCCGGCGATCCGGTGCACCTGATCGATCCGCAGGCGTACGGCGACACGCTGTAGGTCACGATGCGCGACCACTCGCACGACACGCCACTGCCCGGTTTCGGGCCGCACTCGCAGTCGGAGCGGTTGCCCGAGGCGGCTCCCGTGCCCGCGGCGGTCACTGTCCCCGATCCGGTCACTGCCCCCGATCCGTTCGTCGTGGAGGTGTTCCGCTCGGCGCGTCGTAAGCGCACAGTCGGTGCGCAGTTGCAGGGTGGGGTGCTGAAGGTGAGCGTGCCCAGCTGGATGAGCCGCGCCGAGGTCGACCAGTGGACCGAGAAGATGGCCGCCAGTTTCCGGCGCAAGCAGTCGGCCGACCGCATCGACCTGCAGACCCGAGCCGTCACGCTCGCTCGCCGCTATCGGCTGCCGCGGCCCACTCACATCCGATGGGCCGACGACATGGTGAGCCGCTGGGGTTCCTGCACGCCCACCACCGGTCACATCCGCATCTCCAACCGGTTGGCGAGCTTCCCCGACTGGGTGGTCGACTACGTCATCGTGCACGAGCTCGCACACCTGGAGGTGCACGGGCACGGTGCCGACTTCTGGCAGCTCGCGAACCGCTATCCGAAGGCCGAGCGGGCCATCGGCTACCTCATCGCGAAGGCCGGCGACAGCGACGCGCTCGACTGACGGGGTGGGATCGGTCGCCGCGCGGCTCATCCAGCGGCGCCGGCTCGCGGGCGGGCGAGACCGAGCAGGATGCTCAGCGCGAGCAGCCCGGCCAACGCCAGGACGAGCAGGGACAACGTGGATCGGGTTTCGGTGACGGTGGCCACCTGCGAGGTCTCCGGGTTGGGCAGCACTCGTTCGCTGACCTCCGCGGTGGGGGTCACGCCGGTGGCGGTCGCCCGCGGCGCGAGCCCGATGTCGAGCTGGTCGGCGTGTTGCCCGGCCTCCAGCGGGAGCAGGCGTGATCGACCGGTCACCGAGTCGACGTCGCTGTCGACGAGGGCGCCGCCGCCGCGACCCGTGGCAGTGAGCACGAAGCCCGGCGGAAGGTTGGCGGCGCCGATGCTGTAGTGACCGGGCGCGAGCTCGTCGAACAGGAATGCGCCCTCGGCGTCGCTCACCGTGTCGGCGAGGTAGCGCCCGAGCTCGTCGTACAGGGTCAACGACACGCCGGCGACTCCGGTCTCGTCGGTGTCCTGTACACCGTTGCGGTCGGTGTCGCTCCACACTGTGTCGCCGATCGACGCGGTCGCCGCGGGAGGCGCCGGCGGCACCGCTGCCTCTGGATCGGGTTGCAGCACGACCGCCGGGTTGGTGGAGGTGGCGTCACTCACGTCGATCGGTTGCGGCAAGGCCGGGCCGTCACCATCGGTGATGTCGAGGAAGTCGTCGGGCGGCGACACGACCGCCCAGCAGGCTTCGCCCACCAGGATCAGTTCGTATCCACCGGTGTCGTCGGTGACCACCGAGACCGGTGCGTCCCACAGGTCGTCGGCGGTGCCCCACTCGCCGTCGGCGCCCGCGTGGAGCGAGCACACGGCGGTGACGATCACGCCGGGCACGCCCGTCATCTCGTCGACCTCGGACTGAGCGACGGTCGTGGTCGGCATCGGGAACGTGTCCGACACGGTCGTCTCCGTCACGAGCGTCGTGTCCACGACGGTGTCGACGGTCGTGTCGCTGGTCGACGCGTCGGTGAACAGTTCGTCCTGCGTGGCCTGCACGACCACCCCGGTCACCCGGTGACCGAGCGACGGCGAGGCCGACACGGTCGTCGGTGCGGAGCTGGCGACCGCGCCGACCAGCGCCATCAGCGAGACCAGGCGCACGGCCATGCGCCCTGCGGGTCGTTCGCTCTCGGGCTCGTCGATGTACATCATCCGCCGCGTGCTGGCGACGGCGCGCTCGGGCAGCACGCCCAGCTGCTCCCACGTCGGTTCGATCGTGCAGAACTCGGCGAGCGCGTTGGCGGTCGCGGGGTCGAGGTCGCCGAACTCGACACCGATGCGGAAGTCGCCGTCGCCGAGCGCGGTCACGTTGCGAACGACGCACGACACGCGCATCGTGGTGACGCCGGTGCGAGTGGGGATGGCCGAGTCGAGCAGCATGCGCTCATTCACTTCGACGCCGGTCTGGCTGATGAGGCCGGCGCCCAGCGCGGTGAGGTCGACGATGCTCACGGCCCGTTCGCCCAGCGTCGCGGCGAGCGACGACACCACGCGTGCGGTGCGGCGCATCTGGTTGCGGCGGGCGAGCACGCGCAGCAGGTCGAGCGAGAGCGCCAGCGTCCAGAGCGACACGGTGAGCAGCACCATCAGCTCCGACTGAGGCATCGTGCCCAGCGTGTGCGTGAGTCGGTCGCTGACGCCGCGCAGCGCGAGCACGGTGCTCAGCGCGACCACGGCGATCACGAGGCCTGCGCCGTACTGCGGGGTGGGGAGCGTGACGATCGGTGCGCGGCGCGCCCGGTCCGTGCGCTCGGCGCGCAGGCTGGTGCACGCGGAGCCCACCGAGTGCAGCGACCAGCGCGCGCGGTCACCGGGACGCAGCGTCCAGCCACTGAGCAGCGAGAGACCGAGCGAGGTGTAGGCGAACGCCGGCAACCAGACACACGCGAGCATGATCGTGGTGGCGTGGAACGGCACGGATCCGGAGAGGATCGACGCGCTGAGCAGCACGAGGAACACCACCCGACGCAGACCCGACAGCGGCCGAACGGCCCACGCGAGGATCGCCAGTCGTTGCGCCCTGGAGAACCCGGGGCTGCGCAGCACACCGTCGGCGCCGAACACCATCTGGCGCGCTGCCCGTGCACGGCGCACGCGATCGTCGGCGACCACTTCGTCGGAGTGGATCGGCTGATGCGCCACCACCGGCACATCGCCGGGCGCCGCGATGCGCCAACCTGCCGACAGGAGGCGGAGGCCCGCGGTCCAGTGCGCGGTCAGCGACGGGTCGGTGCTCACACCCACTTCACGCAACGCGCCGGCGCGCACGATCGAACCACTCCCCAACCAGGCAGCGCTGCCTCGTCGTCCGAGTGCAGGGTTGAGCGCGGCGCGCTCGAAGATCAGTTCGTGACGGCCGTTGGGGCCGTGCTCGGCGGAGTCGGCAGCCACCGTGGTGCCCATGCCCTGCACGACCGCGACGTGCGCATCGTCGAGCTCGAGCGACAGTCGTTCGATGATGTCGCCGGTGGGGATGTCGCCGGCGTCGACCAGGAGGAACTCGGGCGTCTGCACCGCGGCGAGCGCCACCCGCAAGCCGTTGCGATCTTCGGCGTCGGAGCATGCGTACCCGGCGTCGAACTCGGTGGCCAGTGCGGCGATCTCGGGGCGTGCGGACAGGTCGACCACGACCACCCGCTCCACTCGCCGCACGCCCCGCAGGGCGAGCATCGTGGCGCGGACTTCGTGATCGATCTGCTGATCGACCCTCACCACCACGTCGATCGGTTCCGGCGCGTGCGGAGGCCGCTCGCCGGCCGCCCGTCGGGCGTCGGGCGTCGGCCACAGCGCCCACGCCAGCGCAGCGGCACCGAGGAAGCCCACGATCTCGACCGCGAGTGCCGGCAGCGACAGCCACAGTGCGGTGTCGTGGAGCGAGAAGCCGATGCGCCAGACGAGGTACCCGACCGTCGTCAGCAGGCCGATCGATGTGAGGACTCGCGCACCGAGATGCTCCGTCCGCCTCATGGTTCGACCCTTCCTGTTCCGCCGGCTCCGGCGAGTCGCCACGACCTGCGGCAACGTACGAACATCGGCACGGCGCGTCACAAAGTTGAGCGAACCTTGCCGTTCGGATCTGCCGGCGTGTGTGCCCGTCGGTGTGCCGCGCGGGCTGACGGGTGGGTGCGGCGCGCTGCCCGCTAGCCTCCAACCCTCGTGGGTACCGCCAAACGTGAACGTCAGAAAGCCAACCGCCAGCTGCGGCTCGAAGAACTCGCCAAAGAGGCGCGCAAGCAGAAGACGAAGCGGTTCACGCTGCGCGTCGTCCTGCTCATCGCCGCCGTCGTGGCGCTCGTCGGCGGCCTGTACCTGGTGAGCGGTGGCGACGACGACACCACGGCCGCCACCACCACGACGCTCGACCCGTTGGCGCCCACCACGGTGGACCCGAACCTGCCCACCACCACTGCTCCGCCGAAGCCGGAGATCGTGATGCCCGAGGGTGAGGTCACCGAGCTGAAGGTCACCACCATCACCGAGGGCACGGGCGCGGGCGCCGCCACCGGCGATCTCGTCGAAGTGCACTACCTCGGTTACACCAGCATCGACGGCGTCGAGTTCGACAACAGCTACGACCGCGGCTCACCCATCCCGGTCACTCTCGGTACCGGTGGGGTCATCGAGGGCTGGGAGCAAGGGCTCCTCGGTCTGCAGGTCGGCGGTCGCTACCAGATCGACATCCCGGTCGACCTCGCCTACGGCCCCGACGCCGCGGCCAACGGTCGCCCGGCCGGTGC
>JAUXQB010000233.1 GCA_030685215.1 Actinomycetota bacterium
TCACCGCGATGCTGCTGCCCGAGATGCGACCGCGCTTCGACGGCATCGAGCGCGCCGACTCGTTCATCGTCGACCCGCACAAGTGGATGTTCGCGCCGGCGGGCTCGTGCGCGCTCGTGTACCAGCGGCCGTGGCTTGCCCGCGAGACGCACACGCAGCACGGCCCGTACATCGACGTGCTGCGCACCGACGACGACGCGTACAACCCGTGCGACCTCGGCTACCAGCTCACCCGGCGGGCGAGCGGGTTGCCCATCTGGTTCGCGCTCGCACTGCACGGCGTGGAGGCGCATCGCGCGGCCATCCGTCATGGGCTGGTGCTCGCGCAGCACATGGCCGACGCGCTCGATGCGAACGAGACGACCGAGCTGGTGATGGAGCCCGAGCTCGGTGTCGTGCTGTTCCGTCGCGAGGGATGGGGCCGCGACGAGTGGGCTACATGGGCAGCGACGCTGCTGCGCGATCAGGTCGCCTTCGTCGCGCCGACCACCTTCCGCGGCGAGCCGATGGGTCGGCTGGTCTTCATGCACCCGCGCACGCCGCTCACCATCGTCGACGAGCTGATGGCGAGCCTCACAGGCTGACCTCACCGCTCGCGGTGAGGATCCTGGCCGTCAGGCCGGGTGATCCGGCGGTGACACGGATGTCGGTGTCGTCACCGATCTCGCGCAGCACGGCGCGCACGAGATCGGGATCCGGATGTGTCAGCCGCAGCTCGTGGAGGGTGGCGTGGTGCGGCACGCTGTCCGACGGATGGGGCGATTGCTGCCAGTCGATCAGGAACGGCAGCACACCGCCGCGATCAGGGCCGAGCATCGGGAACGTGAGCTGCCACTCGAGCAGCACGCCATCGGGACGCGCGCGCGACATCTCCGCGACGCTGCCGAGGTCGATGCCCAACGCGGCCACTGCGGCCACGACCTCGGGGAGCGGCCGGGTCGGCCGGGCGCACCACGCGACGAGCGTCGCGTCGGTGAGGCCGTCGACTCCGAAGGGACGCGGGAACTCGGGTTCCGGCTGCGACGGATCCGGCCCGACGATCTCCAGGTACGTGGCGCCACCCAGTCCGGTGAGCTCGTTGCGCGTGCCGCGCCCCACGTGCGAACCGCCCGGCTCGACGTCGACCTCCCAGTCGAGCCGCAGTCGCGCGGCCGTGGCCTGCACGTGGGAGTTGCGAGCACCAGGTGATCGATCATCCGACCAGTCTCCCCGATCGGGCGGGGTACGGTGCGGCGTGTCCCGGAACCCGCGTGTGCGCGTCCGTCGTCGCGGTGTGTCGCTGCTGGTACTGCTCGCGTTCGCTGCGTGCGGAGAGTCGGCACGGGTCACCGCTGACACCGCCGGCCCGTCCACGACGTCGGCAGCGTCGGAGACGACCACGACGGTCGGGACCACCACGACCACGACTCTGCCCGTGGCGTGCTCCGTCGATGTCACCGGCGCGGTGTCGTCGCCGTCCGATGTCGAGTTCTGGCGCCAGCAGGTCAACTACCTCGACTGGATCAGGTTCGCGGCATCGTTCGAGGAGCTCCACGAGATGGCCGACGTGTCGGTGGTCGCGCGCGTCGTCGACGCGCATCCGGCCGAACCCGTGGAGCTCGGCGTGGACGGCATGTTCCTCGCCAACGTGCTGCTCGACCTGGAGGTCATCGTCGATGTCAAGGGTGGCGACCTCGAGCAGGTCGCGCTGATGGTGGAGGCGCCGTCGAGCTTCGATCCGTCCGGACCGCTCACCTACGACCAGTGGTTCGACGCGTTCGTGCAGCATCTGCCGTCGGGTGCCGCGTACTTGGCGTTGGTGCGGCGCCCCGACATCGCCGTGCCCGTGTACCAGCCGATCAGCGGTCTGTCGATCTGGGTGCAGACGCCCGACGGCCTCGAGCCCGGTTACACGCAGTACCAGAGCGAAATGGACCGCACTCCCGCGTTCTGGGCGAGCACCACCGACACGGCCACGCTCTCCCAGCTCGCGTGCATGCTGGCAATGGGTTGACGGCGCCTGTGCAGATCGTGCCTTCGTGACCGGCAAGACTGTCGGCATGAGTTCAGTCGCCTTCATCGGCCTCGGTGTGATGGGCACACCGATGGCCCGCCATCTCGCGAGTGCCGGCCACCAGGTCACCGTGTACAACCGCACGCCGGCGAAGGCGCTGGCCTGGGTGGCGCTCTACGGCAACCGGGCGGCACCGACGCCGCGAGAGGCCGCCGAGGGCGCTGAGTTCGTGTTCCTGTGCGTCGGCAACGACAACGACGTGCGCGACGTGGTCTACGGACCCGACGGAGCACTGGCCGGCGCGGGCGCCGGCGCGGTGCTGGTGGACCACACCACCGACTCCGCCGAGGTGGCCAAGGAGCTCGCCGAGGCGGCAGCGGAGTTCGGTGTCGGGTTCATCGATGCCCCGGTGTCCGGCGGCCAGGCGGGTGCCGAGGCTGGCCAGCTCACCATCATGTGCGGCGCCGACGACGAGGCGTTCTACGAGCTCGCCAAGCCGGTGATGGGTGCGTACGCGAAGGCGAGTGCCCTGATGGGCGCGGCCGGCGCCGGACAGCTCACCAAGATGGTCAACCAGATCCTCATCGCCGGCATCGTGCAGGGCCTGGCCGAAGGCCTCAACTTCGCGGTGAAGGCCGGGCTCGACCCCGAGCAGGTCACCGAGGTCGTCAAGTACGGCGCCGCGCAGAGCTGGCAGCTCGAGAACCGTGGCCGCACGATGGTGAACGACGAGTTCGACTTCGGCTTCGCGGTGGAGTGGATGCGCAAGGACCTCGGCATCGTGCTCGACGAAGCGAACCGCATCGGTGCCCGGCTGCCCGTGACCGCGCTGATCGACCAGTTCTACGCGCAGGTCATCGCTCGCGGCGGCAAGCGCTGGGACACCAGCAGCCTCATCCACCTGCTCGCGCACGACTGACCCACAGACGCGCCGAAGGCACCGCGTGAGCGGTGCCTCCGACGGTCGTGATGAGTGGTGAGCGGATCAGTCGACGCTGTCGACGGATCCCGGGCTCGCCGGGCTGGCCACGGAGGCCGGGCTGGCCACCGAGACCGGGCTGGCCACCGAGACCGGGCTCGCCACCGACGCCGGACTGGCGACCGATGCGGGACTGGCCACCGAGGCCACGCTGCCGATGGAGGCCGGGCTGGCGATCGACACCGACGGTGCGATCGGAGCCGGCGGTGCGACGCTGGGCGTGGTCGGTGCCACGGTCGTGGTGGGATCGACCGAGAGCGACACGGCGTTCACGCCGGGCTGTGCGAGCACCGTGGTGGTGACCACCGTCGGCGAGCCGAGCACGCCGGCGGACTGCAGCTGCACGTCGGGCACCACAGGGGCGGGGAGTCCGCCGGATGCATCGGCGAAGGCGAATCCACCGAGGACGACACCGGCCACAGCACCGGTGGTGGCGATGCGCCAATGGGGACGCTTCGGGCGGTTCGGGGTGTTGCTCATGTGAGTGTTCCTTTCGTCGTGAGCGCCGTGCGCTCCGTGCGGGTGTGCAGTCATTGGACCAAGCCGGCATGTGAGGCCGATGAGGCGATGCTGAGATCCTTCTCATCCTGGAGGTCGCCGGTCGGCGCATGCGCCGCGATGCGTTCGGCCAGGCGCAGCACCTCGTGTGTCGGCCGCTGCCAGCCTTCGGTCTGCGACCGGTACGGCCCCGTCGCGAGGCCGATCAGCGCAGCAGCCACGCGCCGGTCGAAGGCGGCGCCGTCGGTGACCAGTTCGCAGAAGTCGGCGCGGAGCCGGGCGGCGTAGCGTCGCGCGTCGCCGCCGGCCGGCGCGTTCCCGCTGCCGAGCACCGACAACGCGAAGAGGTGAGCGGTCAGCCGGGCCGGATCGTCGAGGGGGTCGCCGGGGCCGGCGCCGTCGATGTCGAGCACGCCTACGATCCGCCCCTGGCCGTCGATGCGCAGTTGCGCGTCGTGCAGGTCGCCGTGGATGGTCTGCAGCGGCAGGGCGGGGCCGTCGTCGACGATCGCGCCGAGGAGGTGGTCGAGCAGCGGCGCACTGTCGGGCAGCACCAGCCGCAGCATCGCTGCATGGCGCGGCGCCGCTGCGGCGAGGCTGACCACCGGTGCCGCGTCGCCGATCGTCACCCGGCTGAACTGATCGGTCACCTCGAGGATCTCCAGCGCCGACGGCAGTGCACGGCCTCCGGCGACGACCGCCTCGCGCAGGTCGCGGCCCGGCAGCGCGCGCGTTGCCACCACGCTCGACGCGGGCGCGAGGTGCGTGATCACTGGCACGTTCAGCCCGGCGGTCTGAAGCGCACGGTGACGCGCGACGAGCCCGTCGTACTCGGCCGGCGGCACCGCCTTCAGGTACAGGTCGTCGGCATCACGCCGACGGGCGCGCACGACCGCGCGTCGGCAGGGGCGGAACGAGACGACGGTCAGCTCGAGCCCGTCGTCGGGCATTGCCAGCAGTGCTGCGGCGCGTTCCACCGTGACGGCATCGGCGAGGCCCGGCAGTGCAGGGTCGAACGGGTAGCGCCACACCTGCACCTGCAGATCGTCGGCCTGCACGGTGACGGTGCCGAGCAACGGCGACCGCCGCGAGCTGCCGGCGACCAGCGTCTCCTCGACGGGGGCGGCTCCGTGCCACGAGATGGAGGTCGCGAACATCACCACCAGGTCGCGGCCGGGGCGGTAGACCACCTGGCGCGGCGACGCGGAGAGCAGCTCGCCACCGGCGGCCTCGACGGCGGGCACCAGCACGTCGGCACCGTGCGGTCCGGTGAGGTAGGGGGCGACGGGCAGCAACGGATCGTCGTGCTGCACGGACTGGTGGGCCATGGCACCCACGGTGCGCTCGTTCGATGAGAAACAGATGAGAACGAGGCGAGAGACCTCTCATCGATCCGTTCGGAGGCGGTACCCCATGCCGCGCACGGTCTCCACCACGTCGGCGCCGAGCTTCTTGCGCAGGTAGCGGATGTACACGTCGACCACGTTCGACCCAGGGTCGAAGTCGTATCCCCACACGTGGCTCAGCAGCTGCTCGCGACTGAGCACCTGTCCGGCATGGCGCAGCAGGTTCTCCAGCAGCGCGAACTCGCGGGCGGTGAGCTCGACCATTCGCTCGCCGACCGCCGCTCGGCGCGTGCGCAGGTCGAGCGTCACGTCGCCGGCGCGCAGCACTGCCGACTCCGCGGCCGGCGCCCCGCGCAGCCGCACTCGCACGCGTGCGAGCAGCTCCTCGAAGCGGAACGGCTTGACCACGTAGTCGTCGGCGCCACCTTCGAACCCACGCACCGCGTCGTCGACTCCCGCGCGTGCCGTGAGGATGATCACCGGCATCTGCTCGCCCCGCGACCGCATCCGCTGCAGCACCTCCTGTCCGGCGATGCCGGGCAGGCCGAGGTCGAGGATCAGCAGGTCGAAGCTGTCGTCGCGAGCGAGCGACAGCGCGTCGATGCCGTCGCTCACCGCGAGCGTCGTGTAGCCCGCGGCGCGCAGGCCCTTCTCCAGGAACGACACGATGCGTTCCTCGTCCTCGGCGATCAAGATCCGTGTCATGGTGAGTCCTCCTGGAGGATGGAGCGCGGCAGCACGATGCGGAACGTGGCGCCGTGCCCCACGTGACTCTCGAGTTCGACGCGGCCGTAGTGGGCGCGTGCGATGGCGGCGACGATGGGCAATCCGAGGCCGGCGCCCTCCGGTCGACGTTCGCTCGATGCGCCGCGAGAGAACCGCTGGAAGATCCGTTCGCGTTCCTCGTCGGGAACGCCTGGACCGTCGTCGGTCACCCACAGGCGAATTTCGTCGTCGGTGGCGTCGGCGCCGAGGGTGATGACGCCGCCGGGTGCGGTGTGCTGCCGGGCGTTGTCGGCGAGTGCGAGCAGGGCTTGCAGCAGCCGGTCGGCGTCGGCCTCGGACAACACGGTGGCCGGCGGTGGCGCGGCGCCCAGGGTCCAATCACGGTCGCCGAGCCCGCGGGCACGCTGGTACGCGCCGTCGATCAGCTCGGCGATGTCGACCAGTTCGAGGTGGAGGAAGTCGGGCTGTGCCGCCTTGGCGACCACCAGCAGGTCGTCGACGTAGCGCGCCATGCGATCGAGCTCGTCGGTGACCAGCCGCACCGTCGCCTGCTGGTCGACCGGGTCGTCGTCCATCATCTCCAGGTGACCACGCACGATGGTGATGGGGGTGCGCAATTCGTGGGCGACGTCGTCGAGGAACGCTCGCTGTGAGCGGAACGACTCGTCGAGCCGGTCGAGCATTCCGTTGAACGTGGTGCCGAGCTCGGCCAGCTCGTCGTTGCCGTCCACCGGGATGCGCTTGGTGAGGTCGTTCGCATCGGTGATCCGCGCCGCACCGGTGAGCGCGCGTACTGGGCGCAGCACTCGGCCGGCCAGCGACCACGCGGCGATCGACGACAGCCCGAGCACGGTGAACGCGATGACGAGGATGGTGCGCACGATCTTCGACACTTCGGCGCGATCCGCTTCGGGGAAGATCGCGATCACGAACGTGCCCAGCACGGCCCTGTCGTCGCTCTCCACCGGCACCACCAGGTACCGGATCTCCGTGCTGCCGGTGCCGGTCGCGCCGCGCACCGGAGCGGACGAGTTGCTCCACCGCTCGATGACGGCGGCATCGTCGAACACCCAGTCCGGCGCGTTGAACGAGGTGAGGTACGGCCGCCCGTCGACGAACGCGTAGAAGGCCTCGTCGCGGGCCGGGACGTTGCGGGAGAGGAACGTGTCGAACACGGCCTCCGCGTCGTTGCCGAAGGGCAACCCCGTCGCAGGGTCGTTGCCGCCCGCGAGTGCTCGCAGCTCCTCGGCTTCCTGGGTGGTGTCGCGGTCGGCCTGTTCGATCACTCCCACCAGCAGCAACTGACGCGTCGCCAGCACCGAGGCGGCGAGCGCCGCGAGGAGCAGCGCGATCGACGCGAGCACCACCCGCGTGCGGATGCCGGTGAGGGCCCTTCGCAGGCGCGTCAGCGGTCGACTGCTCGACGGCTCAGTCATCGCCGTCGTCTCCGTCGTCGCCGTCGTCTCCGTCGTCGTCGTCGTCTCCGTCTCCGTCATCGTCGTCGTCGCCCGGTGGGCCGGGCGCGGGCGGTGGCGCCGCGGGCGGCGGTTGCACCGCAGGCGGAGCCGGCACCAGGGCCGGGACCGTCAGCGTGGTCGGCGTGACCACGGTCTCGGTCGTGGGCGGGGTCGTCGTCGGCGTGGTGGTGGAGGTCGCCGTCGTGTCGCCGGGCGCGTTCGGCACGGTGGTCGACAACACGATCGGCGACACCGGGGGCGGGGTGCTCACGGTGGTGGCCCGTACCACCGCGACAGCGCCGAGGCCGAGCACTGCCGCCGCCACGAACAGCACGATCTGAGGCGCCGCGCGCAGGAGTCGGGTGAACACGATGTGAGCATCATCGCCCGTCGTGTGCCCACGATGAGAAGTTGATGAGAAGGTTCTCACCAACCGCTGGACAACGGCCTGGTCAGCGCACCGACAAGGGGAGATGATCGACGCCGCGGATGGTGAGTCGATCGCGCCAGTTGGGTTCGCCGGCCAGCTCGAGCGCCGGGAAGCGACGGATGAGCGACGTGATCGCCACGCTCGCCTCCAGCTTCGCCAGCGACGCGCCCAGGCAGTAGTGCACCCCGGCAGCAAAGCCGAGGTGGCGGTTGGCGTTGGGGCGATCGAGG
>JAUXQB010000234.1 GCA_030685215.1 Actinomycetota bacterium
CGGGGGGGTCCCCCCGGCCCACCACGGCCCACTCGTTCCTCATGGGAATCCTCAAGCTCATCCTGCGCCGGCTCCTGCTCGGCATCGGCACGCTCTTCGTCGTCTCGATCGCGGTGTTCCTGCTCACCAACGTGCTCGGCGACCCCGTGAAGCGCATGCTCGGTCGCGGCGCGCTGCCGGAGGTCGTGGCGGCTCGCCGGGCCGAGCTCGGCCTCGACGAACCGCTCGTCAAGCGCTACTTCGACTGGCTCTGGGGCCTCATCACCGGCGACCCCGGCAACTCGTTCTCCAACGACACCCCGGTGTGGGAGCTGATGTCGGACCGCGTGAAGAACTCGCTGTTCCTGATGGCCGTGTGCTCCGCCATCTCGATCCCGTTGTCGCTGTTCATCGGCGCCTACACCGCGCTGCGCCGCGACAAGTGGTTCGACCGCATCATGTCGAACCAGCTGCTCGTCCTGGCCGCGATGCCCGAGTTCGTCGTCGGCGCACTGCTCACCGTGTTGCTCGCCACCAACGTGTGGCACGTCGTCCCCGCGGTCAGTCGCATCCGGCCCGGTGAGTCACCGTGGTCCGATCTCGACGGCATCGTGCTGCCGGTGCTCACGTTGGTGCTCGCCGTCACCCCGCACGTCGCGCGCACGATGCGCGCGGCCATGATCGACGTGCTGGAGAGCGACTACGTCGAGATGGCCCGCCTGAAGGGCCTCCCCGAACGCGCCGTGCTGTGGCGACACGCGTTCCCCAACGCACTCGGGCCCACGCTGCAGGTCATCGCGCTCAACATCGCCTACCTCGCCGGCGGTGTGGTCATCGTCGAGTCGATGTTCAACTTCCGCGGCGTGGGCATCGCCCTGCGCGACGCAATTCCCGAGGCGAACGCACCGGTGGTGCAGTTCATCGCGATGTTCATCGCCACCATCTACGTCATCAGCAACCTGTTCGCCGACGTGGCCACCATCCTGGTCACGCCTCGACTGCGCACGAGGCTGAAGTGAGCGCCGAGTTCGCCTTCGAGGTCGACCCCGGCACCGCGACTCCGCCGGTCGTCAAGCAGCCGGGCCTGTGGCGCAGCGCGATGCGCTTGTGGCGCACGCGCATCGGACTGGCGCTGGTGGTGCTGCTGGTCGGCGTCGCCATCATCGGTCCGATCGTCGCGCCCTACGGCCCCGCCGAGTTCGTCGGCACCGCCAACCTGCGCCACGTGGACGGAACCTGGCTGGGCACCGACTACTTCGGCCAGGACGTGTGGTCACGGTTCCTGCACGGTGGCCGATCGATCCTGTTCCTCGCCACGGTCGCCACCGCGATCGGGTTCTTCTTCGGCGCCGCGATCGGTCTGGTCGCCGCCTACAACCGCGGTCGTCTCGACGACGTGCTGATGCGCCTGATGGACATCCTGCTCGCGTTTCCGCAGCTGCTGCTCGCCCTCGTCGCGCTCACCACGGTGGGGCCGCAGCCGTGGCTCATCATCAGCATCGTCGGCTTCACCACCATCCCGCGCATCGCCCGCATCACCCGTGGCGCCACCGTGTCGGTGGTGGAACGCGACTTCATCGGCGCGGCCGAGGCGCTGGGCGAATCGAAGTTCCGCATCATCACTCGCGAACTGCTGCCCAACGTCACCGGCCCACTGCTGGTGGAGGCGAACCTGCGCCTCACCTACTCGATCGCCATCATCGCCGGCCTCGGCTTCCTCGGCTTCGCCACCGAGCGCAACGCAGCCGACTGGGGCCTGATGGTGCAGGAGAACCGAGTGGCGCTGTCGGTGCAACCGTGGGGCACGGTGCTGCCGGCCATCGCCATCGCGCTGCTCACCATCGGCACCGGCCTCATCACTGACGGGCTGGCCCGCACCGTCGCCGGCATCGACCGCGGGCGGCCCGACGCATGAGCGAGCAGGCAGTGGCACTCACCATCCGCGACCTGCGGCTCGACGTGGCCCAGAACGGGCACGACATCGTCGACGAGATCACGCTCCACATCGCCCGCGGCGAGGTGTTCGGCCTGGTCGGCGAGAGCGGCTCGGGCAAGACCACGGTCGGTCTCGCCGTGCTCGGCCATGCACGCAAGGGCGTCGCCATCCACTCCGGCTCCATCCTCATCGAAGGCAGCAACCTGCTCGAGCTGGAGGGCAGGGCAATGCGTACCGCGCGCGGCCGCCTGGTGAGCTACGTGCCGCAGGACCCGGGCACTGCGCTCAACCCTGCGTTGCGCATCGGCGCACAGGTGATGGAGGTGCTGCAGACCCACGGGTTCGGCGCCGACAAGGCCGAACGTCGGGATCGAGTGCAGGAGGTGTTCAGCGACGTGCTGCTGCCGTCCACGCCCGAGTTCCTGCGCCGCTATCCGCACCAGCTCTCGGGTGGTCAGCAGCAACGCGTCGGCCTCGCGATGGCGTTCGCCACCCGTCCCGCCGTCATCGTGCTCGACGAGCCGACCACCGGACTCGACGTGAGCACGCAGGCGCACGTGCTCGAGACCGTGCGCACGCTCGCCGCCAAGCACGGGGTGGCCGCGCTCTACGTTACGCACGACCTCGCCGTGGTCGCGTCGCTGGCCGATCGTGTCGGCGTGATGTACGCCGGGCGCATTGTGGAGCAGGGCGCCACCGCCGAGATCTTCGCCAACCCCGCGCACCCGTACACGCGCTACCTGGTGGCGGCCGCGCCTGAGATGGGCAGCGACCGCCAACTGGTCGGCCTCAGTGGCCGAGCGCCGTCGCCCGGCAAGCGGCCGACGGGGTGCGCGTTCGCGTTGCGATGCGAGGTGGCCACCGCCGAGTGCCACGACTCGTTCCCTGTGGTCACCACCGTCGGTACCGCACACGAGGTGCGCTGCTTCCACGCGTTCGCGGTGCCCGACCGCACCGCCCAGCGCGGTGCGGCCGCCGCCGGCAACCAGGCGTCGGCCGACGTCGCGCTCAGCCTGCGCGCGGTCAATGCGTCGTACACCGGCCACCAGGTGGTGCACGACGTGTCGTTCGACATCGCCCGCGGCGAGTGCGTCGCACTCGTCGGCGAGTCGGGGTCCGGCAAGAGCACGCTGTCGCGGTCGATCGGCGGGCTGCACCGTGAGTGGACCGGCGACATCCTGCTCGGCGGCTCCGCGCTGGCGCGTTCGTCGCGCGACCGTCCGGTGCAGCAGCGCCTGAGCATCCAGTACGTGTTCCAGAACCCGTACAGCTCGCTGCACCCACGCCGCTCGGTCGCCGATTCCATCGCACGGCCGCTGGCCATCGCCGGCGTCGACGGGCACCTCATCGGCCGCGAAGTCGACCGCATGCTCGAGCGCGTGTCGCTCAACGCCAGCTACGGCAGTCGCTTCCCAGATCAGCTGTCGGGCGGCGAGCGGCAACGAGTCGCCATCGCCCGCGCTCTGGTGAGCAAGCCGGAGGTGCTCATCTGCGACGAGGTCACGTCCGCGCTCGACGTGTTGGTGCAGGCCACCATCATCGAGCTGCTCGTCGACCTGCAGCGCGACCTGGGACTGGCGATGTTGTTCGTCACGCACAACTTGCCGCTGGTGCGGTCGATCGCACAGCGGGTGGCGGTGATGGCCGACGGCAAGATCGTCGAGCTCGGCACCGCCGCCGACACGCTGAGCGACCCGCAGCAGGAGTACACCAAGCGACTGCTGGCCGACACCCCGTCCATCCCCGAGTTCCGCTGATGCCTGCTGCGATCGCGAGCGTCGCTGCGGGTCCCCGCACGGTCACGGTCACCTGGTCCGACGGTTCCCGACCGTCGGAGTTCCACCACCTGTGGCTGCGCGACAACTGTGCCTGCGCCGCCTGCCGGCACCCCCAGACGTGGGAACGCACGCTCGACACGTACTGCCTGCCGTTCGATCTCACCGCCGCCGAGGTGTCGTCCACGGCCGACGAGTTGGCCGTCGAGTGGCCCGACGGTCACGCCAGCCACTTCCCCGCCGACTGGTTGCACGCACATCGCCTGGGTGGCAACAGCGACCCGCTCGTGCCGCATCAGGTGCCGTGGGATGCGTCGCTGCAGCAACACCTCCCGGAGGTGGCGTACGACGACGTGCTGGCCGGCAGCGACGGGTTGCGACGCTTCGTACGTTCCGTCTGGACCCACGGCGTCACGTTCGTGCGCGGCACGCCGGGCACGCAGGAGGCGCTGCTCGCCCTGGCGAGGCGCGTCGGCCACCTGCGCGAGACGAACTTCGGCCTCGACTGGCACGTGGAGGCGAAACCGCAGCCGAACAACGTCGCGTACACTGCCATCGAGCTGCAGCTGCACACCGATCTGCCCAACCGTGAAGCGCCGCCGGGAATCCAGTTCCTGCACTGCCTGGTCGCCGAGGCACCCGGGGGCGACTCGACGCTGGCCGACGGCCTGTGGGTCGCCGAGCAGATCCGGCACACGCACCCCGACGCATTCGCGCTGCTGTCGACGGTGCCCATCGGTTACCGCTTCCACGACCGCGACCACGACCTGCGCTGGCGCGCACCGGTCATCGGCCTCACGGACGACGGCGCGGTTCGGGAGGTGCGGTTCCACACGGCGCTGCGTGAGCCGCTCGACGTCGCCAACGCCCTGATCGAGCCGATGCACCGCGCGCTGCACGCG
>JAUXQB010000235.1 GCA_030685215.1 Actinomycetota bacterium
GTGTCGTCGGGAGTGTGCGTGGCCGTGGCTGAGATCATCTCGCTCACCAAGCGCAGCGGAGTCGCCCGCATCGACATCACCAACGAGGGCAACGGCGTCTGCGCCGCCCAAGGCACCGTCACCATCGTTCTCCCGAAGGCCTGATCATCATGAAGACTCCGATCACCGAACTCCTGGGTTGCGAGTTCCCGATCCTCGCGTTCAGCCATTGCCGAGACGTCGTGGCCGCAGTGTCTCGTGCCGGCGGCTTCGGTGTGCTCGGCGCAGTTGCGCACAGCCCTGAACAACTCGAGATCGATCTCGCTTGGATCGACGACGAAGTCGGCGGCCGCCCCTACGGCGTCGACCTCCTGCTGCCACAGAAGTACGTCGGCGCCGCAGAGGGGGGTCTCGACCGCGGCGAGCTACGCCAACTGCTCCCGCCCGAACACCAGGCGTTCGTCGACGACATCCTGCGACGTTTCGGCGTCCCCGATCTCCCCGAAGGTGAGCGCCCGCGAGGCATGAGCATGAACGTATCGCCGGCAGGCTACGAACCGCTGCTCGACATTGCGTTCGCACACCCGATCAGACTCATCGCATCGGCACTCGGCCCGCCTCCCGCCGACGTGATCGACCGAGCCCGCTCAGCGAACGTCAGGGTCGCCGCGCTCGCCGGCACCACGGCGCACGCGGTCAAGCATGCCGAAGCCGGGGCCGACATCATCGTCGCCCAAGGCTCCGAAGCGGGGGGGCACACAGGCGAAGTGGGCACCATGGTGCTCGTCCCCGAGGTCGTCGACGCCGTCTCACCCGTGCCCGTGCTCGCCGCGGGCGGCATCGCGTCCGGGCGACACATGGCCGCCGCGATGGCACTGGGGGCAGCGGGGATCTGGACAGGATCAGTCTGGCTCACCACCGCCGAGGCAGAAACCGAACCGGTGGTCAAACAAAAGTTTCTCGCCGCAACGTCGAGCGACACCGTTCGTTCGAGATCGATCACGGGCAAGCCTGCGCGAATGCTCCGCACCCCGTGGACCGACGAATGGGAACGCGAAGACTCACCGAAGCCGCTACCGATGCCACTTCAACCGCTGCTTGTCGGCGCTGCGCTGAACCGCATCAATCGGTCGGCCACGACGCCCGGCTCGGGCGCGCACGAACTCGCCACCTACTTCGTCGGACAAGTCGTCGGCTCGATCAACACGGTTCGTCCCGCCGACCGGGTCGTACTCCAGATCGTCGAGGAGTTCATCGACACCCTCACCGCTCTCTCGGGTCATCTCGACGTCTGACATCGAGGCCTCCACATCGCCGTCGACGGTAACGACGTCGAAGCGCGGGCGGCGCAGCTTGCCTTGGAGGAAACCGCTGGAGGTTGGAGTCACGGTCTCGCTGGCGTCGCACCACCTAGGCGAGCAGTCCGCGTGTGATCTCGGGGCTCGAGTCGTCGAGAAGGATGCCCAGCCGCTGTTCGATGTCGACTGGCGCCCCCGCAGCGATGAGGTAGGCGGTGACTGTGCCATGGCGCAACCTGATGTCCTCGAGCACCTGAGCCAGCGCTGCCGGCTCAAGCGCAAACGCGGCGGCTGGGATGTTCGGAACGCCGTCGCCGATGAGGCGGGTCATGATGCGGCCGCGCAGCGTGGCGAGACCTGCTGCTGACAGTTCGTAGTCGGCAAGCACGGTCTCCTCGGGAACGCTGAGCATGGCGAGCAGCACGCCAACAACGATGCCGGTGCGGTCCTTTCCAGCCGTGCACGAGATGATCGCTGGCAATCGATCAGGGTCGGCGAGCAACGTCAACACGAGGGCTATCTCGTCAGCGTGGTCGAACGCGATGGCCTGGTACATCGAGGCCAGATCGAGCGACCCGTCGTGCGCCTTCTCGCTGATCAGCGCCCCGTCGAGAACCGGGAGATGTACGACCTCGCCGACATCAGTGAGGTCGTAGCGTCCCATGCGCTCGTGCTCCATCGATGTCCGCAGGTCGACAATCGTCCGGATACGTAGCGTGTCACGCAAAAGAGCACGGTCGCGCTCGGTGACGAAGCAAAGCGCGTCACTGCGGTACACCAGCCCCGACCGCAACTTGCGTCCGTCTGCGGTGACGTGACCGCCGACATCACGGAAGTTGCTCAACGCCTCGAACACCCGAGCAAGTGTGCCAGTCCACGCGTCGCCACGAATGGCGGTGACCGTGAACGTCGGGTGAACATCGACGCGCCGCACTCGCCGATCGAGCGACGAACAATCGTCTGCGGCTACCTCCCGACATCGCCGCCAACGCAGGCCCGCCACTTCGCCTCGCGCGCAGCTCGTTGCCAGTTCACTCGCCCTGGCGAAGGGTGACGGCGCACGCATGGGGTGGGAACGCCGAGTCGTCACGCGTGTCGATGGAACACGATCAGCCGAGACAACGCCCCGCCTCGCCGCGAGCACAACGCGAACACAGCAGGGACAGACGGTGACGTGGCCGCCCTGCGGGCGGGTGCGGTGGGTCGGCCGACCGGCGGGCGGCTGTCAATCCGTGAGCACGGGTCCGAGTTGCGCGGCGCGTTGACAGCCGCCCTTTGTCCGGTCGGCCTCAACGCCCGTACGGGCGAGCCTGGTCGGATCGGAACTTGGGGAAGTCGCCCGATCCGACCAGGCCACCCGCACACCGCCTGAACGGAGACCGACATGACCAACGACACCCCCACCTTGCAGCTCGCTGTGTGGGACGACCCGCTTGCCGCCAACGGGCTGCAGACCGACACCGACGACGCGCTGATCTATCTCCCACCGTTCCTCGGCCCGACCTCGAGCCTCGTGTTGCATCGTCTGTCACGATGCTTGACGACGGGCACCGGTCGTGTCTGGTCGATCGAGGATCTCGCCGCCACGTTCGGGGTCGGCGCGTCACAGATGCGCGCCTCGCTCGCCCGCTTGGAACGGTTCGGGATGATCCGCACCATCGGCGACCGGACCGAGGTCCGCACCCGCGTCCCAGCACTCGCAGCCCGCCACGTCGAGCGGATGCCCGCCTACCTCGCCGCGACCTGTCCCTATCAGGTCGCCCGCGTCGACGGGCACGCGGCATGACCGCCCCATCGGCCCGCAAGGTCACGGTGTGCGCCAGCGCGAAGGGTGGACAGGGATGCACCACCATCGCCGCCGTGCTGGCCGTTCTCGCCGCACAGAGCAACCAACCGACGCTGCTACTCGACACTCGCGGTGA
>JAUXQB010000241.1 GCA_030685215.1 Actinomycetota bacterium
GTACACGCCGCCGGGCAGCGCGATGGGCTTGCGTTGCCGACGCTTCGTGGGCGGAGTTGCCACGCGAGTGAGCGCGAGCGCCTCGCTGAGCAACATGCGCACGCGCTCCACGTCGGCAATGCCCTCGTGCGCAGCGGCACGGTCGGCGAGCGCGGCATCGCGAGCCGCCACTGCGGCAGCGAGCTCGGTGCGCGTCGAGAGCAGCCTCGCCTCCACCGAGCCGGTCTTCTCGGTTGCGGCGTCGGCGCCCGCAGCACGCTTGCGCACGGCGCGTTCCATCTGCTGCAGCTGCTGGCGCACCGCACGTAGCTCTGCCTCCAACCGCGCGGTCAGCTCCTCGGCCGCGGCGCGCGCCGAGCGCTCCGACTGCAACTGGTCGCGCATCGTGCCGACCTCGAGCAGCGAGCGCGCAGCAGCTGCCTCCGCTGCTTCCCGTCGACGCTGCTCGCGGCGCAGGTCGCCGGCGGGGTCGAGCGCCTCCTCGGCTGCTGCCGCGGCGAGGGCCGTCGCCTGCGCGTGCCAGCCGTCCGGTCGGGTGAGCCACAGCATGCCGATCTCGTCGACCAGCTCGTCGGTGGCCACCGACCCCAGCCGACGGTGGAACAGGTCGTCGCCCTCCACCGCCGAACGCACCTTCGCCATCGCCGCCGGCGGCAGCTTGTGGAAGCGCAGGAACGGCTTCAGCGCGGCCGGGAACGGCAACGGTGGGCGCAGCTTCGCGCCGGCCGCGGCGATGCCGACGGCGAACTCGAGCGCCGACTGCAGCGCTCGATCGGCGAGGACGGGCTCGTCGCCCGCAGCGGAGTCGACGGCATCGGACATACGTCGTCAGGCTACCGACGCGCCCACACACCCACTTGAACAGGCACACCCGTCGAACACCCGTTCTTGACGCCGAACGGGTGTTCGTGGTCAACTGTGCCGCTGTGCAGCGCTCCTTCGACGATCTGGGTACTCCGCTCCACGACGTCACGTTCTGCGTGCTCGACATCGAGACCACCGGCACCGACCGTGGCGGCGACCTCATCACCGAGATCGGCGTGGTGAAGGTGCGTCGCGGCGAGTGCCTCGGCACCATGGCCACGCTGGTCAATCCGGGCAAGGCCATCGCCCCCAGCGTCACCGTGCTCACCGGCATCACGCACTCGATGGTGGCCACCGCACCCCGCATCGAGACGGTGCTGCCCACGTTGCAGGAGTTCGTCGGCGACTCCGTCATCGTCGGTCACAACGTCGGGTTCGACATGGGCTTCATCAACGCCGCACTGCTGCGCAGCGATCGTCCGGCATTCCGCAACACGGTCATCGACACGCTGCCACTCGCCCGCCGACTGGTGCGCGACGAAGTGCCCGACTGCCGGCTGGGCACCCTGGCCAGCCGCTTCCGGCTCGACCACAAGCCCACGCACCGAGCACTCGACGACGCACTCGCCACCACCGACCTGCTGCACCTGTTGCTGGAACGCGCGGCCGGGTTGGGTGTGCTCGGCCTCGACGATCTGGTGATGCTGCCGAAGATGGGTGGGCACCCGCAGGCCGGGAAGCTGAAGCTCACCCATCACCTGCCTCGCTCCCCGGGCGTGTACCGCTTCCTGGGCGCCAACGACGAGGTGCTCTACGTGGGCAAGGCCACCAACCTGCGCCAGCGCGTGCGCAGCTACTTCGGCAGCGACGACCGGCGCAAGATCGGCCCGATGCTGCGCGAGACCCAACGCCTCGCGCACACCGCCACGCACGATCCGGTGAGCGCCGAAGTGCTGGAGCTGCGCTACCTGCACCGGCTCAACCCGCGCTACAACCGCGTCGGCACCACGTGGCAGAAGTACTGCTACGTGCGGCTCACCACCGACGAAGCGTGGCCGCGGCTCGTCATCACCACCGAGCCTGCGGCCAGCGGGTTGCACATCGGCCCGATCACGTCGCGGGCGATGGCCGCGGCGGTGATCGAAGCCGTGCAGTCGGCGCTGCCCATTCGCCGCTGCACCACGCGCATCGGCCGCTCGTACAAGCCGCCTGCGGGCGCCGAGCCGTGCACCGGCGCACGACTGGGCGTGGCCATGTGCCCGTGCAGCGGCAGCGCCGACGAGGCCACGTACTGGCGAGTGGTCGCGCAGGTGGTCGCCGCGTTCACCAGCGCGCCGCAGCTGGTGCTCGACCCGCTGTGGTCGAAGGTCGGTGTGCTCGCCGCCGAGCGTCGCTACGAGGCCGCGGCCGCCATGCGCGACCGCGCCAACGCGTTCGCCACGGTCATCAACCGGCAGCGCCTCGGCGACCAGTTGCGTGCGGCAGCCGACGTGGAAGTGCAGCTGCACGACACCGTGCTGCACATCCGCGACGGCGTGCTGCACAGTGCGCACGCGCTCGACCAGTTGCCCACCGGCCTCGAGCTCGCCCCGCCGGAGGTGCCCGCGTTCCCCGCGCCACTCCCCCGCCACGCCGCCGACGAGGTGCTGTGCCTCGCACGAGCCATCGACCGCGCCAGCTTCCACGCGCGCCTGCTCTCCTGCAGCGGCGAGTGGACCTGGTCCACCACCCCCGTCCGAGAAGTCACCCGCCTCACCGCCGCCTGAGATTCCAGCGCACATGGGGCAGTCCTTGCGCGATGCGTTCCGCCCAGCGCGACAATTCGCGCAACTTGGACGCGGCCGTCCCGACTGACGTCGTCGGCACGTCGTGTGCGCTGTGTCTCGCCCAGCGGGTCACAGCGCACACGACGTCGCTGGGCTCGGCGCCCTCAGGCGGGTTCGATGACGGCGCCGGCGTGGTCGATGCGCAGGATCTTGGTGTGGCCGTCGGGCGGCAGTGAGGCGGCGAGCGTTTCGGCGTCGTCGACGGCACACATCGCGGCCACGGTGGGGCCGGAGCCGCTGAGCCAGGCGGCCCATGCACCTGCGGCCAGCGCGGCCTGCAGGGCCACCCGCGACGGTTCCGCGGCGAGCAGGCGACGGTCCTGGTGCAGGCGATCCTCGGTGGCGGCACGCAGCACCGGCACGTCGCCGGCGGCCAGCGCGGCGACGAGCAGCGCGGTGCGCCCGACGTTGAACACCACGTCGGCCAACGGCACCTCGGCGGGCAGGCTGGTGCGCGACTGGTCGGTGGAGGTGACGAACGACGGCACCCACATCACCATCGCCGGGTCGAACGACAGCGGCACGCTCACCGCGAACCCGCCGGCGGTGGCCACGACGCCGCCGTACAGCGACGCGGCCACGTTGTCGGCGTGGCCCTCCAGCTCGCTGGCGAGTGCGAGCAACTCCGGCAGCGCGGCCTGCAACAGCTGATGGTCGGCACCCACGCGTTGCGCATGCGCGGCGACCAATCCACCGACACGCACCGCACCGCTGAACCCCATGCCGCGACCCGCGGGAATCGGCGAGCGCACCCACAGCGGCCCCTCGCCCCCGTGGCGACGGAAGGCGACCATGGCCGGGTGGTGTTCGTCGGCCTGCTGCGAACCGTCGGCAGCGCCCGCGTCGGCCACCGAGCCGGCCCCGATCTCGGCGTGCAGCGTGAGGGCCATGCCGAGCGCATCGAAGCCCGGCCCCATGTTCGCCGACGACGCCGGCACGCGAACGATCATCAGTGCCCGTACTGCTCGGCCGCCGACTGCGACACCTCGACGAACCGCGCCAGCGTCGCGGCTGCCTTGCCGGAGTCGATGGAGTCGGCGGCGACCACCAGGCCGGCTTCGATGGAGTCGGCCACCCCGGCGACCACGAGCGCCGCCGCCGCGTTGAGCACCACGATGTTGCGATGTGCGCCGTGCTCGCCGCCCATCACGCGATGCACCACGGCCGCGTTCACGTCGGGGGTGCCGCCGGTGAGCTCGTCCATGATGGCCGGCGCGAGGCCCAGCGTCAGCGGGTCGACGGTGAAGCTGCGCACGGTGTCGTCGTCGAGCGCGAGCACGGTGGACACGCCGGTTGTGGTGAGCTCGTCGAGCCCGTTGCCGTGCACCACCCACGCGCGGTGCGAGCCGTGCAGCCGCAGTGAGGCGAGCATGCGCTCGGCCACCGCCGGGTTGGCGACGCCGATCAGCTGACGCTTCACGCGACCCGGGTTGGCCATCGGGCCGAGCAGGTTGAACACCGTGGGGATGCCGATCTCGCGACGGCTGGGAGCCGCGAACCGGAACGCAGGGTGGTACCGCGGCGCGAGACAGAAGCCGATGCCGGCTTCCTGCACGCAGCGCAGCACGCCCTCCGGCGACAGCTCGACCGCGACGCCGAGCTCCTCGAGCACGTCGGCAGTGCCGCACTTCGAGCTGGCGGCGCGTGCCCCGTGCTTGCACACCGGCACGCCCGCACCGGCGGTGACGATGGCCGCCATCGTGCTGACGTTGATGCTGTGGCTGCGGTCGCCGCCGGTGCCGACGATGTCGACCGCCGACGCCTGCAACTCGGGCGGCAGCGGCACGAGCGTGGCGGCCGCGAGCACGGCGTCGAGCAGCCCGGAGATCTCCTCCGGCGTCTCGCCCTTCGCCTTCAGCGCGACGACGAACCCGATCAGCTGGGCTGCCGTCGCCTCACCGGCGAGGATGGTGGCCATCGCGTCGCGCGCGTGCGACGCAGGCAGGTCGCGCCGCTCCAACAACTCGGTCAGCAGTGCCGGCCATCCGCCCAGTTCGTCGATTCGACTCATGGGCGCTGAGGCTAGTGAGCTGGATCAGGCGGTGCGACGTCGTTGACGAATCAGCCGTCGACGCTCGCGTTCGGTGGCGCCTCCCCAGACGCCGGCCTTCTCCCGTACTTGCAGCGCATATTCCAAGCAGGCAACTCGCACGCCACATTCGGCGCACACAGCCTTTGCCTCGAGTGCTTCGTCCTCGTCGTCCGGATAGAAGATGCTGGGTTCCAGACCCCTGCATGCCCCCAACTGACGCCACACGATCTCTTTGGCCGACACGAAAATGTCCCCCGTTGTCAGTGGCTGACGAGGAGAACCCCTCGCAGCGGCTCTGAATCTACGTTCAGTCGTGCCGCAGCGCCAGACCCTCTTTGTGTCTTTTTTGCGCGCTTTGCCGCACAGAGTGGCCAGGTCAGCCCAGGTCAGCTCGGGTCGTCGGACAGATCTCGGCGCAGTTCGGCGATGGTGTGCGGCGCGAGCTCGACGGCTTCCAGGTACGCCGGATGGTCGATGGCGAGCACGGTGCCGTCGGTGAACGCCGCCACCTGTTCCGCCGTGAGCGCGAACGTGACGTAGTGCACCGCGGCGGTGACGTGGTCGCGGGTGAGCTGACTGGCGTGCTGCGGATCCACGAGGCAGCGCACTTCGCTGCCGTCGGGCAGGCGCAACAGCACCGACTGCTCGATCCCCACCAACTTCGGCAGCCACTCGCGCATCTGCTCGTCGGTGGTGAGCTCGATGAACAGCGTGGCGCAGAGGTGACCCGGCTCGGGGATGAGCGGGTTGTAGACGTCGAGCTCTTCCTGGATGGCCTCGTCGGTGAAGATGCGCTCGACTCGCGCCATCTCCTGGATCTGGTAGCGCATCGTGTCGCGGTTCTCGAAGGTGAGCGTGACGACGGTGCCCACCTCCACCCGGCGACGTCGCTTCAACTCGATGACCTGCGAGCGCAGCGCGTCGCGTTCGCGTTCGTACGCGCGGGCGTCGGCGATGTCGGAGAGCGTGAGCCGACGCGACGAGGCACCGGTGCTCAACGCCGGACCTCTTCCTCGGGAATGCCGTAGGCGCGGGCGATGAGCTGCAGCGGGTGCAGCGGCTCCTCACCGGTCTGCTCGTTGATGGCCGTGTTGGCGAGGTGGCAGTCGCCGGCGACCACGTCGCCACCGGCACGGCGGATCTCGTCGGCCAGCTTGCCCGCGATGGGGATGCTGATGTCGGTGTTCTCGGCTCGCAGCCCCCACATGCCGTCGATGCCGCTGCACTGCTGCACCAGCTTCACCTTCGCCCCGGTGAGCTTGATCAGGTCGCGGCTCTTGAGCCCCACGTTCTGTGCCTTCAGGTGGCAGGGCGTGTGGTAGGCGACCGTGTTCGGCACGAAGCCGGTGAAGTCGGTGTCGAGGTTGGTGCCCTCGCCCTTGTGCACCTTCATCAGGTACTCGGCCGCGTCGTAGGTGTGCGTTGCCACCAGCTCGGCATCGGGGCCGCCGACGTAGTCGACGTAGTCCTTCTTCAGGATGTAGCCGCACGTGGGTTGCGGAACCACGATGTCGTTGCCCTTGCGGATGGTCTTCGCGAGCGCGGCGACGTTCTTCTCCGCGACCTTCGTGAACTGCTCGAGGTCGCCGCTGTGCAGCCACGGCGCGCCGCAGCAACCGACGCCGTCGGCCAGCGAGCACTCGATGCCGTTGCGTTCGTACACGCGCACCAGGTCGTGGCCGATCTGCGGCGCCTGGTACTCGACGAGGCAGGTGGGGAACACGGCGACGCGGCCCTGCCGCTTCGCGATGCGCAGCTTCGGGCGCTTCTTGAACCAGGTGGTGAACCGCTGCCGCGCGTAGGGCGGCAGCACGCGGACCGCCGACACGCCGGTGGCCACCTGGATGGCCTTGCGCACGATGCCACCCTGCTTGGCGCCCAGCATCTTGTTGGCGAGCGGCGCGGCGACGGTGGCGGCCCGCCCGAGCAGATCGGTGTGGCCCATGACCGCGTCGGTGACCCGGTCGCGCACCGACACCTGGCCGTTCGCATGACGCATCGCATCGGTGCGCAGCATCAGTCGGGGGAAGTCGAGCGCCCACTCGTGCAGCTCGGGGATGTACGGGCAGTTGACGTAGCAGAGCTTGCACTGGAAGCACTCGTCGACCACCTGGTCCTGCTGCGCGGGAGTGAGGCGGCCGGCATCCTGGTCGTCGTGCCGGTCGATCATCTCGAACAGCGTGGGGAACGACGTGCAGAACTTGAAGCACAGCCGGCAGCCGTGACAGAGGTCGAACACACGAGTGAGCTCGCTGCGCACGTCGGCCTCGTCGAGGTAGTTCGGGTGCTTGGGGTCGTACGTGATGGTCATTGCAGAGGCCGCCTGGCGGGAGGGTCGACGAGGGTGTGGTGCGGGAGCGGGCGGGTCGGCCCGCTCCCGACCATCATTCCAGGATTACGGCATTTCAGGAACGCGGTGCCGCGTTCGTTCAGAGCGCTTCCAGGCCGAGGGCGAACTTGCCGGCGTGGCTCTTCTCCGCGCGAGCGAGGGTCTCGAACCAGTCGGCGATCTCGGTGAAGCCTTCGTCGCGAGCGGTCTTGGCGAAGCCGGGGTACATCTGCGTGTACTCGTAGGTCTCGCCGGCGACGGCCGACTTGAAGTTGTCCTCGGTGTCGCCGATGGGCTCGCCGGTGGCCGGGTCGCCCACCTGTGCGAGGTACTCGAGGTGACCGTGCGCGTGGCCGGTCTCACCTTCGGCGACGCTGCGGAACAGCATCGCGGCGTCGGGGTAGCCCTCGACGTCGGCCTTCTGCGCGAACCACAGGTAGCGGCGGTTGGCCTGGCTCTCGCCGGCGAACGCCTCCTTCAGGTTCTCATGTGTCTTGGTGCCGTTGAGGCTCATGATGTGCTCCTTCTTGCATGGGGGGAGATGGTGAACGGCGGTCTCGCGACTGCATCGTTCGTCTCCGAATGACCGTATCTGCAACACCTGTTCGTTCCCAAGCTGCGCGGTGTCATCCAGGTTGCGGGCGTGTGAACGCCTTCCGCGATCGGTGTCACCGGCACCGTCGCCTCTCCCTAGGATGCTGCCGATGCCCGACCTGACGTTCCACCGTCCCGACATGTTGCAGCGGCTGGAGTCGGAGTCGTTCGACGTGCTCATCGTGGGCGCCGGCATCACCGGTGTCGGCGCGGCGCTCGACGCCGCGAGCCGCGGGCTGCGCACTGCGCTCATCGAACGTGACGACTTCGCCTCGGGCACGTCGTCGAAGAGCTCGAAGCTCGTGCACGGCGGGTTGCGCTACCTGAAGGACGATCCGCGACTCGTGTACGAGGCGCTGCGCGAACGGCAACGGCTGCGCAAGAACGCACCGCACCTGGTGAGCGTGATGCCGTTCATGATCCCAATCTTCACCAAGGCCGGCAGCAACGGCCCGGCGGTCGTGCCGCGCAAGATCGCCCGCGCGATGGGTTCGCTGATGTGGATGTACGACCTCACCGGCGGGTGGCGCATCGGCAAGTTCCACAAACGCCTGCGCGCCCCCGCCGCACTGGCGCACCTGCCCACCATGTCGCCCGATCGACTCGCCTCCGCCTACCTCTACTACGACGCCAGCGCCGACGACGCACGGCTCGTCCTCACCGTCGCCCGCACCGCCGTGCAGCACGGTGCGGTGGTCGCCAACCGTTGCTCGTTGGTCTCGCTCGCGCACGAGCCGGGCCTCACCCACGCCACCGTGGAAGCCGACGGCCGACGGTTCACCGTGCGCGCCAAGGTGGTCGTCAACGCCGCGGGTGTGTGGGCCGACGACGTGCGCGCTCTCGACGAGGGCACCCACCCCGACAGCATCCGCCCCGCCAAGGGCGTGCACATCACGGTGCCGTGGTCGAAGGTGCGCAACGACATCGCGGTCGTCATCCCGGTGCCGAAGGACAAGCGCAGCCTGTTCCTGGTGCCGTGGGGTCCGCTCCCCGACGGCACGTTCGAGCACACCTACATCGGCACCACCGACACCGACTACGACGGCCCGCTCATCGACCCGCAGTGCACGCACGACGACATCCGGTACGTGCTGCGCGCGCTCAACGCGAGCGTCACCACCGAGGTCACCGCCGACGACATCACCGCCGTGTGGGCAGGGTTGCGGCCACTGGTGAAGGGCGCATCCTCGGGCCGCACCGCCGACCTCTCGCGCCACCACCACCTGCACGTCAGCGACCACGGTGTCATCAGCATCACCGGCGGCAAGCTCACCACCTATCGCGAGATGGCCGAAGACACCATCGACGCCGTCGCGAAGCGGCTCGGGGTGCGCGCACGCTGCCGCACCCGCCGGCTCCCGCTCCTGGGTGCGAAGGGCTACCAGGCCCAGCCGGTGGGTTCCGCCGCCGCCCACCTCGCCACGCGCTACGGCGGGTTGGCCGGCGACGTGCAGGCCCTGGTCGACGGCGACGCCTCGCTCGGGGAACCGCTGGTGCCGGGTCTCCCCTACCTGCGCGCGGAAGCCGTTCACGCCGCGCGTCACGAGATGGCCCTCACGCTCGACGACGTGCTCACCCGCCGCACTCGCGCGCGGTTGCTCGATCGCGCCGCTGCGCTCGCCGCCGCGGGTTCGGTCGCGGCGCTGCTCGCCGGCGAGCTCGGTTGGAGTGCAGAGGAGACCGCGGCGCAGGTGTCGCACTTCACCAGCCAGTGCATCGCCGAGATGATCGCCGCCACCGACTACACCACCAGCACGGAAGCAGCTGCACCATGACGCCGCCCACCACGCCACCCACGACGGAGCCGACTCCGCCGATCGAGCTCGCCGGCACGGACTCGCGACTCGGTCAGGCCGCGGCGCTGCCCGACGAGTTCCTGGAGCACCTGGCCGCGGCCTGTGCCACCTTCACCGGCGTCGAGGCCACTGCCGAGGCCAGCCGCGACTGGTGGCCGCTCGCCATGCACTGGGCGCTCGCCGGCCAGGTGCTGCAGCGGGCCGCAGTGGTCGCTCGCCCCACCGACACCGCGCAGGTGGCTGCCGTGCTCGCGCTGTGCAACGTGGCCGGCGTGCCGGTCACCGCGGCCGGCGGGCGCAGCGGCGTGCTCGGCGCGTCGATCCCGCTGTTCGGCGGCGTGCTGCTCGACCTCACGGCGATGCAGGGCGTGGCTGCGGTCGACGAGGTGTCGGGCATCGTCGAGGTGCTCGCCGGCACGTTCGGGCCCGACCTGGAGGCCGAGCTGCAACAGTCGCACGGCCTCACCATCGGGCACTTCCCGCAGAGCTTCGACATCGCCACGGTCGGCGGGTGGGTGGCCTGCCGAGGTGCCGGCCAGTACAGCACCCGCTACGGCAAGATCGAGCAAATGGTGGTCGGGCTGGAGGTGGTGCTCGCCGACGGCAGCATCGTGCGCACCGGCGGGTTCCCGGCCGGCGCGCAGGGCCCCGACCTCACACAGCTTTTCGTGGGCAGCGAGGGCACACTCGGCGTGGTCACCCGTGTGTGGCTGAAGGCGCACCCGACGCCGCCCACCGAACTGCGCGCGGCGTACGCATTCCCCACCTTCGAGGCAGGTCTGGAAGCGTGCCGCGGCATCATGCGTCGTGGCGCCACGCCGGCCGTACTGCGCCTCTACGACGCGGCCGAGAGCCAGCGCGGTCAGGGCGGCGACGGCGAGTACTGCGTGCTGCTGGTGCTCGACCAGGGCGACGCAGGTCTGGTGGCCGCCACCATGGCCGTGGTCGCGCAGGAATGCGCGGAGGCAACGCCGCTCTCGGTCGACCTGGTCGAGAAGTGGATGCATCACCGCAACGACACGAGTGCGTTGCAGGCGCTCACCCGCAAGGGGTTCGTGGTCGACACGCTGGAGATCGCGGCACCGTGGTCGGCGCTGCCGTCGATCTTCACCGACGTGCGCACGGCGATGATGGCCGTGCCGCACGCACGGGCTGCCACCTGCCACCTGTCGCACAGCTATCTCGACGGTGCCTGCCTCTACTTCACCTTCGCGGCCACTCCCCCGGCCGACGAGGTGGAGTCCACGTACGTCGCGCTGTGGGACGCCGGCCAACGCGCCGTGCTCGCCGGTGGCGGCAACCTGTCGCACCACCACGGAGTCGGCCTGAATCGTGCCCGCTTCGTGCCCGAGGCGCTGGGCAGCGCCATGCCAGTGTTGCAGGCGATGAAAACGGCGCTCGACCCGCGTGGCATCCTCAACCCGGGCAAGCTCGGGCTCTCCACCCCGTTCGGACAGGTGCGTTGGCCGTGAGCACGCTCGACATGGTGGCACTCAAGCAGGGCGGGTCGGTGGCACTGGTCTTCGCCGTGCCGTTCTCCATCGCCTCGCGATGGGTGGCCGACAACAACTCCGACTCGCCGTGGACCGCAGTGCTGTGGCTGGCCGCGCTCGCCGGCTTCACACTCGGTGCCGGCATCGCCGCCTGGGTGCAACGCACCGGGTTCCCGCTGCTGCACGGCATGGTCTGTGCCGGCGGCACCTACCTCGCCGCGCAGGCCGTGTTCATCGTCATCAAGCTCCTCCGCGGCGGCACCGTGAGCTGGATCGGCGTGTTCTTCACGTTCTCGGTGGTGCTCTCCGCCGGGCTCGTCGGCGGTGGACTGGGCAGCGTGCTGCGGCGACGTGGCATCCTTCCCACGGGAAGGGGGCAGTCATGAGCGTGTTGGTGGTCGACGTCGGCACGTCCGGTCTGCGCGCCGCAGTGGTGCGACCCGATGGCGAGGTGCAGGCACTGCACTACCGGGCGTTCCCACCGTCGTCGCCGTTCCCCGGGATGGTCGAGTTCGACGCTGCCGCGATGGCCGCGGCGGTGCTCGAAGTGGCGCACGCGTCGCTGGCCGACGGCGGACCGGTCGAGGCGGTGGGTATCACCGCGCAGCGGGCCAGCACCGTCGTGTGGGACCGCAGCACGGGCGAGCCGGTAGGGCCCGGAATCGGCTGGCAGGACCTGCGCACGGTGTTCGACTGCATCACGGTGAAGGCCGAGCACGGACTGCACCTGGCACCCAACCAGTCGGCCACGAAGGTGGCCTGGCTGCTCAACACCTTCGACGCCGACCGGGCGCGCGACCTGTGCTTCGGCACGGTCGACAGCTGGGTGGCGTGGGTGCTCAGTCGCGGTGAGGTGCACGTCACCGACCACTCCAACGCGGCCGTCACCGGCCTGCTCAAGCCCGACGCGTCGGGCTGGTCCACCTCCGCGTGCGCGGCGCTCGGCATCCCGGCCACGATGCTGCCGTCGCTCGTCGACACGTCGAGCATCTTCGGCGAGGCCTCGGCGCTGCCCGGTGCGCCCCGCCTGGCAGCGCTCGTCGGCGACCAGCAGGGCAGCTTGGTCGGTCAGAGCTGCGTGCGTCCGGGCCAGGCGAAGATCACGTTCGGTACCGGCGGCATGCTCGACATGTGCACCGATGCGGCGGCGCCCACCACCGGGAATCGCACCAGTGAGGGCATCTTCCCGATCGTGGCCTGGAGCCGCCACGGACGCTGCACGTGGGGCGCCGAGGCCATCATGCTCTCGGCCGGCACCAACGTGGAGTGGCTGGTCGACGACCTCGGCATCCTCGCCTCGCCGGCGGAGAGCCACGAGGTCGCCTCGCAGTGCGACACCAGCGACGGCGTGGTCTACGTGCCGGCGTTGATGGGCCTGGGCACGCCGCACTGGGACTACGGGGCCCGGGGCACGATGCTGGGCCTCACCCGTGGCAGCGGTCGGCCACATGTCACGCGCGCCGTGCTGGAGGGCGTCGCTCACCGTGGCGCCGACCTGGTCGAGGCGGCAGAGGCGGGCACCGGCCACACGGTGCCGGTGCTGCGCGTCGACGGCGGGATGAGCGAGAACCCCACGTTCGTGCAGGCCCTGGCCAACGCCAGCGGCAAGCCGGTGGAGGTGTCGCGCCACACCGAGGCCACCACCATCGGCGCGGCCTACCTGGCCGGCCTGGCGGTGGGTGTCTGGAGCACGTTCGACGACATCGCCGATGCCTGGGAGCCGCGTGCGGTGGTGCAGCCGAACGGCCGGCTCGACCGGGCACAATGGGCAGAAGCGGTCTCACGATCCACGCGTTGGATACCCGACCTGTCGGCTCTGGACTTCTAGAGTTGCTCTGCTCACCCCCGGCCGGGAAAGCTGGGGGTGATCGTTTCGAAAGGAATACCCCGAGTGGAGATCGAAGTGACCGAGTCCGGCCGTCATGGCGCGCCACAACCTGAGAGCGGTTCCACGTCGAACCGCGCCGCGATGGGCCGCCGAGCGCTGCTCGGCGCCGGCATCGGCGGCGCTGCCTTGTCGTTGCTGCCGTTCCTGAGCGGCTCCGCCGGCGCCACTCCCCCGGAGGAGGCCGCCACCACCACGGCGCCTCCGCGCCGGCCCACCACGGCCGACGCCGAGATGCTCGGCCAACTGCAGGCGCTCGAGCTCACCGCGCAGGCGTTGTACACCGAGGCGGTCAACGTCGGCGGCTGGTCCGACGAACAGGCTGCGCTCGTCTCGTTCATCCTCGAGGCGCACCGCGCCTACGGACAGTCGCTGTCGGGTCTGCTCGGGCGCGATGCGCCGGGGCGCCGCAACGACGAACTGTTCGACGCGTGGCGAGCCGACTTCACCGGCGCACCCGACCAGGTGCTCGCTGCCGCGTACGACCTCGAGTCGGCCCTCGTCGCCACGCACACCGAAGTGCTCGCCTCGCTCGAAGGCACGAACGGTGCCGCGTCGATCTCGTCGATGCTGATCAACGAGGCTCGTTTCTGCACTGCGCTAGCCGACCTCAACGGCAGCACCGACAACTCGGAACTGCTCGTCGACGACGAAGCCGATTCCCTCGTGGGCCAAGGGTGACCGCAATGACCAACGACCGTTCCAACTCCACCCCGCAGCCGCTCGAGCAGCAGTTCGACCGTCGTGGGCTGTTCCGCATCGGCGGCCTCTCCGCCACTGCCCTCGCGCTGGTGGCCTGCGGCCAGACCGAGGCCGGCGAGATCGGCCGGGTCGGCGTCGGCCAGCCCACACCCGAGCTCGAGGCCGAGGTGGTCAACGACGGTGTGCTCATGCGCACCATGGCCGGTGTCTCCACCTCCATCGCGAACGCGTACGCCCACATCCTCGAGGGTGGCGCCCTGGCCGGGTCCAGCGACACGCTGCCCGACCTCGGCGACCAGACCGACCTCGTCACGCTCTTCCACGAGCACCACGTCGAGGCCGCTGCTCGGTTCAACGAGCTCGCGGTCGAAGCCGGCGAAGAGGCCTGGGAGTGCGGCAACACGCGCCTCGACAGCGCGTACATCAGCCCCATCTTCACCCGTGTGGAGGACGGTGTGCCCGCCACCGGCGCCGCCCAGGCCATCCCTCCCAGCGACGACCCCACCCGCGACATGATCAACCTGGTGCACGCGCTCGAATCGATGTCGGCGGCGTCGTGCCAAGCCATGGTCGCGTCGGTCTCGATGCCGGCGCAGCGCGTCGCAGCCATGGAGATCGGCGTCCGCTCCGCGCGGCAGGCCGCGCTCGTCGCGCTGCGCATCAACCCGGGCGGGTACGCCCTCACCCCGGCGCAGGAAGCCGCCACGCAAGACACCGTCGCCGCCGAGGAGACCACCACCACGGTGGCCGCCGACGCACCGGTGGCACCGCCGCTCACGCCCATCGACCTGCCCGTGGCCATTCCCGGTCACTTCGGGCTGCTCTCGCCCACCACCTGGATCGGTGGCGCCGGCGACGAGAACGGCGTGCGCCTGCGGGTGAACTTCGAGACGCCCAGCCTCAACTCGCTGGCGTATCCGTTCTACTCCTGCGCCGCGGGCTGACACCACGCTGCGGCGCGGCGGGCGCGGTCGCCGCGCGAACCACCGAAGGCGGGGCACCACGGCGGGAACGCCCATCCACGCGCTGGTTCACGTGTGTTCGATTCCGATGTCATGTCGATGTCGTGCTCGCCCTGGACCCGAGGGCCATGACGCGCTGCATCGAAATCGAACACACGCGACCGAGCACACGAGCAGGAGCACGACGGAGCTGGTCGAGCGTTCGCGTGGCTACACTCCCCCGCGTGGTGAGTCGGCCGGGTGGCCGCGGCACGGCTCGACCGTGTCGAGGAAAGTCGGGACTCCACAGGGCAGAGTGCTGGCGCGAGCCAGGTCGGGGCGACCTGACGGAAGTGCAACAGAGAGAGACCGCCGATGGACCAGTTCGCTGGTCACAGGTAAGGGTGCAACGGTGCGGTAAGAGCGCACCAGCGTGCGAGGCGACTCGTACGGCTCGGTAAACCCCACTCGGAGCAAGGCCAAGCAGAGAGTACGGACGGCCCGTCCCGCCCGCCGCGAGGCAGGCAACTCTCGGGTAGGCCGCGTAGATGGATGGTCACCAGTTCGACTCCGGTCGGGCGACAGGATCCCGCTTACAGGCCGACTCACCACACGCACGCGTCAGCGGAACGGGACGATGTTGAAGGCGTTGAGGGCGGGGCCGCGGTCGCGGACGAGCACCTTCGTGATCGAGGCCTGGTCGACATGGCTGCGCCAGGTGATGCCGACGTCGACGCCCAGCGCCCACGCCATGGCTGCCTTGATGGGCGTGGCGTGCGTGACCACCACCACGTCGAGCGTGCGCGCGGCTTCCAGCAGGTCGTCGCACGCGGCGTAGACGCGCACGCCCATCTCGCGCAGGCTCTCACCGTTGGGCGGGCGGAAGTCGGGGTCGGTGATCCACTCCCGCCACTCGGCCCGTGGCACGTCGGCCAGCGGCATGCCGTCGAAGTCGCCGTAGTCCATCTCCAGCCAGCGTTCGTCGATCTCCGGCTCGATGCCGAACACCTCGGCGGTCTGGCGAGCCCGCAACGACGGCGAGCACACCAGTCGGTCGACGGAGCCGATGACGGAGGTGATGGCAGCGGCCTGCGCGCGGCCGACCTCGTCGATCGGGAAGTCGACGCGACCCTGCAGGCGACCACCGGCGTTGGCTTCGGTACGGCCGTGACGGACGAGGTAGAGCACGCGGACAGTGAACCACGCCGGACCGCAAGTTGGCGTCTCGACATCGCCCAACGATGTCCAGGCGCCAACTTGGCCTCAGACGGGCGTGAGCGTGCCGTGTTCGACGAACTGCCGGCGGCGCTCGGGCGCCGCCAGTCCGAACGTGCGCCAGACCCACCACAACATCGCAGCGCCCGCGACTTCCATGACCAGGTTCAGCCAGCCGCGCTCGAGCGACGGCACCTGGTTGTCGCCCCAGCTGCCGATGAACGGCCACCAGAACACCTTCGTGGCCGCGAAGGCGCCGTCCCACACCAGGTGCAGCAGCATGCCGATCGGCAGGCCGAGCAGCAGCCGGCGGATCGGCTTGCGGCCGGCGGTGACCAGCATCACCAGCGTGAGCACCGCGACCGCGATGGTGAGGCTGTGCGCCCAGCGCGCCTGCCCGAACGGCACGTCGATGAGGTCGGGAAGGACGGCGCCGACCAGCAGCAGCCGGTAATCGAAGCGTGGGTCGGTGAACACGAAGTGCACCGTCAGCACAGCCGTGCCGAGGAACCAGAGGAACATCGCGGCGACCTAGCGGACGATGATGCGCCCGCACTGCGGGCACTCGGCGAGCGCGTCGGCGGGGACGGCCTTGACCAGGTCGAGCTCGCGGGGCGAGAGGTCCATGTGGCAGCCGCTGCAGTGCGACCCCTCGAGGCGGGCGACACCCACGCCGCCGAACTGCTTGCGCACCCGTTCGTAGAGGGCGATGTCGTCGGCGGTGAGTGACGCCACCGCTTCCTCGCGCTGCGCGTGCAGCGCCGCCACCTCCGCGTCGAGTGCGAGCTGCACCGCCTGCAACTCCGCCGCCGCGGCCTCGACGATGGCATCGCGTGCGGGCAGGTCGGCGGCGAGCGATGCCAGCAGCGCTTCGCCCTCCCCCTGCTCGTCGAGCGCTGCGAGCTCCTGATCGTCGAGCTCGTCGCGCTGCCCGTTGATGGTGTCGATCTCGTGCAGCAACGCTTCCGCTTCGCGTGGCGCGATGATGGTCTTCAGCTGCGCTTCCAGTCGCGTGCGCTTCTTGGTGAGGTCGGCAGCAGCGTGTTCGGACGCCTCGATGGCGGCCACCGCCGCATCGATGCGTTGCTGCGCAACGGCGATGCGCGCCCGCAGCTCGGCGAGCTCTGCCGTGGCCTGCTGATGCGCGACCACCTCGGGCAGTCGAGGACGTTTGTGACTGATGGAGTCGAGCGAGGAATCGATGTCTTGCAGCGCGAGAAAGGCAGATGGCTTCATGTGTTCTTCTTCTGTACCACAACGTTGGCCGGAGGGAAGGCACACGGGTACACGAAGGTGCGGTTGTCGATGGCGACCGATGGCATGGGCGCGCGCGGGTCGAGCACGTTGGGTGGCACCGCGGTGTCGCCGGTGACCTGCGCGACGATGGCGCGAGGTGCCGTGGTGGGCGTGGTGACCGGCGGCGGCGGGTCGCCGGGCAGTGTGGTGGGCGGGGCCGTGGTGGTGGTGCTCACGGTGGTGCCGGGGCCCACCGGCGGCAGCGTGCCGCTGACGAGCCGAGCCAGGCACTCCTCGCCGGGCACGTAGATGCGAGCCGCCTTGCGGGTGGGAGACGGCGGCGCTGGCCAGTCGAGCACCGGCAGCGTGACGTGCGCGCTCTCCATGAACGCGCCCCAGATCTTCGCCGGGTAGTCGGCACCCTGCACCGTGCGGCGGCCGAGCTCGCGGAACTCGGGGATGTTCACCATCGGCGTGTAGCCGTTGGGATCGCCCACCCACACGGCGGTGGTGAGCTGCGGCGTACCGCCCACGAACCAGGCGTTGGTGTTCTCGTCCTGCGTGCCGGTCTTGCCCGTGGCCGGGCGGGAGAAGTTGCGCAGGCTGCGGCTGGCCGTGCCCGACCGCAGCACGCCCTTCAGCGACTGCACGGTGGCGTTGGCGACGCCCTGGTCGAGCACCTGCGTGCCGGGGTCGGCGTGCGTGTAGAAGCGAGAGCCGTCGGGCCGCTCGATGCGCTCCACGAAGTAGGGATCCTTGTGCAGACCCTGGTTGGTGATGGTCTGCATGCCGGCCGCCATGTCGAGCGTCGACATCGGGTTGTTGCCGGTGGCGGTGAGGCCGAGCTGCTTGAACGACTCGCGCTCCTCCTCGGGCTGCCCCTGGTAGAAGTACGCGGAGTGCGCCATGCGGTACGTGGAATCCACCACACGGTGCAGACCCACCGCGTAGCTGAGGCGCACGAACCCGCAGTCGGTGGAGTTCCACACGTTGCGCCCGCTGAGCGGGCCGACCTCGCCGAAACCGGTGCGCACCGTCTTGGTGGTCTCGCGGCCGTCGACGAAGTCGGGCACCGTGCACGGCTGAACGCCGTTGATCACGTCGGTGGTCTGCGCCCCCGCCTGGTAGGCCGCGGCGAGGATGAAGGCCTTGATGGCCGAACCGGTCTGGCGCGGCACGAGTGCCATGTTGACCTCGCCACCGGGCTCGTCGGGCCGCAACCCGCGGCCACCCACCATGGCGCGGATGCCGCCGCCATAAGTGTCGAGCGCAACCACCGCGGCGTCGAAACCGATGCTCGAGTTGGGCAGGATGTTGCGAGCTTGTTCGGCCTGCGCCTGCAGGAACGGATCGAGGGTGGTGTGGATGCGCAGGCCGCCGCGGTACAGCAGCGTGGCCCGCTCCTGCTCGGTGGCGCCGAGGATGTTGCTCTTGGTGAGCAGGTAGTCGCGCAGGGCCAGCGTGAAGTAGGTGGGCTTGGTGGACAGGGTGGGGATGGTGCGCACCCGATCGGGCAAGGGCCACGTGGTGGCGAGCTGCTCACCTTCCAGTTCGGTGACGAGACCGACGGTCTCCAGCCGTTCGATCACCTGCACGAACCGGCGTTGTGATTGTTCGACGTTGCGGATGGGGTCGTAGCCCGACGGCGAGCGCACGAGACCGGCGAGGAACGCGCCTTCGATCATCGTCAGTTCCTCGGCGCCCTTGCCGAAGTAGACCTCGGCGGCGGCCTGCAACCCGTACGCGTTGTTGCCGAAGTACACGGTGTTGAGGTAGCGCTCGAGGATCTCGTCCTTGCTCAGCTTGTTCTCCAGCATCGTGGCGTAGTGCGCCTGCAGCGCCTTGTAGCGCCCGTCGCGGGGCAGGCCGGCCAGGAACTCGTTCTTCACCACCTGCTGGGTGATGGTGCTGGCGCCCTGGGTGGGTGCGTTGCTGGCGAAGTTGGAGAGCAGCGCGCGGAAGAAGCCGCGCAGGTTGACGCCGTCGTGCAGGAAGTACTCGTTGTCCTCCACGGCGAGCAGCGCCTCGATGACCTCGGCGGGCACCTGTGCCAGCTTGATCGGCTGGCTGTTCTCGCGCTCGAAGACCGCGATGACACCGCCGAACACGTCGTACACGAGCGTGCGCTGCGAGAGCGGTTCGAACTCGGGCAGCTCGACGGGCAGCTCCTCGTGCGCGTTCGCGATGTTCCACACGCGCGGTGCCACCGCCAGCACGACGCCGGTGGTGAGCAGTGCGCCGGCCAGGATGACGGCGACGAGACGGAGGGGCCAGACCAAGCGGTACACGACGAGGCCACGCTAGTTGCGGCACGGCAGCGGCGGGCATCACCCCTGCCGTGTACCGTGCGTTGCATGACGCTTCCCACTCCCGCCACTCGGCCGTTCCGCTTCGGGATCCAGGCCTCCAACGCCACCACCCGCGCCGAGTGGGTCTCGCTCGCGCAGCGCACGGAGGGCCACGGCTACTCGGTGCTCACCATGCCGGATCACTTCGGCGATCAGCTCGCGCCGGTGCCGGCGATGATGACGGCGGCGAACGTCACCACCGACCTGCGCATCTGTGCGCTCGTGTTCGACAACGACTACAAGCATCCGGTGGTGCTGGGCAAGGAGCTCGCCACGATGGATCTGCTCAGCGACGGGCGGGTCGAGATCGGCCTCGGCGCGGGTTGGATGATCAGCGACTACGAGCAGCTCGGCATCCCCTACGACTCGCCGGGCGTGCGCATCGACCGCTTCGTGGAGGGCCTGCACATCATCAAGCAGTGCATGCAGCCGGGACCGTTCTCGTTCGAGGGCACCCACTACACCATCACCGGCTACGACGGGCTGCCCAAGCCGGCGCAGGCGAAGGTGCCGGTGCTCATCGGCGGGGGCGGCAAGCGCGTGCTCGGCATCGCGGCCCGCGAGGCCGACATCGTCGGCATCAACCCGAGCATGCACACCGGCGTCGTCGGGCCCGAGACGTTCGGCCACATGACCGCCGAGTCGGTCGACGAGAAGGTCGCCATCGTGCGCGCCGCGGCGGGCGACCGCCTCGGCGACATCGAGCTCAACATCCGCTCGTTCCTGGTCAACGTCACCGACGACGGTGCCGCGGCACGCGGTCGGCTCGCGGGCATGCTGGGGGTCGACGAGGAGATGTTGGTCAGTTCACCGTTCGCGCTCATCGGCTCCCCCGCCGAGCTCACCGAGCGGCTGCTCGAGCGACGCGAGAGGTGGGGCTTCTCGTACGTCATCGTCGGTGCCGACGACGTCGAGAAGTTCGCACCCGTCGTCGCCGCGCTCGCCGGCAAGTGACATGACCGCCACGGTGGCGCTCTGCGGCGCGGGCTGGATCTCGATGGCGCACGCTGCGGCCTGCCAGCACCTCGGGCTGCAACTCACCGCCGTCGCGTCGCGAACGCCGGAGCGGGCGGCGAAGCTGGCGGGCACGTTCGGCGCCGCCGCGGTGTCGTACGACGCGTTGCCCGGTGGTGCGCGGGTGGTGGTGGTCGCCACTCCCCCGCAGTGCCACGCCGACGACGCAGTGCGCATGCTCGACGCCGGCGCGGCCGTGCTGCTGGAGAAACCGCTGTGCCGCACGCTGGCCGAAGCCGATCGCATCGTGGAGGCGGCGGCGCGCAACCCTGGCCGGCTGCTCTACGCGGAGAACCTCGCCTACGCGCCGGTGATCCAGCGGATGATCTCGCTGGTGCCCGAGATCGGCACGCTCACGCACCTCGAGGTGCGCGCGCTGCAGGGTCTTCCGACGTGGGGCGACTTCACCAGCGACGAGTGGGGCGGCGGCGCGTTGTTCGACCTGGGCGTGCACCCGGTGGCGGTCGCGATGCTGCTCGCCAACGCCGCCGGGCTCGGCCTGCCGGTGGCCGTCAGCGCAGCGCTCCGCGGTGGTCAGGGTCACCAGAGCGACGAGCACGCCGACGTGGCGCTGCGCTATCGGTCGGGCCTGGTCGCGAAGGTGGTGTCGAGCTGGCAGTCGCCCGATCACCAGCTGTGGGACGCGCAGATCGCCGGCCAGTCGGGCGTGCTGCGCGCCGACATCATCCCCACCCAGTCGCTCGAGCACAACGGCGACCCGGTGCCGCTGCCCACGTCGACGGCGCCGATCCCTGCGCTCGAGCAGCTGGGGTACGCGGCGCAGCTGCAGGCGCTCGTCGACGATGTCGCCGCCGGTCGCGAGCCGATCATGAGCGCGGCGTTCGGGCGTCAGGTGCTGCAGGTGGTGCTGGGCGCGTACGCGTCGGCGGGCAGGCGCGGCGATGAGGTCGAGCTGCCCTTCACCGGACCGCCCGACCTCACGCCACTGCAGTTGTGGCGCCACGGCTGACCGCCGCGACGCATGCCGGAATCAGATGGCGCGGACCTTCAGGGCTTCATCGCCCTTGCGGCCCTGGCCGACCTCGAACTCGACGGCCTGGCCCTCTTCGAG
>JAUXQB010000245.1 GCA_030685215.1 Actinomycetota bacterium
GCTGCGCATCGAGATCGACTCGCTGCCCACCGAGATCGACGTGGTGCAGCGCCGCATCCTGCAGCTCGAGATCGAAGAGGTCGCGCTGCAGAAGGAGACCGACACGGCCTCCAAGGAACGGCTCGACACCATCGTCGGTGCCGGCGGTGCCGATGTGGCCATGGACGCGGGCAACATGATCTAGCCGATGTTGGCTCGCGGCGAGCTGCACATGATCGGCGCCACCACGCTGGACGAGTACCGCAAGTACGTCGAGAAGGACCCCGCGCTCGAGCGCCGGTTCCAGCAGGTCTACGTCGGCGAGCCGACCGTGGAGGACACCATCGGCATCCTGCGCGGCCTGAAGGAGCGCTACGAGGTGCACCACGGTGTGCGCATCCAGGACTCCGCGCTCGTGTCGGCCGCGGTGCTCAGCAACCGCTACCTCACCAATCGCTTCCTGCCCGACAAGGCCATCGACCTGATGGACGAAGCGGCCAGCAAGCTGCGCATCGAGATCGACTCGTTGCCCACCGAGATCGACGTCGTGCAGCGTCGCATCCTGCAGCTCGAGATCGAAGAGGTCGCGCTGCAGAAGGAGACCGACACGGCCTCCAAGGAACGGCTCGACACCATCGTCGACGAGCTGGCCGCGCTCAACCACCAGGTGCACGAGATGAAGGCGCACTGGGAGAACGAGAAGCAGGCCATCGACGCCATCCGGTCGCTGAAGGAGGAGCTCGAGCACCTGCGCACGCAACTCGAACGCGAGGCCGATCTCAACGTGGCCGCGGAGATCCGCTTCGGCCGCATCCCCGAGCTCGAGCGTCGCATCGACGAAGCCACCGGTCACCTCGACGAGCTGCAGGCGGGCACTCGCATGTTGAAGGAAGAGGTCGACGCGGAAGACATCGCAGAGGTCGTCGCCAAGTGGACCGGTGTGCCGGTCAGTCGTCTGATGGAAGGGGAGATGACCAAGCTCATCCACCTCGAGTCGCAGCTGCACCAGCGCGTCATCGGCCAGGACGACGCGGTCACCGCGGTGGCCAACGCCATCCGCCGGTCGCGTGCCGGGTTGTCGGACCCCAACCGTCCGATCGGTTCGTTCATGTTCCTCGGGCCCACCGGCGTCGGCAAGACCGAGCTCGCCCGTGCGGTCGCGGAGTACCTCTTCGACGACGAGAAGTCGATGGTGCGCATCGACATGGGCGAGTACATGGAGAAGTTCAGCGTCACCCGGCTCATCGGTGCGCCGCCCGGCTACGTCGGCTACGACGAGGGCGGCCAGCTCACCGAAGCGGTGCGCCGCCGGCCGTACAGCGTCATCCTGCTCGACGAGATCGAGAAGGCGCACCCCGACGTGTTCAACGTGCTGCTGCAGGTGCTCGACGACGGCCGGCTCACCGACGGCCAGGGCCGCACGGTGGATTTCACCAACGTCGTGCTCATCATGACCAGCAACCTGCCCGGCGATCCGTCGAGCTTCTTCAAGCCCGAGTTCATCAACCGCGTCGACGACATCATCCGCTTCCGTTCGCTCACCGAGGACGACCTGCAGCGCATCGTCACCATCCAGCTCGAACGGCTGCGTCAGCGCATGGCCGAGCGTCGCATCACGCTCACCATCAGCGAGGCCGCGATGCACTGGTTGGCGCACGAGGGCTACGACCCGTCGTTCGGCGCTCGCCCGTTGAAGCGGGTCATCCAGCGCGAGATCGCCGACCCGGCGGCCATCCTCATCCTCGACGGCACCGTCGGCGAGGGCGACACGGTCACCGTCGACGCGGTCGACGGCCGCCTCACGCTCACCACCGGCTGATCGCTGTACTGTCACCGGATGGACAACAGCCGGGTCGCTCGCATCGTGTTCGGGGCCACGTCGGCACTGGTCACCTTCGGGATCCTGCTGCAGCTGCAGGTGGCGGTCACCAACGACGAGGGGCTGTTCGAGGCGGTGCCCGCTCGCATCGTCAACGTGCTGTCGTACTTCACCGTGCAGTCGAACATCCTCGTCGCGCTCACCACCGGACTGCTCGCGCTGCGGCTGCAGCGCACCGAGACCTGGTTCCGCGTGCTGCGGCTCACGGCGGTCATCGCGATCACCATCACCGGCGTGGTCTTCCACCTCGCGCTGAAGGGCCTCACCGAGCTCACCGACAAGGCGGCCACAGCCGACTGGATCCTGCACACCGCGTCGCCGCTGCTCTGCCTCGGCGGCTGGTTGCTGCTCGGGCCGCGCGGGTGGGTCACCACTCGTGTCGTGCAGCTGAGCGTCGTGTTCCCGCTGCTCTGGTTGGCGTACGCGCTCATCCGTGGCGCGCTGGTCGAGGATCGCAACGGCCGGCCGTTCTACCCGTACCCGTTCCTCGACGTGTTCGAGAAGGGGTATGCGCTGGTGTTGGTCAACGTGGCGCTGGTCGCCGCGCTGTTCTTCGGCCTCGCAATGGGGGCGCTGGCCGCCGACAAGCGGTTGCCGGGCGTGCGCACCGACTGAGTTGCTCGAATCGATCGGAACCGATCGGGCGTCGGTGACGTCTATTGCAGCATGACGCAGCGCCCTGCTTCCCGCACCCCACTCGGCCGACGAGCACGGTTGGCGCTCTCGGCGCTCGTGCTGCCACTCGGTTTCGGTGCCGCCGGCTGCAGCGGTGGGCTCACCGACTCGCCCGACACCACCACGCCGACCACGGTCGAGGTGGTGATGATCGAGGGTCGCCCGCTGCGGCGTCGCAACGGCCGACTGCACCGTGCTCGCAGCCGTCGCGGACACTCGCGTCTCACGGATCGGCAGGCGCTGCGGCTCGCGCCGGCGGCACGTGAAGCCTTGGGCAGCCACTGGCGCAACCAGGGCGAGCTCGAGCACGCATCGGTGGTCGCCTTCCACGATCTCGCTCGCCGGCTGGCACTGGCCGACGCGCCCGACGAACTGTTGCGCCGCTCGCTGCGCGCCGCTGCGCAGGAGGCCGACCACGCGCTGCGCTGCTTCGAACTGGCCGGTCGCTACCTGGGGGAGAGCGTGCGGCCCGGCCGCCTGCGTCGCCCGGTGCGGCTGCCTCGCTCGCGGGCGACCGAGCTGGTCCGCCTCGCCGAGGAAGCGCTGCGCGACGGCGTGCTCAACGAGGGCTTCGCTGCGTGGGTGGCCACGCAGCAGCTCGACCGCGCTCGCGATGCGCGGGTGGAGGAGACGCTCGCCGTCATCGCTCGCGACGAGGCCGAGCACGCGGCGCTGTCGGTCGACGTGCTGCTGTGGTGCCTCGCCGAAGGTGGCGCGCCCGTGCGCGCAGCCGTCCTCGCCGCCGCCGAGTCGCTTCCCGAGCGGATGATCGCGTGCGTGGTGCCTGGCGACCTCGACCGCGCGGCGCTCGCCGATCACGGCTTCTTCGACGCCGACCCCACTGGCGCCGGCTACGCCGAAGTGCTCGCCGCCACCCTCGCCGTGGTCTGCGGCGACTGCAGCGACCGGGCCGCCTGACCCGCCCGTTCCCGCTCGTGTCGCGTCCCCACCGACTCACACCCAGGTGGACCCGCGACACGTGCGCATGTGAATGCCAGTCGGGCCGGCGCGCCCGGGCTAGCGGAGGTCGGCGACGACCTGAATACTGCGGTTGAAGCAGGCTTCCAGCTTGGTGCGCAGGGTGCCGGTGATGGCGGGGTCGAACAGTGCGCTGACCCCGGGGTACACGGCGCGGCTGCCGGTGACGTTGCAGAGCAGCACGGTCCATGGCTCCGTCAGCCAGCTGCCGTCGGGCTGCTCGGTGAAGCGGACGGTGGCCATCAGCCCGTCGAGCGTGCGCAGGTCGCTGTACTTGTCGCGGCCCGGCACGCCCATGCCGGAGATGAAGTTGCCGAGGCTCCAGTAGACGAGCGTGTCGCCGACGCGCTCCACCGGCTGCACCACGTGCGGGCCGTGGATGACGATGAGATCCGGATGCGACTGGGCCACGATCTGGTTCACGAGTGCCCGGTCCTCCGCGGTGGGACCCTTCTGCATCTCGACGTACACGTGCAGGCTGACGATGACCACCTCGGCGCCCACGGCGCGCGCGGCGGCGACGTCGCCGACCACGTTGGTGGCGGTGACGGCACGCTCCAGCCGCCACTCGTCGAGCGGGAAGCCGGTGTTGGAGTTACGCGCGAACGACAGGTGCGCCACGCGCACGCCGTTCACCGTGAACGGCACCGGGGTCGCTTCCGCCGGCGTGCGAGCGGTGCCGGTGTGGCTGATGCCGGCGGCGTCGAACGCGTTCAGCGTGCTGTCGATGCCCCCGTTGCCGAGATCGTTGGAGTGGTTCGACGCGGTGCTGCAGCGGTCGAAGCCGACCCGCTTCAGGTCGCCGGCCACCTCGTACGGCGCGGCGATGAGGGCGGTGCCGTACACCCCGCGACCGATGAAGCCGGCCTTCGCGCCGGGCAGGCCGACGGGAATCTCCATGTGGCAGATGGCGAGGTCGACGTTCGACAGGATCGATGTGAGCGGTCGCAGCAGCGGCTCGTGGTCGTAGCGCACTCCTGGTGGAGCCGCGGCCGCGGCCGCGGTGTTCACCAGACCCTCGGACAGCCAGTCGCCGACCGCGGCGATGGTGAACGTGCGGCCCGGTGGCTGCGTGCGCTGCGCGAGCACCGCCGGCGGCCCGCTGACGCCGGCGCCGTCGATCGGCACCGGTTCCTCGATCGGCGGCTGACCGGCCGCCCCCGGCGTGCTGCCCAGGGCGACCATGACCGCGCAAACCAGGATCGCCACCGCCGTCGCCCGCGTGGTCCGCATGAGGCCAGCGTACGCGTGCGCGCGTCGACGAGTGAGCGCGTGCGTCAGAGGAAGGTGCTGGAGAGCTCGTCGCGCTCGTCGGCGACGCGGTCGAGGAGGAACCAGTAACCGAATCCGACCGCGAACGCAGTGACGAGCGGGAGGTAGTCGTAGAGCAGTTCGGCCACGTCGTAGAACGGCAACAGGGTGTTGCCGTGCGGGAACACCGCCATGAATGCGAGCACCGCCGCCGCTGCCGGCACCAATTGTCGCCGCGGCAGCTCGCGCAGGAGGTGGAGTGTGGGGACGAGCATGATGATGTACGAGTAGTTCTTCAGCCGGGGCACCATCAGGCAGTAGGCCACGCAGGTCACGAAGATGATCCACCGCTGATCGATCGGCGACCCCGCCCGGCGATGGCGCGTCACCAGCAGCAGCGTGATGCCCGCGACGGCGAGCGCAACCAGCCCGTAGACCACCTCGTCGAGCATGGAGTCGGCCGAGAAGGTGGCGCCGCCGACGAGGTCGAGGGCGTCGCGGACGAAGGCCAGCGTGCTCGCCGACTCCGTGCCACGCTCGTCGAGCGCCTGCGCCACGTCGAAGAACTCTCTGGTCAGGGTGGGCTCGAGGATGAAGTTCAAGGAGAACACGGCGAGGAAGCCGGTGATGCACACTGCGAACCACTTCCACTGCGGCACCTTCGGCACGAGGAGCAGCGTCACCGCGAAGAACGCCGGTGTGAGCTTGAACTGCGAAACGAGGATGATGCACACGCAGAACCGGCCGTACTGCCCTCGCATCAGCGCCGCGAAGCCGAGCCACAGCCCGAACTGCTCGAAGATCGAGACGTTGCCGGCCACGAGGTCCGCGTACAGCGCGCCCGCGTACGCGAGCACCAGGTAGGCCACCGTCCACCACGATCGGCCGAGCTGCACGAAGGAGCGGTTCCACACCCACAGCAGGCCGCCGAGTGCGCACACCTTGAGGACGAGCCACAGCTCGTAGGCCACGAAGTACGGCAGTCGGGCCGGCAGGCTGTAGAGGTACAACGTGAGCGGCGTCTGGTAGAACGACAGCCCTTCGCCTCGATAGGGGCTCACGTCGTCGAGGAAGTCGTTGGCCGACCCGTACGACAGGGAGAAGTCCCACTGGTAGTTGTTCCGGCGCACCGCGACCAGCACGACGAGTCCGATGGCTCCGATGAGCGCGACCTTGTGCCGGTCGAGTCTCGTCACATTGCGACGACCGTCTGAGTTGAGAAGCATCGTCGGCCCGCCCGTGTGGTCGGAGAAGCGCGCACCAAGTCTCGCGAAACTAACAGAGCCGCGTGGTGGTGCTTCTCGGGCGGTCAGCTGTTGCGGAAGCGTCGCACCGCCAGCGGCGCGAGCACCACGGTGATCGCCAACGACCACGCGATGGAACCCCACACGTAGTCCATCGGTTCGGTGCCCAACATCAGCGCACGAACGCCGCGCACGGTGATGCTCAGCGGCTGGCGCTCGGCCCACCACCGCAGCCAGTCGGGCATCGTCTCGGTGGGCACGAATGCGTTCGACGCGAACGTGAGGGGAGCGAGGATGGGGAACGCGGCTGCCTGCGCCGCTTCGCCGTTCGCGACCGACAGGCCGATGAGGGCGAAGATCCAGCAGATGGCGAAACCGAACAGCACCATCAGCCCGACGCCGGCAGCCACCTTGAACGGGTTGGTGTGCGTGTTGAAGCCGACGAGGAAGCCGACGAACAGCATCATCGTGACCACGAAGACGTTGCGCGAGGTGTCGGCGAGCACGCGACCGCCGAGCACCGCGGAACGGGCCATCGGCAGCGACTTGAGACGCTCGAGCAAGCCCTTGTTCTTGTCCTCGGCGAGCCCGACGGCCGTGTTGATGGCCCCGAACGTGACGGTCTGCACGAAAATGCCGGGCATCAGGTAGTCGACGTACGGCAAGCCCTCGGCACCGCTGGGGATGGCCCCGCCGAACACGTAGCGGAACATGAAGACGAAGATGAGCGGCTGCACCAGTGCGAACACCAGGAGCTGCGGTACGCGTCGCAGCACGGTGAGGTTGCGCCAGGTCATGGCAATGGTGTCGCGGGCGGCCCACATGAAGCCGGTGCCCGAGCGAGTGGAGATGGGCGGGTGCGTGGGGGCCGTGATGGTGGTCATGAGTTCGCTCCGCTGTTGCCGGTGAGTGTGAGGAAGACGTCGTCGAGGGTCGGTTCGCGCAGTGCGACGTGGCTGGGCGTGAGCTCGGCCGCATCGAGCCGGTTCATCGCATCGCGCAGTGTGGCCGGGCCCTCGCTCATCACCAGCCGCACGACGGTGCCGGCGGCGACCGTGCCGCCGAGCGCCTCGGCGGCGTGCGATGCATCGGACGGCGCGTGGAACTCGAACTCGATGACCGTGTCGCCGAGGCGGGCCTTCAACTGCTTGGCGGTGCCCTCGGCCACCACCAGGCCACCGTCGATGACCACGATGTTGTCGGCGAGGCGATCGGCTTCCTCGAGGTACTGCGTGGTGAGCAGCACGGTGGTGCCGTCGGCCACCAGGGTCTCGATGACGGCCCAGAGGTCGAGTCTGCTGGCGGGGTCGAGCCCGGTGGTGGGTTCGTCGAGGAACAGCACCGGTGGCCGGCTCACGAGCGCGGCGCCCAGGTCGAGCCGGCGCCGCATGCCGCCGGAGTAGGTGCGCACCGGCCGGTTGCCGGCATCGGTGAGGTTGAACTGGTCGAGCAGTTCGTCGGCACGTTGACGCGCCGCTGCCTTCGCCATGTGGTTGAGGCGCCCGACGAGCGTGAGGTTCTCGTGCCCGGTGAGGTTCTCGTCGACGGCGGCGTACTGACCGGCGAGCCCGATGCTGCGCCGCACGGCCTGCGGCTGCTGCTGCACGTCGAACCCGTTGACGATGCCGCGGCCGCTGTCGACCTTCAGCACCGTGGTGAGCATGCGGACCATGGTGGTCTTCCCCGCGCCGTTGGCTCCGAGCAGCCCGAGCACGGAACCCCGTGGCACTGCGAGGGAGATGTGGTCGACCGCGACCACCTCGTCGAACGTCTTGCGGAGGTCGTCCGCCACGATTGCCGTCTCTGTCATGACCGTTGACTCTACACAATGGTTGAGAAAGGTCAATGTTGTATCTGAGTCAAGGGACTGGTAGGTTGACGGTGTGCCAGGGAACGACACGCAGTTGGCGGAAGCGTGGCAGCGGATGATGGCGCTGTTCTTCTCCCGGCGTGACGAGTTCTTCCGTGAGCTGGCCGCGCTCGACCTCACGCCACCGCACGGTCACGCACTCATGTCGTTGCAGCAGGGCCCTGTTCGCATGCGCGAGCTGGCCGACGCGATGGCGTGCGACGCCTCCTATGTCACCGCCGTGGCCGACCGGCTGGAAGAGCTCGGCCTGGCGGAGCGTCGCAACGACGCCGACGACCGACGCGTGCGTGAGCTGGTGCTCACGCCGAAGGGCGTGCGGGTCGCTCGTCGCCTCGACGCCGTGTTCACCTCGCCTCCCGAGGTGCTGCGCGCGCTCCCCGCCGCCGACCAGGCGCACCTGCTGCGCATCATGCGCGAGCTGGTCGACGCGCCCGACTCGAACGTGTGGATGCCCACCAGGTCGTTGCGCTGACGGCGCTGCGTCGCGCCACCTGGGCCGCGACGTTTAGTGCCGAAGGTCCATGGTGACGAACGAGCCACCGCTCGTACTGTCAGCAGAGGATGTATCGCATCGTTCGCCGAGAGGCGCTGACTCCGTCGACGTTCCTGTGGGAGGTCGAGGCACCCGACGTGGCTGCCGCGGCGCAGCCCGGACAGTTCGTGATGGTGCGCCTGCACGACGGCGCCGAGCGAGTGCCGCTCACCATTGCCGACTTCGACGCGACGCGCGGCACGGTCACGATCGTCGTGCAGGCGCTCGGTCGCTCCACCGCCGAGATGCGCGATCGCTACCGAGAGGGCGACACGTTCGGCGACCTGGTCGGACCGCTCGGCACACCCGCCGAGATCGAGCGGTGCGAGCCTCCCCGCTCCCGGCACGTCGTGCTGGTCGGTGGCGGGCTGGGCGTGGCGCCGGTGTTCCCGCAGCTGCGCGCGTTCAAGCAGGCCGGTCATCGCACCACGTGCATCGTCGGGTTCCGCAGCGACGAGCTGTCGTTCTGGCGCGAGCGGCTCGACGCGTGGGCCGACACGCTCATCGTGTGCACCGACGACGGCAGCGCCGGCCGCAAGGGGCTGGTCACCGAGGCGCTGGCCGACGTGGTGGCCAACGATCGCCCGGATCACGTGGTGGCCATCGGCCCGATGGTGATGATGCGCGCCTGCGCCGAGGTGACGCGACCTGCCGGCGTCGACACCGTCGCCTCGCTCAACACGATCATGGTCGACGGCACCGGGATGTGCGGTTCGTGCCGAGTCACCGTCGACGGCCACACGCGTTTCGCGTGCACCGACGGGCCCGACTTCGATGCGCACGGCGTCGATTTCGACGAGCTGCTGCAGCGCAACCGCCGGTTCGCCACCGAGGAGCAGGCCGCAACGGCGGACTACGAGCACCGCTGCAAGGTGGAGCAGACGCTGTTCGTCGACGGCAAGCGCACGTACAAGAAGCTGCGCGAGATCGAGCCGACCAAGGTGCCGATGCCCGAACGCGACGCACAGGCGCGGTCGCAGACGTTCGACGAAGTGACGCTGGGCTACTCGCTGTCCGAGGCGTTGCGCGAAGCCGAGCGCTGTCTGCAGTGCACCCGACCGACGTGCATCAGCGGATGCCCCGTCGCCATCGACATCCCGCGCTTCATCCGCCACCTGCTGGTGAAGGACGTCGACGGCGCGCTCGGGGTCATCCGCGAGGCGAGCATCCTGCCGTCGGTGTGTGGCCGGGTGTGCCCGCAGGAGACGCAGTGCGAGAGCCAGTGCGTCATCGCTCGCAAGATGGAGCCGGTGGCCATCGGCCGACTGGAGCGGTTCGTCGGCGACCACGGCACCGTCGCACCCGAGCCGATGGCGCCGCCCACTGGCGCGCGGGTCGCCGTGGTCGGCTCGGGACCCGCGGGCATCGCGTGCGCGGCCGACCTCGCTCGCGCCGGTGTCGACGTCACCATCATCGAGGCGTTGCACGTGGTGGGCGGCGTGCTGCGCTACGGCATCCCGTCGTTCCGCCTGCCCCGCGAGATCATCGACCGGGAAGTCGCCGGCCTGCTCGCGATGGGAGTGCACATCGAGACCGACAAGGTGGTGGGTCGCACGTTCACCGTCGAGCAGCTGCTCACCACCCGCGGCTTCGATGCAGTGTTCCTCGGGGTGGGGGCTGGTGCTCCGTCGTTCCTTGGCATCCCCGGCGAGAACGCCGGGCGGGTGATCAGCGCCAACGAGTTCCTCACGCGGGTCAACCTGATGGGCGGCGACCGCTTCCCCGACATCGACACACCGGTGGGCATCGGCACCGACGTCATCGTCGTGGGTGCGGGCAACACTGCGATGGACTGCATGCGGGTCGCGCGCCGGCTGCGCGCCGACGTCCGCTGCGTGTACCGACGGTCGCGTGCCGAGGCGCCGGCGCGAGCGGAGGAGCTGCGCCACGCCGAAGAGGAGGGCATCGAGTTCCTCTTCCTGCACAACCCGGTGGAGGTGCTCACCGACGCAATGGGTGCGGTCCGCGGCATGCGAGTGGAGCGGATGGAGCTGGGTGAACCGGACGAGCAGGGTCGTCGTCGCCCGATGCCCACCGGCGAGATCTTCGACGTGGAGTGCGACACCGTCATCGTCGCCCTCGGCACCAACCCCAACCCGATCGTCACCCGCAACACCGCCGGCCTGGCACTCGACTCGCGGGGTTACGTGGCCGCCGACCCGCTCACGCAAGCGACCAACCTGCCCGGCGTGTTCGCCGGCGGCGACATCGTCACCGGCGGCGCCACGGTCATCCTGGCCATGGGAGCCGGTCGGCGCGCGGCGGCTTCGATCCTCGAACATCTGGAGGCTGAACGTTCCATGGACACCATCCCGACTCCCACAGGTGGCAGCACCTGCCCGCGCTGCCATCGCCCGGTGGCCGACGGCGACGACGACGGCATCTGCTGTGCCGGTTCGCTCGTCGCCTGGCGCTGCACCGACTGCGGCAAGCGCAACGAAGGCTTCGCGTTCCCGTTCGGTCGGTGCCCAGCATGCGGCGGCGCGCTCGTGGTGCTCGACGCCGCGATGGTCGACGGCGCGTCGTTCGGCGGCCCACTGCCCGACGACGCACTCGAAGCCATCCGCACGGCGTTCGAGATCGAGCTCGGTGGTCGCGACTTCTACGTCGCCGCGGCGAAGCGCACCAGTGACGAAGCGTTGCACGACATGTTCGAACGGCTCGCGGCGATGGAGCGCGAACACATCGACACACTGGTCCGTCGCTACCACCTGCCGGCGCCTGCCGACGCCGACGGCGACCTGCACCCGAGCGCACTGCAGGCGGGCGTGCAGCGAGATCCCGACGACCCGATCGATCTGCTCGAGCTGGCGGTCACCCTCGAGCGGCGGGCCGAGGCGTTCTTCGTCGAACGCCTGCAACAGGCCAACGAGGAGGCGCGTGAGCTCTACCGCGAACTCGCCGCCGAGGAAGGCGAGCACGTCGCACTGCTCACCACAGAGCTGGCAGCGCTGCGCGACGATCGTCGCGGACTGCTCTGAGCAGCTCTGCCGTCAGGGCTGCGGCAGCGCCGCGGCTTCTGCCCGACTGGTGGCCGCGAACCGGCGCGTGGTGATGGTCTGCATCACGCCCAGCACCACCGCCACCGCTCCGACCACCAGCAGCCCCGGCAGGACACCACCGAGCAGGCACAGCACGGCCACCACGCCGATGGCCACGAACCGCTCGGGCGCAACCCGCCGGCGCACTCGGTACTGGATGGCGAGCAGCCCGCCGACGAAGGCCGCCACCGACGACGCCAGCAGCCAGCGGTCGTCGACGCTGAGGTGCCCGTCCGGGTGCGGGATGAGGTGCTTCACCACCACCGCGTAGAGGATGAGCCCGAACATCAGCGGGAAGTGCCCGAACGTGAACAGGTCGCGTGCGAGGCTGCCGCGCTCGGGGCCGTGGGCGCGGCGCAGCGACTGCTCGGTGACCCTGGGGATGAACGCGAAGTAGACCCACCACCACATGCACGCCACGGCGACCGACACCACGATCGCGAACGCGGTGAGTCGATCGAGTCCTTCAGCGCTGGCCGAGGCGCCGGCAGCCACCAGCACCTCACCCAGCGAGATGATGATGAACAGCGAGTGCCGCTCGACGAAGTGCTCGGGGATGAGCGCCCACTCGCCGCCGGCGCCACGCAGCGCGCCGAGCAGGTTGAACACACCTGCCGCCACCCACACCCAGATCTGCGCATGGCCGTGCAGGAAGCCGCCGATGAACACGAGCACCGGCGAGACCGACGCGAGCCCCGCGTATCGGATGAAGGCCGGTCGGCGACGCGGGTCTCGCAGCGCATGGCTGGCCTGCATGCCGAGCACGAGCAGCTGCACGCCCAGGTAGGCGCTGCCGAACCAGATGCCCCCACCGTGGAACACGTCGGGGATGCTGATGGTCATCACCAGTGCGAACGGGATGCAGCCGAGCACCAGCACCCTCGCGTTCCGCTCGCCCTCGAGGTCGATGGCAGAGCCGGCCCATGTGAACTGCGACCACTGCCACCAGATGAGCACGGCCATCAGCAGGCCCTTCGCCGTGCCGGTGCCGGTGGGCTCGTGGCTGATGAGCGTCGCGATCTGCGTGACGGCGAACACGAACACCAGGTCGAGGAACAACTCCAGGTGGTTGACCTGGCGTTCCTCGTCGGCCTCGAACTCGTCCTCGGCCCCGGCCTCGCTCACTCAGCGCCTCCGTTGCTCGGCGGCGTTGGCGTGCGCAGGAAACCCCTCGTGCTCGCTCATCGCCAGGATGGTGGGTGTCATGCGGGCCAGCGCGCGGGCATCGGCGCGAGCGACTGCGGTGCGCTTCAGGAAGGTGTCGGCGGTGATGCCACTGCTCACGTGCGCGAAGCCGCCGGTGGGCAGGCTGGCAGGGCAGCCGATGACGAAGTTGCCGGCGCTGAACAGCGTGTGCTGGCCGATGAGGATCTCGCCGGCGTTCACCAGGCGATCGAGCAGCTCGGCCTCCGCGTCGGGTGCGACGGCCACCTGCAGGTGCTCGGGCGCCCACCGGTTGGCCACGTCGGCCGCCTCGTCGAGGTCGCCCACCAACACGCACCCGCCGTTGGGGCCGAGCGCTGCTCGGGCCGCCTCGGCGCGAGCCGGCGGGAAGGTGGCGAGCTGTGATTCGAGCTCGCGGTCGATCGCGTCGGCCAGCTCGATGCTCGGCGTGATGAGCAGCACCGAGCTGTCGGTGCCGTGCTCGGCTTCGTTCAACAGGTCGGCTGCTGCGAGCCGAGGGTCGGCGCTGTGATCGGCGACGACGACGCTCTCGGTGGGGCCGAGGATCATCATCGTGGCCACGCCGTAGCGCTGCATCTCCACCTGTGCGCACGCCACCGGCGGGCTGCCCGGCCCGACGATCTTGCGCACCTGCGGGATCGACTCGGTGCCGAAGCCGAGCGCGGCCACGCCGGCGGGGCCGTTCACGCGGAACACGTTGCGGATGCCGAGCTTGCGGCACACCACCAGCACGGCGGGGTCGATGCGGCCACTGCCGTCGGGCATCGGCGGCACCACCAGCGCCACCGTGGGTACGCCGGCAACGATGGCCGGAACGGCCAGCTGATACGCCACGCTGGGGTAACTGGCCTTGCCGCTGGGCACGAACAGTCCGGCGCTGGTGATGGGAGTGATCTTCTCGCCGACCGTGAGGCCCGGCTCGCTCTCGAAGCTCCAGTCGGCGGCCCGTGCCATCAATTGCTCGTTGAACGCGCGCAGGTGCGCGATGGCGTCGTCGATCGCGGCATCGACCTCCGGGCTCACGCGTGCAGCAGCGAGCTCGTCGTCGGTGGCGCGCAGCTGGTGCGGCTCGAGCTGCACCTTGTCGAAGTCGCGCAGTGCGCGACACACGGCTTCGTCGCCGTTGGCTCGGACGTCGTCGATGATGCGACCGATGGCGGCCTTCAGCTCGGCGTCGAAGATGGCGGTGAGGCCGCGATCGCACAGCGCTCGACGGTCGTCCTCCGTCATCCGTGCCCAGGTCATCCGACGCATCACCGACATGGCGCAAGACGCTACCGCCCGCACTTCTGGACAGGATTCGTCCCACTCCGGCATCTGGACCGGATTCGTCTCGCTGTGCGGGACGGGTCCTGTCCAGAAGCCGGTCAGGAGGGCATCGGACGCGTGGCGAACCAGGGTCGGACCTGCTCCAACTGGGCGGCCAGCTGCACCATCACCAGGTCGTCGCCGGCGCGTGCCATCACGTGCGTGCCGACCGGGAGCCCGGCCTCGTTCCACCACAGCGGCAACGACATGGCCGGCTGGCCGGTGCCGTTCGCCAGCGCGGTGAACGGTGAGTACGGCAGCACGTGGCGGAGGCGGTAGTCGAGGAAGTCGCTCCACCCGTCGGCGCGACCGGAGGCGAAGCGGCCGAGCAGCGCGGGTGGCTCGGCCAGCGTGGCGGTGAGCAACATGTCGTACGGCGTGAGGAAGCGCGCCAGCTGCCGGCCGGTGGCGTGCACCACGTCGATGGCCGCGAGGTAGTCGGCGCCGCTGAGCGTCGCGCCCAACTCGCACGCGAGTCGAGTGACCCGCTCGACGGCGTCGATCCCTCCCGGCACGTCGCGCACGCTCAGGTGCGTGCCGCAGGCCACGATGACGGACCAGGCGTGGATGAACGCCTCCAGGTCGAACTCCGGCTCGTCGGCGACCAGTTCGTGGCCGAGCGACTCGCACAGCCGCGCGGTGTGCTCGACGGCGGCGACGCAGTCGGGATGGATGGCTTCGCCGGTGAACGAACGCGTGCACACCGCGATGCGCAGGCGTCGCGGCGGCGTGCGCAGCGCGTCGGTGAACGTGCCACCGAGCGGCGGCGCGTAGTACGGCGCGCCGACATCGGGACCGATGGTGGCGTCGAGCAACGCCGCGGTGTCGCGCACGGTGCGGGTGAGGAAGCCGTCGATGGCCATGCCCGCCCAGCCCTCGCCCGCGGCCGGGCCGTCGGGCAGCAGCGCCCGCGTGGGCTTCACGCCGAACAGCCCGCACGACGATGCAGGGATGCGTACCGATCCGCCGCCGTCGCTGCCGTGCGCCATCGACACCACGCCCGCGGCGACCGCGGCGCCCGAGCCTCCGCTCGATCCGCCTGCCACGTGCGCGGTGTTCCAGGGGTTGCGCGTGGGTCGGCCGTACACCGCCGCCTCGGTGGTCACGCCGATGCCGAGCTCGGGGCTGGTGGTGCGTCCGAACGTCACCAGCCCGGCCGCGCGCAGCCGCACGAACAGCTCGCTGTCGTAGTCGTAGCGATAGACGTCGAAGAGACGCGAGCCCATCGAGGTGGGGAAGTCGATCGCTTCGCAGCCGAGGTCCTTCAGCAGGAACGGCACACCGGTGAACGGTCCGTCGGGCAGCCCGCTGTCGATCGCACGGCGAGCCGTGGCCTCCTGCACGTGCACCACCGCGGCGATCGCCTCGTCGGTGGCCGCAGTCTGCGCGAGTGCCGTGTCGAGCAACTCGTGCGCGGACACCTGACCGGTGCGGACCAACTCGGCCAGGCCCAACCCGTCGAACCCCACGTACTCGTCGATCCGCATGCGACGAGCGTATGCACGTCATCGGGATGTGGCGTTCCACGTCGTCGGGTCATGACATGAACGAAGAATCGGGGCACAGATGCCGCGAGCGGTAGGCTCTCGACACGTTCCCTTCACTCCGAGGAGCGTTACGCCATGCCCGTCACAGTTGTCGTTGGTGCCCAATGGGGCGACGAGGGCAAGGCCAAGGTCATCGACCTGCTGGCCGCCGAGCACACGCACGTCGTGCGCTACCAGGGCGGCCACAACGCCGGCCACACCGTGGTCGTGGGCAGCGAGCGCTACGCGCTGCAGCTCATCCCCAGCGGCGTGTTGTACCCGCACATCGTGCCCGTCATCGGCAACGGCGTGGTGGTCGACCTGCCCACGCTGTTCAAGGAGATCGACACGCTCGAGAGCCGTGGCATCAGCTGCGCGAAGTTGAAGGTGAGCAGCCAGTGCCACCTCATCTTCCCGTGGCACCAGGCGCTCGACGCGCTCTACGAAGCGGTGCGCGGCGACGATCGCATCGGCACCACGTTGAAGGGCATCGGCCCGGCCTACGCCGACAAGGCCCGCCGCATCGGCCTGCGCGCCGAGGAGGTGCTCGACGCCGCACGCTTCGCCAACTCGGTGACGGTGCAGGCCGTGGCACACAACAGCGAGATCTCCGCGCTCGGCGGCGAGCCGCTCGACGTGGATGCCGTGGTCGCCCAGTTCGCCGAGCTCGGCGCACGGCTCGCGCCATACGTGTGCGACACGGTCGAGATGCTGCACGAGTCGCTCGATCGCGACGACGCGCTGCTGCTCGAAGGTGCGCAGGCGACGTTCCTCGACCTCGATCACGGCACCTACCCGTTCGTCACCTCCAGCAACCCCACCGCCGGTGGCGCGTGCGTGGGTACCGGCATCGGGCCGCGCTACCTCACGCGCATCGTCGGCATCACCAAGGCGTATTGCACCCGTGTGGGGAGTGGCCCGTTCCCCACCGAGCTCACCGACGAGCTCGGCGACAAACTCGTCGAGATCGGCCGCGAGTTCGGCACCGTCACCGGGCGTCGGCGGCGCTGCGGCTGGCTCGACGTGGTGCTGTTGCGCAAGGCGGTGCGCATCAACAGCCTCACCGAGATCGCACTCACCAAGCTCGACGTGCTCGACACGTTCGACGAGGTGAAGGTGTGCACCGAGTACGCGGCCGACGGCAGCCCCGTCTACGCCGTGCTCCCTGGCTGGCTCACCGACCTCAGCGCGGTCACCACCCTGGAGGGGTTGCCGGAGAAGGCGAAGGCGTTGGTGTCGCTGGTGGAGAAGGAAGCCGGCGTGCCGGTGCGCATCGTCGGCACCGGTGCCGAGCGCGACAGCTACGTGACCTGGTCATGATCCCCCGCTACACGCTCCCCGAGATGGCCAACGTCTTCAGCGACGTGGCCCGCTTCGACCGCTACCTCGAGATCGAGCTGCTGGCCACCGAGGCGCACGCCGCCATCGGCATCGTGCCCGAGGCCGACGCCGCCGCGTGCCGGGCGAACGCTCCCACCGTCGACGACGAGTTCGTGCAGGCCGTCAGTGATCGCGAGGCGGTCACCGACCACGACGTCGCCGCGTTCGTCGACGTGGTGCAGTCGGCCATCGGTGCACCCGCCGGCGCCTGGATCCACTACGGCCTCACCAGCAGCGATGTCGTCGACACTGCGTGGTGCTGGATGATGCGCGACGCGTGCGACCAGCTCATCGCGGCCAGCACCGAGCTGCTGCGCACCCTGGTGCTGCTGGCTCGCGAGCACCGCGACACGGTGATGATCGGCCGCACGCACGGCATCCACGCCGAGCCCACCACGTTCGGCGCGAAGGTGGCGCTGTGGGCGCTGCAGGTGGACCGCGATCGCACGCGACTGATGGCCGCTCGCGACACTGTCGGCGTGTGCAAGCTCAGTGGCGCGGTCGGCACCTACAGCAACATCGACCCCGCCATCGAGGCGCACGTCGCCACCGCCCTGGGGTTGCGTGCGGTGCCGGCCACACAGGTGATCGCACGCGATCGCCATGCCGAGTTCCTCTACGCCTGCGCCTCGGTGGGCGCCACGATGGAGTTGGTCGCGGTCGAGCTGCGGCACCTCCAGCGCACCGAGCTCAGTGAGGTGCAGGAAGGGTTCAAGCCCGGTCAGAAGGGCAGCAGCGCGATGCCGCACAAGCGCAACCCGATCAGTGCCGAGACCATCAGCGGACTGTCACGGGTGCTGCGCGGCAACCTGCAAGCCGGCTTGCAGGACGTGGCGCTGTGGCACGAGCGCGACATCTCGCACAGCTCGGTCGAGCGCATCGTGCTGCCCGACAGCGCGCTGCTCGCGTACTACGTGCTGCGCCGCATGAACCGTCTGCTGCAGGGCCTGCAGGTGTTCCCCGAGCGCATGTTGGCGAACCTCCAGAGCAGCTTCGGCCTCGTGTTCAGCCAACCGGTGCTGCTCGGGCTGGTGCAGGCCGGCATGTCGCGCGACGAGGCGTACCGCATCGTGCAGGACAACGCGGGCCGGTCGTGGGACGAACGCCGCTCGTTTCGCGAACTGCTCGATGCCGACCCACGGGTCACCGTGCCGGCCGCTGTGCTCGACGACGCGTTCGACCTCCAGCGCTCGGTGCGCTACGCAGGCCGCGGCGTCGACGTGCTCGACTCGTTGCGAGTGGGGTGACGCGCGGTCAGGCGCCGCGAGTGATGCCGGCAGCCTTGAGCACCGACGGTGCGATGCCCACCGCACGCCAGGCGGCGTACGTGACACCGGTGCGCTGACCGTACGACTTGGCCACCTTCACGAAATCGGCCTCGAGCGCGGTCATGTCGACCGTGGCGCCCATGGTGGACAGTTCGGCCTCGAGATCGAGGCGCTCCTGCACCAGGCGCAGCTCCTTCACCGCGTCGGCGGAGCCGATCTCCGCGTCGATGGCTGCGAGCCGCTTGGCGATGGAGTCGGGCGTGCGCTTGCGGCCACGTGCTGGCTTGTTCGCGCGCAACGCTTCCAGGTAGTCGCGAACTGCTTTTCCTTCGGTACGACCGGTGGCGAGTGCCGCCTTGTGTGCATCGGACATGGGAGATTTCGGGCCTCGTTTTGCCATGTTTGCCAGGATAACTGACATCGGAACTAACCTCTACTGATTCGTGAAAGATGGCCATGGACCTGAGCAGACTCTTCGAATTGGAACCGCACGGACCCGACACGTTCGTGGGAATCGGCCCTCGTTATCCATGGGGTGGCCTGTTCGGGGGGCAGATCGTGGCCCAGGCGCTGCGTGCCGCGGCCATCACGGTTGATTCCGAGCAGCAGGTGCACTCGCTGCGCGCCTATTTCATCCGTCGCGGCGATCACACCGAGCCAATTCGTTTTGAAGTCGACCGAATTCGTAACGGCCGTAGTTTCTCCACCCGTCGTGTGGTGGCACGCCAGGCCATCGGCGCGATCCTCAACCTGGAGGCCTCGTTCCACGCCCCGGAGGACACTGCCGACGTGCAGACGGTGCCGATGGCGCTCTCCGTCCCGCCGCCCGACCACCTGACGAGCGATGCCTGGAGCGACGCGTTCGACCGCCGCACGGTGCCGCGCGACCAGCTGCCCGACGACGAACGCACCGGCACCGGTCGCGCGGCAGCCTGGATGCGGGTGGTTGCCGATCTCTCGGCCATCCCCACGTTCGACCAGCTGCTGCACCGTTGCTGGTTGGCGTACATGAGCGACGACATGCCGGCCGAGACGGTGCGCGCTGCCCACCCCGACTTCGCGGGCGACGACGAGCACGGCCACACGTTCACCGCCAGCCTCGACCACACCATCTGGTTCCACCGCGCGTTCCGCGCCGACGAGTGGCATCTGTACGACTTCAGTTGTCACGGCTTCACCGGTGCTCGCGGGCTGGGGGTGGGCCACGTCTTCACGCCCGACGGCACCCACGTCGCCACCGTCGCCCAGGAAGTGTTGATGCGCGACGCGCGCCAGCGGCAAGACTGACCCGATGCCGCAACACGACGCCTCCCTCGATGCGTTGGCCGATCAGGTCAACGCCATCGCTCGCCTCACCGGCACCTTCACGCTGCGTTCGGGCCAGGTGGCCACGGAGTACTTCGACAAGTACCGGTTCGAGGCGCAGCCGGTGCTGCTCGCGCGCATCGCCGAGGCGCTGGCTCCCCTCGTCCCCGCTGGTACCGAGGTGCTGGCCGGGCTCGAGATGGGTGGCATCCCCATCGCCACGGCACTCTCGCTGCACACCGGCCTGCCGGCTGCGTTCGTGCGCAAGGAGGCCAAGCAGTACGGAACCGCGCAGTTGGCGGAGGGCAGCGACGTGGTGGGCAAGCGGGTCACCGTGGTGGAAGACGTCATCACTACCGGCGGTCAGGTGGTCATCAGCGCCAACGATCTGCGCGCGCTCGGTGCTGTGGTGGAGCACGTCGTGTGCGTCATCGATCGCAGCCCCGACCACGGCGCCGCACTCACGGCCGAAGGGCTCACGATGCACGCACTGCTCACGCGCGCGCAACTCGACGCTGCCGAGGCCCGTCGCAGCTGATCACACGGCGTCGTCGACGAGGTGCGTCTCGCCGGCGCGCACCTGAGCCGCATACACACCGTCGAGCGCCAGCAGCTGCTCGTGCGTGCCGTGCTCCACGATGCGGCCGTCGTCGAGCACCACGATGCGATCCGCGTCGCGGATGGTGCTCAGCCGGTGCGCGATGACCAGCGCGGTGCGACCGCGCAGCGCTTCTTCGAGCGCCGCCTGCACGTGCGCCTCGTTCTCGTTGTCGAGGTGGCTGGTGGCCTCGTCGAGGATCATCACGGCCGGGTTCTTGAGCAGCAGGCGCGCGATCGCCAACCGCTGCTTCTCGCCGCCGCTGAGCCGATAGCCGCGCTCGCCGACCACGGTGTCGTAGCCGTCGGGCAGTGACGAGATGGTGTCGTGGATGCGAGCGCCGCGACACGCCGCGTCGAGCTGGGCATCCGTGGCGTCGGGCTTCGCGTAGCGCAGGTTGGCGCCGATGGTCTCGTGGAACAGGTGCGGGTCCTGGCTCACCACGCCGATGGCTTCGCGCAGCGAGTGCTGGGTGAGGTCGCGCACGTCGTGCCCGTCGAGCAGCACGGCGCCGCCGGTGACGTCGTACAACCGCGGCACCAGGCCCGACAGCGTGGTCTTGCCGGAGCCCGACGAACCGACGAGGGCGACCGTCTCGCCCGGCTCGATGACGAGTGACACGCCCTGCAGCACATCGTGGTCGGGGTCGGTGGCGCTGAACGCGCTCGGCGCCTCCAGCGAACGCACGGTGACGTCGGCGGCGGCGGGGTAGCGGAACCACACGTCGCGCAGCTCGACCCGGCCCTTGGGGTCGACGAGGTCGATGGCGCCCGGCCGGTCGGTGACGAACTCCGGCGCGTCGAGCACCTCGAAGACTCGCTCGAAGCTCACCATTGCGGTCATCAGGTCGACGCGAGCGTTGGTGAGGCCGGTGAGCGGTTGGTACACGCGGGTGACCAGTGCCGCCAGCGCCACCAGGGTGCCGGGGCTGATGTTGCCGCTGACGACCAGGTGTGCGCCGACGCCGTAGATGGCTGCCGCCCCCAACGCGCCGACCAGACCGAGCGCGACGAAGAACACGCGACCGATCATCGCGGCGCGCACGCCGGTGTCGCGAACGCGCGCCGCTCGGCCGCTGAACATCGTGACCTCGTCGTTCTGGCGGCCGAACAGCTTCACCAGCAGCGCGCCGGCCACGTTGAAGCGCTCTGCCATCTGCGAGTTCATCTCGGCGTTGGTGGCCATGTTCTCGCGCGACACCTCCTGCAGCCGGCGGCCCACCCGCTTGGCCGGGATGATGAAGATGGGCAGCACCACCAGCGCCAGCAGCGTGAGCCGCCACTCGAGCAGTGCCATCGCGATGAGGGTGGTGACGAGCACCACCATGTTGCTCACCACGCTGCCGAGGGTGCTGGTGACCGCGGTCTGCGCCCCCACCACGTCGTTGTTGAGCCGGCTGGTGAGCGCCCCGGTCTGGGTGCGGGTGAAGAACGCCACCGGCATGCGCTGCACCTTCGCGAACAGGGCAACGCGCAGGTCGTAGATGAGCCCCTCGCCGATGTGCGCGCTGCACCAGCGCTGCACGATGGCCAACCCGGCATCGGCGAGTGCGGCCGCGACGACCACGACGGCCAGCGCAGTGATGAGCCCGCGGTCGCGGTCGGGGATGGCGTCGTCGAGGATGGTGCGGAACGCGAACGGTGGGATGAGCTCGACCAGCGCGGCGACGACGATGGCCGTGAGGAACAGCAGGATGGTGCGACGGTAGGGACGCGCGAACTGCCAAGCGCGTCGGATGGAGCGTCGCTGCAGCTTCTTGCCCTTGACGGCGTCGGAGTCGCCCGGCATCAGCATGTGTGGTCCCATACGCATGGAGATGAGGATACGGACGGCCCCGACACTTCTACGATGGCCGCCATGCCTCGTCGCCTCGCTCTCCTTCTCGCGTGTTCCGTGGTGCTGGCCGCGTGCGGCGACGGCATCGACGAGGGTGCCAACGAAGGGCGCGGCAACCGAGGCACCATCGACGGCGTCACGCTCGACACCGCCGACCCCAGCGCCACGATGCCGCCCGACACGGTGCAGTCGGCCCCCGAGCCGACCACCGATCCGACCGCTACCGACCCGGTGTCGACCGATCCGCGGCCGAACGACGACGACCCGTTCGACTGGGTCGAGCTGGAGCCAGGGTTGGAAGAGGGCACGCTGGAAGTGCCGCTCGACTACTCAGATCCCGACGGCGACACCATCGTGCTGTCGGTGGTGCGTTCACTCGCCACCGACCCTGCGAACCGCATCGGCTCGCTGCTCGTGAACCCGGGCGGCCCCGGGTTCGGCGGCACCGGCCTCGCCTACGGCGCCGAGGGCATCTACGGGCAGGAGCTGCTCGACCGCTTCGACATCGTCGGCTGGGACCCTCGCGGCACCGGCTTCAGCGAACCTGCCGTCGACTGCATCGACGACTACGACGAGTACTTCGGCCTCGACTCGTCGCCCGACTCTCCCGAGGAGCGCGAGGCGCTGGTGGCCGCCGGCGACAAGTTCGGTGATTCGTGCCTGGTCGGCAACCGCGATCTGCTGCCGCACCTCAGCACCGAGAACTCGGCGCGCGACATGGACTCCATCCGTGCGGCGCTGGGCGAGGACACCATCTCCTACTTCGGGTTCAGCTACGGCAGCGAGCTCGGTGCCACGTGGGCCACGCTGTTCCCGTCGACGGTGCGCGCGGCCGTGCTCGACGGCGCCGTCGACCCGACGGTGGGCTACCTGCAGCAGAACATCCAGCAGGCCACCGGGTTCGAGACCACGTTCGCCACCTTCCTCGCACAGTGCAGCGCGCAGCCGGCCTGCGCGTTCCACAACGGCGGCGACGCGGAGGCCGCCTACGACGCGCTCGCCGCCGAGATCGACGCCGACCCGGTCGAGGTGGACCCCGACCGCACACCGGTCACACAGGGTGTGCTCGGCACCGCGGTCGCGCAGGCCATGTACGACCCGAGCTACTGGCCCGAGCTCGAGCAGGCGTTGGCGGAGCTGCAGGACGGCGACGGGCAGGCGGTGCTCGATCTCTACGACTCGTACTACGGCTACAGCTTCGGTGAGTGGGACAACTCGCTCGAGGCCTACTTCGCCATCGGCTGCCTCGACGATCCCGGCAGCACCGGTCCCGACGACCTGTTCTCCCACGAAGCCGAGTTCGCTGCCGCCGCGCCCAGGCTCGGTCGCGGCTGGATGGCCGAGCTCGCGTTCTGCTCGGTCTGGCCGATCGATCCTGTCGACCCCGTGGTCGTCACCGGTCGTGGTGCCGGCCCCATCGTGGTGGTCGGCACCACCGGCGATGCGGCCACCCCGTTGCAGAGCACGAGGAACATGGCCGCAGCGTTGGAGGACGGCCGGTTGGTGGTCGTGACCGCCGATCAGCACACCGGCTATGGCGTCAACCGGTGCGTGAACGAGACGGTCGACGGATACCTGGTCGACCCCAGCGCGCCGCTCGCCGACGAGACCATCTGCGACTGACTCCAGCGCTTCGCCCGTAACCTCGCGGGGATGAATCGGCCCTCCCCTCGACTCAAGATGTGCGCGTTCGTCGTCGCGCTCGCCGCCATCGGCGCGGGCTGCAACGACGACGCCACGGGCAACGGCAACGACAATGGCACGGGCAACGGGTCGCGCGACACCATCGTGCCCGACGCCGACGACCCGTTCGGGTGGGTCGACTTCGGCGACGACGACCGTGTGCAGACCGGCAGCCTGGAAGTCCCGATCGACTACGCCGATCCGTCGAAGGGCACCTTCGACCTGTTCGTCGCCCGCCACCTCGCCGAGCCGTCACAGCGCATCGGCAGCCTGCTCGTCAACCCCGGAGGTCCCGGATTCGGCGGCAGCGACTTCGCGGTCTATGCCGAGCAGGTGTACGGCGAGGCGCTGCTCGAGCGGTTCGACATCGTCGGCTGGGACCCACGTGGCACCGGCCTCAGCGAGCCCGCCGTCGACTGCACCGACGACTACGACCGGTTCTACGCGGGCCTCGACATCACGCCCGACGACGCCGCCGAGCGGCAGGCCGTCGTCGACACGGCGAAGGAGTTCGCCGATGCGTGCGTGGCGGCCAACGGCGAGTTCATCCAGTACGTGGGCACCAACAACTCCGCTCGCGACATGGACTCCATCCGCGCGGCGCTCGGCGAAGCAACCATCTCGTACTTCGGGTTCAGCTACGGCAGCGAGCTCGGTGCCACCTGGGCGACGCTGTTCCCCGACACGGTCCGCGCCGCAGTGCTCGACGGTGCGGCCGACCCCACCGCCGACTTCGTCGAGTCGGGTCTGCAGCAGGCCGTCGGATTCGAGTCCACCCTCACCACCTTCCTGCAGCAGTGCAGCGCCGACGCGTCGTGCGCGTTCCACCACGACGGCGACGCGGAAGGCGCGTTCGACGCGTTGATGCTGGCGCTCGACGAGCAGCCGGTGCCGTCCATCGAAGGTCGACCCGACGTCAACCGTCAGGTGGCCGTCACCGCGGTGAGTCAGGCGATGTACAGCGACCAGACGTGGCCGCAGCTCGCGCAGGCGTTGGCCGACGCCGAAGCCGGCGACGGCGCCGGTCTCCTCGAGCTCTACGACATGTACTACGACCGCAGCCCGGACGGCACGTACTCCGACGCGCTGGAAGCGTTCCAGACCATCGTGTGCATGGACGACAGCGAGCGACTCACCGTGGAACAGGACGACGCGTACGTGCCGCAGTACCAGGCCGCCGCACCGCGCCTCGCGCCCGGCACCACCGGGTCGTACTTCTGCACGTTCTTCCCCGCGAGCACCGACCCGCGAGTGCCTGCCACCGGTGCCGGGGCCGGGCCCATCCTGGTGATGGGCACCACCGGCGACTCGGCGACGCCGTTGGCCGGCACGCGAGTGATGGCCGACACGCTCGAGGACGGTCGACTGGTCGTGGTCACCGCCGATCAGCACACCGGCTACAGCGTCAACGCGTGCTCTGCCGAGACGATCGAGCGTTACCTCATCGACCCCGTCGGCGCCGCCCCGGTCGACGGCACCGAGTGCACCTGAGGCGTCACTGGAACGACACGCGTCACTCCAACGACACGCGTCACTCCAACGACACGGTCACTGGAACGACACGGTCACGTCGATCAGCAGGTGTGAGGAGCGGCTGGTGTGCAGGCACAATCCGCCGGCGACCGACAGACCGGTGGCCACCAGGCCGGCGCGGTTCTCGTTGAGCGCGTAGCTCACGCTGGCGCCAACCGGCAGTGCGCCGCAGGAGAAGGCGGTGAGCCGCCCGGCGGCGACAGGGTTCACCGCGGCGACGTTGGCGACGACGGCAGTCGTGCCCGGCGGCAGGTCGTCGGTGAGCAGCACCGTGGTGGTGCTCTCCGCCGCCGGCTTCGTGCCGCCGCGTGAGTCGTACAGTCGCTGCGGCGTCGCCAGGGTGGCACGCAGCCCGTCCGCTCCCCACCACGCGCCCACGTCGACGGTGACGTTCGTGGCCACCGACGAGAACACGCACAGGTCGCCCGCGGCGCCCAGCGGCATCGTTGCAGCGTTGGAGATGGTGTCGCCGGCCACGAAGTTCAAGGTCGACACGGTCGGCCGCTGCGTGCTGCACGGCCAGACGGTGAGGTAGCCGTAGCCCGACGGTGTGCTGGCGGTCACCGTGACCGTCACGGCCTGAGCGCCACTGGCCGGCACGCCGCCGACTCCCGCCACCGGCACCACCAGCGTGCCGTTCGCCGCCAGCCGTGTGCCGCCGGTGTCGGCGAGGCGCGCCGGCGGCAGAGGGTGCAACTCCGCCGCACCGGTCGGCATGTACGACCCGGCGACGTCGACCAGCACGTCGGAATCGACCGACGACATGATGCACAGCTCTTGGGCGGGGCCCAGTCGAGTGTGCACGGCGTTGGCGGTGTTGCGACTGCCCTGGAAGTTGAGCACGGAGGCCGTCGGCATTCGCGCGCCGCAGGGCCACGCGGTCAGGAAGCCCGAGTACGCAGGGTTCACCGCGGTCACGTTGGCCACCACACCCACTGCGCCCGCGGCCACCTTGCCCGCCAGCGGCACCTTCACCATCGTGCCGGTGCGCACGCGTTGCGCCGTCTGGCGTGTGTCGAGCGCCCGCACCGGTGTGCGTGGCTGCATGCCGGCGTCACCGAGGCTCGCGTCGGTGCGGTACGTGGGCAGCGTCACTGCGCGGAAGCTCGGTCGGTAGAGGAACGCGTTCGCCTGCCACAGGTGGAACGGCGCCCCGTTCGACCACGAGAGCACCATCTTGCCGTCGGCTGTCAGGGTGGGGAGCAGCTCGGCGTGGTAGATGCCGCACTGGCTGCACTTGCGGTCGTTCACGATGAAGATCGACTCGGCGGCCTCCCACGGGCCCCACGGGTTGGGTGACTTGTCCACGTAGACCCATGCACCCCACCAGTCGTCGATCTTGGTGACGTTCACGTAGAGGTCGCCGAACTTCTGCACGCTCATCGGGTTGGCGGCGCCGCGAGTCATCAGCGGTGTGGCGGCGAACGCGTTGCCGCTCCATCCGAGTGCGGTGCGGTACTGCGGCATCAGGTCGAAGCGACCCTTGGGCACGCGTGCCAGATAGGTGTGCGGCATGCAGGCCGCGTCGAACTGGCCGACGCTGTCGACCTGATGGATGAACTGTCGATAGCAGTGCCCGTACAGGTACGTGAAGTGCTCGTCGCTGGTCACCGACCAGCCGTAGAGGCGAGTGCTGCCGTCACGCGCTGGTGCGAACGAGAGCACCGCCAGGCTGGTGGTGTCGATGCGGGCCACCCACGTGCCCGCCGGCGCCGCGCCCCACGCCGCGCCGATGCCGTTCGGGTTGCGCATCTCCACCATGAACACCCACAGCGCGCCGTCGGCACCGATCTCTCCGTCCATCGGCCAGAACCAGCGACGCAGTGGCGTGGTCTCGGCGCGCCCGATGTAGTTGTTCATCTGCGGCCCGCCGACCACCGACCAGCAGGTGCCGTTCTGCACGAGACCGGCGTTGTGCGCCGCCATCGTCAAGCTGTCGCGCAGGTCGTTGTCGGCGCTGAAGAACACGTCCTGGAACAACCACAGCTGGCGTCCGTCGGGCAACGGGTACACGTGCTGGTAGTCGCCGCCCGCGTAGCCGGCACCGCCGCCCACGCCCGGGTTCGCGAACACCGCGTTCAGCTGCGCCGCCGTGAGCGTCGACCCGTCGCACGCGGCAGCAACCGGCGCGGGGTCGACGGCCTGCACCACGCCCAGCGCCACCAGCGCGACCGTGCACGCGACGATGCATCGACGGACGCGTCCGAGGACGACCAGGCTCATGTAGCTCAATCGGGTGATGCGCCCGTCGCCTTGAGCAGGCGTGGCCGAAAACGGCGACACACCGCCCGGCGAGCCGAGCGGTGTGTCGGTGGCGGAAGGGGTGGGATTTGAACCCACGGAGGCTTGCACCTCGCACGCTTTCGAGGCGTGTCCCTTTGGCCGCTCGGGCACCCTTCCGGGGCGGCAGGTTAGCGGCTGCAGCGACGCTCACCACCGGAGGTTGCGGCGCCCGGCGGGGTCGGCGGGCCGAGAATCATCATGCGTCGCGAGATCCTCAAGATCTCGTACAGATGTGCCGAAGAAGGAGACGTGCGTGCGGATCTGTTTCCCGACGAAGGTGAGTTCTCCCCCCGACCTGCCTGGCAGGTGATCGAGGCGGCGCGCCGCCAGCTGCTCACGGGTGAGCTCACGCTGGCGACCACCCCCGCGACACATGTCTACCTGCGTGACGGCCAGGTGTACTTCGCCGAGCGGAGCACCGACGGTGGCCTGGGCGTGCGCCTGCTCGTGGAGGGTGTCATCACTCGCCAACAGATGGGCAAGGGCGCGCTGCTGGTGAGCGGAGTCGAGCACCTCGGCCGCATGTTCCAGCGCGACACCACCATCGATCGCCAGTCGGTGGAGCTGTGCGTGGAACTGATGACCGACGACGTGCTCACCTCGGTGGCCAACGACGTGATCGGCCACTACGTGATGAACATGTACAAGCGGCACACCAGTGGCATCGATCGCTGGCTGCCGACACGTGTCGAGGTCATCACTCATGTCGTCGATGACGCTCGTCTTGCCGAGCCGGAGAGCACGATCACCCCCGGACCTGGTCCTCGACGCCGCGTCGACGCGGTGATCCCCGCCGTCGTGCAGCCGGCCCCGGAGCCGGTGGTCGTGGAAGTGGCCGTCGTCGAGACCCCTGCCATCGAGCCGCCTGCCATCGAGCCGCCGGTCGTCGAGCGGCCGGTCGTCGAAACACCAGCCGTCGAACCGTCGGTGATCGAAGTCCCGGTCGTCGAAGTCCCGGTCGTGATCGAACCGGTCGTGATCGAACCGGTCGCTGCGACGCCGCCGCCCGTGGTGTCGATCGGCTCGTGGGAACCGATCACCGCCGAGCAGCTCCTCACGACCACACGGATGCCGGTGATCTCCGAGTTCACGCTCGAACCGATCGCGGAGCCTGTCATCGAAGCCGCCGATCCGGTCGCCGAGCCCGTCGAAGAGGTGGCGTCCAACGACTCGGGCATCCACCTGGCACAGTCGGCGGTCGACGCCATCATGTCGACGGCCATCGCCGACGAGGTCGCCGAAGCCGTGCGACGCGCGCTGGCGGCGATCGACGGTGCGGCACAGCCGGTGCCCAGCATCTCGCCCAGCGACTTCGACCAGCCGGCCGACGTCGTCTCCAACGCCTGACGACCCCGTACCGTCACCCGCGACGCGCGGCGAAGAACTCCTTCAGCAGGCGCCCGCACTCGTCCGCGAGCACACCGGCGGTGACGGGCGGCCGATGGTTCAGGCGTTCGTCGCCGCACACCTGGTACAGGCTCTGCACCGCGCCGGCCTTCGGGTCGGTGGCGCCGTAGACCACGCGGCCGATGCGTGCGTTCACCAGCGCGCCGGCGCACATCACACACGGTTCGAGGGTCACGTAGAGCGTGCAGTCGAGCAGGCGCCAGTGCCCCACGACGCTCGCCGCATCGCGCACGGCCAGCACCTCGGCGTGTGCAGTGGGGTCGCCGGTGAGCTCGCGCTCGTTGTGCCGCGCGGCGATGACCACGCCGTCGCGCACCACCACTGCGCCGATCGGTACGTCGTGGTGCGCTGCCGCGGCGACGGCTTCCGCGAGCGCCGCTCGCATCGCCTGCTCGTCGGTCAGCGGCGGGTTCATGGCGGAGGGGGTGGGATTCGAACCCACGGAGGGTTGCCCCTCACACGCTTTCCAAGCGTGCCGATTCGGCCGCTCTCGCACCCCTCCCGGGTGGCGGAGCAGGCTAGCGGCAAGTCCGGCGAATGTCGCTAGGCTTCGGCCTGCACCCGTCGGGTGTGGTGATGGTCGGGCCCTGTGCGACGGGCGTCCGGGAATCAGGTCAGGACCGGGAGGTAGCAGCCTTCAACGGTGCCGCTCGTGTGCCGCAGGCCACCTGGCCGTCACCACAGCCGACGGGTGCGAACGCGCCCCGTCCCGCTCTCAGTTGCGAGCCAGCACGCGCTGCCACATGCGGTCGGCGCGTTCGGCCAGATCCGGGGCTCCCAGCCGCGCCGCCACGGTGGCCAGCGCCGGCGTCGGCCCACGCCACTCCCACTCGTCGACCGTGCCCACCGGCACGTCGAGCGCGGTGGTGGCGATGACCTTGAACAGCAGCGCATCGGCGAGCTGGTCGTGCAGCGTGCGAGCCAGCTTCTCCGCGCCGCGTAGCGCGGGCAGGCCCCAGTCGCCCGATGAGGCCGGGATGGCTTCGATGCTGCCGAACTTGGCCAGCACCGTCGACGCGCTCTTCGCGCCCCAGCCGGGCAGACCCGGGTAGCCGTCGGCCGAGTCGCCGACGAGCGCGAGGTAGTCGGCGATCGACGACGGCGGCACGCCGAACTTCTCGGTGACGGCCGCCTCGTCGACGATCTCGTCCTTGCGGCGATCGAACTGCACCACGCGAGTTCCCTTCACGCACTGGCCGAGATCCTTGTCAGGGGTGACGATGAGCACTTGGCTCACGCGAGGGTCGGCGTCGGCCACCGCTGCGGCCGCGGCCAAGGCGTCGTCGGCCTCCCACTCCACCATCGCCCAGGTGGTGAACCCGCACGCGACGAGCGCTTCCTCCATGATGGGGATCTGGTGCAACAGCACCGGATCCATGCCCTCGCTGCTCTTGTAGCCCGCGTACAGATCGTTGCGAAAGCTCTCGATCACATGGTCGCTGGCCACCGTGACGTGGGTGGCGCCGGACGCCACCAACTGCAGCGTGCTGGACACCACACCCACCGCCGCATCGAACGGACCGGCGTCGCCATGACGGGAAACCTGGCCGAAGTGTTGACGGAACAACTCGTAGGTGCCGTCGATCAGATGTACTCGCACCGGGCCACCGTATCGCGGCAGCAATCTCTCAAGAGTTGGGCAAGACGGTCCGATAACTCAACTGTGGCGACGGAACACGACCCCGCCGTGGGGACCATGACGAAGAAGGAGGGCCCAGCATGAGCGCAACGACGTCTTCAGCGGGTTCCTCGACGACTCCCGCACCGTCTCCGACGAGTGCATCGACGGGCATGTCGCCGAGCAGCACCGAGGTGTTGGCTGCGACGATCGCCGGTGCCGTGGAGCGACAGCTCACACAGTACGTGACCGCGATGGCACAGCAGGTGGATGCTGCACGGCAGGCTGTCGAGACCAACAAGCAGGAGCTGCGCGCGGAGTTCCAGCAGCAGCTCGACTCGGTCACCGCGCAGCTCGCGGCCAGCCGGCAGACGGTGGAGGAGCAGCAGCAGGTGCTGCAGTCCGTGCTCGAGGCGCGCCTCGGCGACTTCTCCGCTCACCAGCAGCTGCGCCTCAACGAGGTCGAGAACCGGATCCTCGAGGCGGGCGTGAGCGGCAGCTCGATCGACGCCGGCGAGATCGTCCTGCTGCGCGAGCACATCGACAACCAGAGCGCCGCCGCGCATGCTCGCATCGACGAGCTGCACAAGGCGACGCGTCGCTTCGACGAGCAGGCGTCGGCGATGGTGCAGCACGTGAACGACACCACGCTCGCACTCAGTCAGCGGATGGACGAAGGCAACCAGGCGCTCGCCGGTGCCGTCGAGGAGCGTCTCGGCTTCGTGCGCACCACGCTCGAAGCGGTCGGTCCCGAAGTGCAGCGTCAGTTGGCGGAACAGACGCACCTCCTCTCGCAGCGACTCGACTTCACCGAGCACAAGGTCACCGACCGCATGCTCGCGATGGAGGAGCGTGTCAACGAAGCGAACGGCACCAAGATCGCGCACCTCGAGGCAACGGTTGGTCGCATCGGCGCCGGCTTCGACGACGCGATCGCTGCGCTCTCGCAGCGGATGCTCGAGCTCGAGAACCGCATGTTCGAGTCGGCCGATCAGCTCGCCGCCCTCGCGGCACAGGTGAGCACCGTCGACGAGAAGGCGATCAACGCCGTCAAGGAGCAGCTGTCCGCTGCTGTCGGTGAGGCGATGCTCGTCCGCATCGAACTCGATCGCGTGGTCGCCAGCACCGAGGAGAAGATCGGGAAGAACGCGTTGCGCATGGCCGAGATCGAGGCACTGCTCGCCGACGAGATGGATGTGAGCGCCTCGGTGCAGCTCGAGCGTCTCGAGGAGCTCGAACGAGCACTCATCGCGCTCGACCCCGACCAGTTCGTGCGCAAGACCGACCCGGGTGTCGGTGGCTCCACGCGCAGCGCGGCGTCGATGCCGCCGCCTCCCCCGACTCCGGCCGCGGGTACGCCCGCCGTGCCGAGCGCATCACTCAACACCACGCTGCCCGACGGCAGCACGACCAACTCGACGGAGCCGAGTCTGTCGTCGTTCTGACGACCGATTCGTTTTTGACACCCTGCGGCGGGAGACGGGTACATGGCACTCTTCAAAGGTTCGAAAGAAGCGGCACCCTCGGCGGTGGAAGGCGAGTCCTCCACGGAATGCATGAAGGTGGGTCAGGCCCTCGTCGAGGGCGGGCACCTCACCGCTGAGCACCTCGCGCAGGCGCTCGCCCAGGCCAACGGCGACCTGCTGCAGTTCGCCGACATCCTCCTCGGTCGCTACGGCACCGGGCGCACCGAGCTGGCCATCGCCATCTCCGCGGCGACGGGCGTGCCGGCCGTCGACACCAAGGGCATCGTCATCGCCGACGAGGTGAAGGGTGTGCTCGACGAGGCCGTCGTGCGTCGCCACTGTGCTGTCGCGGTCGCCGAAGAGGGCGGCACACTGGTCGTGCTGTGCAGCGACCCCGCTCCGGCGCGCCGCGCCGAGCTCGAGGCGGCCGCCAAGCGCCCGGTGAAGTTCTTCATCTCCGATCCGTCGACGGTGCGCACCTTCATCGATCTCGTCTACCGCGCCGACGCCGACATCAGTCGCCTCGTCGCCTCGCTGGAGACGACCGACGACCAGGCGAAGCTGGCGGCCATCGCCGCCGAGGTGAGCCTCGACGACCAGGCGCCCGTCATCCAGCTCGTCAGCCGGATCGTCAGCCAGGCGATGCGCGACCGAGCCAGCGACATCCACATCGAACCCACCGACGAGCACGTCCGTGTGCGGTTCCGCATCGATGGTCACCTCGTCGAGACCTTCTCGCTGCCGCAGGGGGTGCACGCCGCGCTCACCAGCCGCCTGAAGATCATGAGCGGCATGAACATCGTGGAGAAGCGTCGTCCGCAGGACGGCCAGTTCTCCACCGTCATCGACGGTAAAGAGGTCGACGTGCGCGTGGCCAGCGTGGCCACTGTGTTCGGCGAGAAGATCGTCATGCGAATCCTCGACAAGGGCCGGTCGATGATCGGTCTCGCCGAGTTGGGGTTCCCTCGCGAGACGTACCTCCACTACTCGAAGATGATCCATGCGCCGTTCGGCATGGTGATCTGCGCCGGCCCGACGGGTGCCGGCAAGACCACCACCCTGTACGCGTCGCTGCTCGAGGTGAACTCGGCGGGCAAGAACATCACCACGGTGGAAGACCCCGTGGAGTACGTGTTCCCCGGCATCAACCAGATCCAGACGAACGACCAGGCGGGCCTCACCTTCGCCACCGGCCTCAAAGCCATCCTGCGTCAGGACCCCGACGTCATCCTCGTCGGTGAGATCCGTGATGCCGACACGGCACGCATCGCCGTGCAGTCGGCCCTCACCGGTCACCTCGTGCTGTCGTCCTTGCACGGCACCGACAGCGTGGCCGCACTGCACCGCTTCCTCGACATGGGCATCGAAGCCTTCCTCATCGCGTCCTCCGTGGTGGGCGTCATCGGTCAGCGTCTGCTGCGCCGAGTGTGCGACAGCTGCAAGGAGCCGTACACCCCCGGCGCCGAAGAGCTGGCAGTGTTCCGCCAGAACAGCGGTGGCAGCGAGAAGAGCGTGTTCTACCGCGGCGCCGGCTGCAACTTCTGCGCCGGCACCGGCTACCGCGACCGCATCGGCGTGTACGAACTGCTGCGCATCACGCCGGAGCTGCGCCGTCTCATCGTCGGTTGGGCAACCACCGAAGAGCTTCGTCGCCTCGCCGTCGCCCAGGGCATGCGCACCATGCTCCGCGAGGCCATGGCCTTGGTCGAGAACGACGTCACCACCATTCCCGAAGTCGTCCGCACCCTTTTCGCCAGCTAACCCCACGACACCTTCGCCAGCCAGGAGCACACCAATGCCGAAGTTCGCATACGCAGCCATCGACTCGAACGGAACGAGCGTCGAAGGGTTCACCAAGGCCGACACCGTCGGTGCTGCCCGCGCGCACCTGCTCGACCAGAACCTGTACCCGGTGAAGATCGAGGAAAAGCGCGGCGCGCTGCAGTTCGAGCTCACCACCATGAAGGTGAAGAAGAAGGAGCTGATGCACTTCACGCGTCAGCTCGCCGTGTTCGTCAAGGCCGGCATCCCGCTCACCGAAGCGATGGAAGTGATCGGCGACGAGACCACCGACGTGGCGCTGCAACGCACCATCACCGGCATGGTGGAGGATCTCCGCAACGGTGGCACGCTCTCCGGCGCTGCCAGCAAGCACCCGGAAGCGTTCCCCGCCTACTACATCGGCATCCTCGGTTCCGCGGAGCTCACCGGCAAGCTCGACGACACGCTCGACAGCCTGGCCGGCTACCTGGAACGCGAGGTGGAGACCCGCTCGAAGGTGGTGTCGGCGCTGTCGTACCCGGGTGTCGTCATGGTGCTGGCGATGTTCACGGTGGCCGTGCTCGCCGGCTACGTGCTGCCCCAGTTCAAGCCGCTGTTCGAAGAGCTCGATGCCGAGCTGCCGTTCGCCACCCGTGCGCTGCTCTTCGTGGCGGACCTGTTCACCGTGATGTGGTACATCCCGTTCACGTTCATGATGCTCGTCGTCGGCTGGGTGATGTGGATGGTGAAGTCCGAGAAGGGCAAGATCTTCAAGGACAAGTTCGTGCTGAAGGTGCCCGTCATCAGTGGCATCGTCGAGTACGCGATCCTCGAGCGCTTCTGCCGCATCCTCGGCGCCATGGTGAAGGCCGGCGTGCCGCTGCCCGACGCGATGCGCACCACCACCGACGCCACCAACAACGTCGTCTTCCACGATCGTCTGGTGGAGGCACAGGCCGAGATGATGGAAGGTGGCGGCTTCGCGAAGCCGCTCGCCCGCACCGAACTGTTCCCCGGCGCCGCTCGCCAGATGTTCAAGGTGGGCGAGGAGACGGGAACGCTCGATGCCCAGCTGGAAGTCGCCGGCATGTACTTCGACCGCGAGCTGGAGAGCCGCATCAAGCGCTTCACCACCATGTTCGAGCCGCTGATGATCGTGTTCGTCGGTCTCATCGTCGGCTTCGTCGCCGTCGCACTCGTGCAAGCCATGTACGGCGTGCTCGACGGCGTCAAGCAGCAGGTCTAGTCGCCCTCGGCTCAGTCCGAGTCCCCTCGCTCAGGAAGCTTTTCATCACGGCATCCGTGATGAAAAGCTTCCTCAAGCGAGTGGGGTTGGTGAGTGAGCCGCGGCCGGATACGTTCCGCTCGCATGCCTGCATGCGTCCTGCCCGACGCCGTGGGTGAGCTTGCGGCCTCTCGCCACGGTGCCATCTCCAGACGCCTGGCCGCCGAGTACTTGAATCCCATGGCCATCGCCCGGCTGTGCCACCGCGGCGTGTTCCTCGAACCGGCGCCTGGTGTCCTGGTCGTCGCCGGCTCGCCCGCGACCTACGAGCAGCGGGTGATGGTCGCGACCCTCACCAACGCCGGCCGGAACATCGCGATCGGCGGCTGCGCCGCAAGGTTGCACGACGTCGACGGCTTCGCCGACCACCCCGACGTCTTCGTCGCGTCGCCCCGAGGCAGCCGAGTGCTGCTGGCGGACGCGACAGCGACTCAGCGCCGAGAGCTGTACCCGCCGGCCGACGTCACCACCATCCAACACATCGCGTGCACATCGCTGGCGCGAACGGTCGTCGATCTCGCCCGGTGTCACCCGGACCGGTACGAGCGTGCGGCGGACGACTTCCAACGTCGCGGCCACAACCTGATCTGGCTGCAGCACACGATGGAGCGAGTCCCACGTCAGCGCGGCGACGGGCTCGACATGGCGTTCGCCGACCTGGCTGCCCGAATGACGGGTGGCAGGGTGCGCGGCTCATGGTTCGAGCAGCTCGTCGAGGAGTGCCTGGCCTCCCCACGGATTCCGCCGATCGAGCGGCAGTACGAGATCCGTTCCGCCTCGGGCGCGTTCGTCGCGAGACCTGACCTCGCTGTCCCGTCACTCCGGCTCGGCATCGAAGCGCACAGCCGGAAGCATCACACCGGCCCACGGCAGGAAGCATTCGACGAGCGGCGCGACAACCGCGCCGCCGAGCACGGTTGGTACATCTCCTACGTCGGTTGGGCCGACACCAGGACTCCGGCCTCGGTTCGCCGCAGCATCGAACGCATCGTCGCCCGACGCGCCAGCGACCTCGGTCTCGATCTGCGCGAACTCTGCCGACCACTGGCTCGAGGAAGCTTTTCATCACGGATGCCGTGATGAAAGGCTTCCTGAACTGCGGGAACCGGCGGCCGGGGGTTGCGTCAGCGGACGAGGAGGAAGTCGATGTACTGCTGGCCGAAGAAGATGGCCAGCACGGTGCCCAGCGCGAGGAAGGGTCCGAACGGGATGGCGGTCTTGCGGTTGCCGCGGCGAGCGACCAGTAGGGCCACACCCACGACGGCGCCGCAGGCGAACCCGAAGAACAGACCCACCGGTGCGAGTCCGGGGTTGAGCCAACCGAGGTAGGCGCCCAGCAGCGGCGCGAGGCGCACGTCGCCGTCGCCCATGCCGCCACGGCTGGCCCAGTAGACCACGCCCATCAGTGCCAGCGAGATGCCGGCGCCGAGGAGCATCATCCACAGTCGTTCCGGTGCTCGCTCGACCAGCGCGGCCACCACGAGGAGTGGGATGCCGACGGCGGCGGTGCCGTAGATGATCTGGCGCGGCAGTCGCCGAGTGTGCAGGTCGATCCAGCTCAGCGCCACCAGTCCGGCCATCAGGACGCAGTACGCGGGCGTGCGCCACGACAGGCCGAAATGCCACGCCGTGAGACCGAAAAGAAGGCCCGTTGACAACTCAAGCACGAGCGGTTCGGTGCCGATATTCGTATGGCACTTTCGGCATCTGCCACGGAGCGCCAACCAACTGAAGACAGGTACCAGATCGAGGGGGCCGAGGCGCAAGCCGCAGTTCCCGCACGCTGATCCGGGCTGGACGATCGAGGCTCCACGTGGGACGCGGTCGACCACCACGGTGAGGAACGAACCAATGAGTAGCCCGTAGAGGGCAGAGATCGCAATCGTCATATGCAAGGGCCGGCTCGCACGTGCGAGGCGGAGACACCGGAGGCTAGCCCCATGTTCAATCCAGATCCGATGTTGGTCACGCTGCTGCAAGCGACCGTGGCCGCCGGCGCCTCCGACCTCCACCTCACCGTGGGTCGGCCACCGACGGCTCGCCGCGACGGCGTGCTCGTGCCCTTCGAAGGCGTCAGCCTGTTGAAGCCGGAGGAGACGGAGCGGATGGTCATGTCGCTCCTCGCCGACCACCACAAGGCAGAGCTCGCCGAGAACTCGCAGGTCGACTTCTCGTTCGGACTCGAGTCGATCGGTCGTTTCCGTGCGAACGCCTTCATGCAACGCACGAGCCTCGCGCTTGCCTTGCGCGTCATTCCGTTCCGCGTGCGCACGCTGGAAGAGCTGGGCACGCCCTGGGCCTGTGGCGAGCTGCTCAACCGTCCCTACGGTCTGGTGCTGGTGGTGGGTCCCACCGGTTCCGGTAAGAGCACCACGCTCGCGGCGATGATCGACCGCATCAACGAGACCAAGCCGCTGCACATCCTCACCATCGAGGACCCGATCGAATACCTGCACCACCACAAGGTGGCGATGGTCAACCAACGTGAGGTCGGCACCGACGTGACCGGCTTCACCGAAGGTCTCCGCAGTGCACTGCGTGAAGACCCCGACGTCATCCTCCTCGGTGAAATGCGCGACCTCGACTCGATCGCGATCACGCTGACGCTGGCCGAGACCGGTCACCTCGTGTTCGCCACGTTGCACACCAACGACGCGTCGCAGGCCCTCGACCGCATCATCGACGTGTTCCCCGCCGAGCGTCGCGACCAGATCCAGATCATGCTCGCCGGCACCCTGCAGGGCGTGGTCAGCCAGCGCCTGCTCCCCGCCGAGGGCGGTGGCCGCGTGGCCGCGTACGAGGTGCTGATGGCCAACGAGGCCGTCAAGAACCTGGTGCGCGAGGGCAAGAGCCGACAGCTGCGCAACACGATGATCAGCGGTCAGCAGGAAGGCATGCAGACCATGGAGATGGACCTCGCCCGCCTCGTGTCGAGTGGCATCATCAGCTTCGAGACCGCTGCCGAGATCAGCCAGTACCCGAAAGAGATCCTGGCGCAGGCCGCCACCTACCGCTCGCAGATGCAGGCGCAGGCGACGATCGACGCCGGTCAGGCCGCCACCACTGGCGCCGGCACCTACGTGAACGTCTGAGAGAGGCGAACACACCGTGGCGGCAGCGAAGCTCCCCTACAAGATGCTGGGCGGCATCGTGCCCTGCCCCGGCGGATGGCTCATCGTGCCGGCGCGCCTCGCCGGCGTGACCGTGGTCGCCGAGGATCCGGAAGTGGTGAAGACGCTGCTCGACGTGATGGAGTTCAAGCCCAAGTTCGACGCGGCTGCCATCTACTCGCCGATCGGCCTGCCCGACGACCCTGCCGGCCCGTACCGCCCGTGCGACGTGGAGGCCCGCGACTACATCGGCTGGCCCCGCCAGCTCGCGGTGCGACCGACCCCGTCGCGCGCCGCCCTGCACGCACCCACCCGCGAAGCGGCACTCGAACTCGAGCCGTGGCTCACGCGCGACGACTTCCGTCGCTTCAAGTGGCTGCGTGAGGCCGAGCGCGAGTTCCAGCCGTTCCACCAGCGCATGTTCTTCGCGGCGCACCCGGATCTCACCTTCGTGCAGCTCAACAACGATCAGCCGTTGCTCTCCTCGCCGTACCAGCAGGACGGCGTGGTCGAGCGCATGGCCCTCATCCGCGAGAAGCTGCCAGGTGTGGAGGAGATCGTCACTCGCACGCCTCCTCCCGGCTGTGCCCAGGTGCACATGCTGCAAGCCACCGGCCTGCTGTGGACCGCCCGCCGCGCCGCCGGCCGAGCGATGAACCGCCTTCCGGCCGAGCCGAAGTGGGACTCCTCCGGCCTGCGCATGGAGCTCGTCCGCTAGAACGCTGGTCCGCCGGGCACTCGGGTGCTCGGCTGGCACTCGGATGACGCCCCTGCGGCGCCTCGTGCGCCGCACTCGAGGCGCCCCGTCTCCTTCTCTCGGACCGTGACAACTTTGGTTGCGCGCTGGAGCGACCAAGGTTGTCGCGCTTCCAACCTGCCACATCACCAACGACGAAACCCGTCATCCGAGTGGCAGAGGACCATCCGAGTGCCAGACGACCATCCGAGTGCCAGACGACCATGCGAGTGGCAGACGCACCCCCGTCGGGCCGCTGCCACTCGGATGGACCACAACCGATGCCGGCGACGACCACGACGCTCTCGAGGAGAACCACTCTTGCTGCACTTGGTGCAGCAGATGTTGTCGCTGAGCGGAGAGAACTCTTGCAGCCAATGGTGCTCGGCACCCGACGGCGACCGCCGGACACCCACACCATCGTGAGCCCCAGGGCTCGAGGAATTCAGCCGGCTGACGTCGGCCCAGCGACGTCAGCCGACCGAGAACTATGCGACCGAGATCTCCCAGGAGTTCACGACGTACTCGCCGTAGTCGTTGATCTGCACGACGGCGGTCGACACGACGCGGGGTGAGCCGGCGGTGGTGCTCGACACGACCTTGAAGGTCTTCTGCACCACGCGGTTGACGATGCCCAGCTGCAGCGTCTCGGGCTGATCGGGTGTCTGCGCCCAGTAAGCCGCGAGCACGCCGCCGACCATCTGCACGTTCTTGTTCACGGCCGCGCCCGGCGTGATGGCGATGTTGATGTAGCCCTGCGGCACCGCGATGTACCCGGGGATCCACAGCGTGGCCGTGGTGCCGGTGGTGAAGCTGACATCGATGATCGCCGGGTACGGCGTTGCCACCGCGTCGGTGACCAGTGTCGACGGCTGGTACTGGTCGACCATGGCCTGCACCGGCGGCGTGGCCGAGTTGGTGGAGCGAGGCACGAAGAGCTGTCCGGGCAGGTTGAAGTCGATTGCCGACCCGCCGCCGTCGACGCCGTTCACCGACATGATCGACACGCTGCGCGACGAGAGCGACGCGATGTCGGTGTCGGCCACGAGGCGGGCGTTGAACTGCAGGCTGGGCCCGGCGCCGGCGACCGTGTCGTTGAACGCCAGCCGCCCCGCCCCGCCGAAGATCCACGTGGCTCCGTAGCCGGAGATGTTGTGGTTGGTGGGAGCGCCGAGTGCTTCGAACGCTGCTTCCTGATCGGTGGTGCACGCTTCGACCGAGCCGCCGCCGACGACGACGTTGGCGCTGCCGGAGATGGTGACCGTGTTGTCGAAGTAGTAGATGCCGCTGGCGAAGAACACCGGCTCCGAACCGGTGATGGTGATCGGGTCGTTGTACGTGCCCGGGAAGAACACTCGGCAGCTCCCCACCCACGCCGGCATGGCGTAGCCCGCCGACGACGGGTGCGTCAGCGCGTGGGCCGGCAGCGTCGGGAGCAGGATCTTGTCGCCCTGGCTGACCGACGTGGTGTCGGCCACCCACGCGGTGGGGTCGGCACCACCGGAACCGGCGTACACGCTGCCGACGGTGCCCACGGGCGCAGGTGCCCCCACGTAGGTGGTGGTCATCGCCGCGCGCAGTTCCGAGCTGTCGAGCTCGAGTGCGTACTTGACGGTGGTGCACTGGGTGGTCACGCCGATGTCGAGGCCGGGGCTGGCGAGCGTGACAGGCTCGTTGAGGCCGCTCAGCGAGCAGGCGTCGTAGAGCAGGTGCGGATCGGCCATCGCCGTGCGGAACGCACCCTTCACGGCTTCGGCGCGAACGATCTTGTCCTGCTGGCTGGAACCGGCGCGGGTGACCGCGACGGCGTACTGCATCATCGGCGTGATGAACAGCGCGCCGATCAGGATGAACGCCAGCACGATGACGAGTGAGGAACCGTCGTCGGTGCCCGCCCGAGGGCGGCGAGGTGTGGGTCGGCGCCTCACGTGAGTGCCACCTGCTGGACGCACGAGATGGCCGTGTTGGGAGCCACCGTCAGCGTGATCTTCGACCACGGCGAGTCGGGGATGGGCGTGACCACGAACGGGTAGTCGGCGCCCGCCGACTTGCAGGACCAGCTCACCGGCGTGTACTTGGTGAGGCCCGACAGGTTCAGCGGGGTGATGTCGGCCGTCACGCTGACGCCACCGCTGAGGTCGAAGTCGAACGTGCCGCTGCGGTACTGCGCACTGGTGGTGGCGATGGTGAGGTCGGCCGAGTTCTGGTAGGTGAACGGGTCGGCGGCCGATGCGGAACCGACCTTGGTCTGCACGGTCACCGTGCCGCCACACTCCGCGAGCGCCATCGAGTTCAGGGCGCCGGCGAACTGGTCCCAGTTGGGGAGGATGTACATGTCAGCCACGGCGGCGTTCGTGTACGGGCCCCCGCTGGGCACGGCCGGCACGGTGGCACCTTCCGACACGATCTGCGACAGGATCTCGGTGTTCGGTCGGCTGTAGCTGGTGGCGCTCTCGTGGAACGTGTACGGCTGGTCGTAGACCTTGTTCGAGCTCCAGCCGTCGCTGTTGTCGGCGGTGCTGTTGTTGCTGTTGTACAGCGCCTCGGTGGTGATTTCCCACGACGAATACGGCGAGCTGTAGATGTTGTTCACCCGGTAGCCGTCGGTGTCGTCGGGGGTGGTGTTGCCCGAGTTGTAGGTCGACTGGTTGATGCTGGCCCACGAGCTGTACGGCGGGTTCAGCTGCACGGTGCCGCGCCAGCCGTCGGTCTCGTCGTTGGTGGTGTTGTTGTCGGCGAACAGTGCTTCGGTGGTGTTCTCCCACAGGCTGTACGGCGCCGAGTAGCTGGTGGCAGTGCGGTAGCCGTCGCTGCTGTCACCGGAGGTGTTGTTGAGGTTGTAGTAGTCCTCGGTCGTCTGGGTCCAGTTGCCGAGCGAACCGGTGGTGGTGCGGAAGCCGTCGGTCTGGCCGGCAACCGTGTTGCTCGCGTCGTAGAGCGCCTTGGTCGTGTTGGTCCAGCTGCCGAGCGAACCCGTCGTGGTGCGGTAGCCGTCGGTCTGGCCGGCAACGCTGTTCGACCGCTCGTAGTACGTGCGCGACTCGGAGGTCCAGCTGCCGAGCGTGCCGGTGACCCGCACGCGGTAGTTGTCGCTCTCGCCGACGACGGTGTTGTTGCTGTTGTAGGTGCTGCGGCTCACCGAGCTCCACGTGCTGCCACTCTTGCGCTCGTAGGTGAGGCCGCTCGCCGCGTACTGGTACGTGACGCCGCTGTTGGCGCGCTGGTAGGTGAGGCCGCTGGCGGCGTACTCCCAGGTGGGCCGGTAGCCGCGCTGCGGGTTGTCGACGTGGAAGCCGATGTCCCAGGTCTGGTGGTAGCCACGCTGGAAGTCGGCGAGGTGGTAGCCGGCGCCCTGCTCACGCCAGGTCGACGTGCCGTTCACGTCGGTGCCCACGTACACACCGATGAAGCGCTCCACGTCGGCGTAGTAGTCGCGAGCGATGCGCCACGCACGGTTCCAGGCCACCTGGTTGTAGCTGCTGCCGGTGGCTGCCGGCAGTCCGCTGTCGTCGTTGTCCGCCACGGCCGGGGCAGTGGCCGAGCTGGCGTTGAGGCGGCTGTAGCTGGGCATACCGTCCGTGAAGAAGATGAGCGTGTCGGGCAGCGTCGGCTGCACCGTGCCGTCGCTGTTCTTGAACACGCGGAACATCGCGTCTTCCCAGTTCGTCGCGCCGGAAGAGGTGAGCGTGGCCACCTGTGCCTTCAGGTCTGCGACGTCGCTCTCCACGAGCATGTCGTAGTAGCGCGACCAGCCGGCGCCGGCGCCGAGGGTGACCGCCGTGCTGGAGAAGCGGACGATCTCGAGCTTGATGGGGGTGCCGGCGAACGAGTCGATGAACGCGGTGATACCGGTGCGCACGCTGGCCATGTTCGTGCTGCCGATGGAGCCGGAGGTGTCGACGGCCATCACGAAGTTGCCGCCGCAGCGCGAGCGAGTGGCGCCGAAGCTGGGCGGGTTGCTGAAGTTGCTGGTGCTCAGATCGCTCTCGCGGTCGGTGCCACCGGCGGTGAGCGTGATGGTGTCCTCACCACCACCGGCACCGTCGACGTCGCCACCACCGTTGATGGTGACCGACACTCGGCGACCGTTCTTCGTGTAGTAGGTGGGGTCCGACGGCACGGTGTCCTCGGGGCCGCCATCGGGGATGGCCGGGTCGAGGGCCAAGCGCACCACGATCACCCACACCGGCGAGGTGACGCCGGGTTCCCAGGTCTGCCCGGGCGGCGGTGCCGGCACGTCGTGCAGCACCACGCCCTCGTTGCACGTGGGGGCGCCACTGCCGACCTTCACGCACGCGACGCGGAGGATCTGCCACTCGTCGCCCACCTGCACGTAGCGGTAGGAGACGGTGGTGAGCGTGGCGACGGGCTCGGTGCCGCCGGAGACCCAGCCGGTCCACGAGAGCATCAGTGCGTTGGAGCCACCGACGTTGATGCCGGGCGGGCACTCGGTGCCGCACGGCGAAGCGCCGGGCGACGTGTCGACGTCCTCCGCCGACGCGAGGTCGCTGGGCAACCAGATGCCCACGTTCTGCTCGGAGCGAGCGTTGTTGAGACGGCCCTCGCTGTTGTCCTGCTGCTTGAGGATCACCGAGGTGGCAGCCACCAGCGAGGTGAGGAGCGTGCCCATGATCACCATCGTGATCAGCACTTCCGGAAGGGTCATGCCGTCGTCGAGCCGGGCGGTCGCCCGTCGGCGAAGGCGTTGCAGGTGCTTCGTCATCGTGAACCTCATTCCGTCAGATGTTGCTCTTGACCACCTGGACGGACCGCGAGATGCGGCCGTCCGGGCTGGTCACCGTGATGTTGACTCGTTGCACGAGGCCGTCGCTGTAGCCCCCTGCGGGGCATGCGCCGGTCTGCCACGTGCCGGCCGTGGTGGCAGTGGCGCCGGGGGTGTACCAGGCGTAGTTCACCGACACCTGGCTCTCCGACCAGCCCTCGGCCTGCACTGCGGCCTCGTAGTAGATGGTGTAGTCGCAGCCCTCGGTGGCGCGGTTCACGCGGTCGGCGGCGTTGCTGAGCACGGTCTCGACACGAGTGGCGTTGCGGTTGAACGACGAGTTCTTGACGAGCGAGAGTGCCGCCACCATCAGCGGGATCATCGCCAGGCCCATCAGCGTGACGGTCACGACCATCTCCACCAAACTGAAGCCGCCGTCGCGGCGCGCAGGAACTGCATCCGCCGTCTCGTCGACTTGATCCACGCGCCGTTTCATCTCGCCCACTCCCGCTTCTGACGTACCTAGGTGCGTATCGACAATTCTCCGTGTGACCTTGAGGAAAGTCACTTCAAGAGTTCCTCATTTCGAAAACGCAGAGAGCGGCCGACCCCGAAGGGCCGGCCGCTCTGGATTGCGTACCGATTGAAACCAGGAGGACCTGGGATCAGGTGGTCACGGCTCCTGCGCATGCGCCGCCGGCAGTGGCGGTCACGCTGATGCCGTCGGAGCCGATGTCGTACGTGCTCGACTCGCCGCGGAGCAGCTCGCCGCTCACCAGCAGAGCCTCGGTGGCCGTACCGGCCGCGCCGCCGTTGGCGTAATAGGTCTCGACAGCCACTTCCAGGACCTTTGCGTCCGCGGCGCACGCCGAGTCCTGGCCCTTGTCGGCGATGCCACGCACGGCGAACACCGTGACAGTGGCGAGGATGCCGAGGATGACGATGACGATGAGCAGTTCCACCAAAGTGAAGCCACGCTCGGTCTTCTGCGTCTCTACGATTTCATTTTCCATGATTTGGGTTACCTCCCGCTAGATGCTTGTCCCACAACGCCGACCCGCTCAGGCGGTGCGGACGCATCACAGCTTTCGGGAGTTGTCTTCCAGGGCTTTAGGGATTTCTTCTTCAATAGATCGTCAAGCCGAACAACACTCAAGAACGCCCTCCGTCATACCGATGAATGCGTGTCAACAACCACGCCGCGCACGCGGTGGATCGAGAGGGCGGGCGACATGCGTCGGAGCGAGAAGAGCTGGATGGAATACGACGAGCTCACGAAGCCGTTCCTCTCGCCTGATTCTGAGGAAAGCGCCACCTCGGTTGCGGTGGAACTTCGGGATCGGATGGTGCGTGTGGAGCAGCAGGTGCTCGCGCAGTACACCGCCACTGCGGCGTACGCGACGCTCGCCAACCAAGGCGTCGAGCAAGCCCGCGCCGAGTCGCGTGCCGACCTCGATCGCTCGCAGGCCACCATCATCGGTCTGCTCGATCGGCTGCGCGGCGAGATCAACAACCGCCTCGACGGACTCGACGCCCGTCCGCCGGTGAGTGGCGGTGCGTTGCCGTCCGACATCGGCGGGCGCCTCGCGGCGATGGAGGAGCGCATGAACGGTGTGCTCCACGCGCTCGAAGGCTGCGTGCACGAGAACATGGCGCTGCGCCAGCAGATCGACGAGCTCGTGCAGCGTCAGATGCAGACCGACGGTTGGTTGGTCAGCAACGGTGGCGCCTCGGAGCTCTCGCTGCTCTGATCCGCTCGCCGTTACCGTGAGCGTGTGAGCACTTCACCCGCGACCATCTGGCTGCAACCCACCCGTGAGCGATCGCTCGTGCGGCGGCATCCGTGGGTGTTCAGCGGCGGCGTTGCTCGCGTCGACGGCAACCCCGGCAGCGGCGACACCGTGCGGGTGCGCTCGGCCGACGGCACCGAGCTCGGTTGGGCGGCGTACAGCCCGTCGTCGCAGATCCGTGCGCGCATGTGGTCGTTCGAACCCGACGCACCGGTCACACCCGAGTTCGTCACCGGGCGCGTGCATGCGGCGGCGGCCCGCCGTGCCGCGTTGCTCGGCTCCGGCCGCACCGACTCGGCGCGGCTGGTGTTCAGCGAGGCCGACGGCGTGCCCGGCCTGGTCGCCGATCGATACGGCGACACCATCGTGTGCCAGCTCACCACCGCCGGCGCCGAGGCGTGGCGCGAGGTGCTGGCCGACGCGCTGTTCGCACTGCCGGGGGTCGCGTGCGTGTACGAGCGCAGCGACGCCGACGTGCGTGAACGCGAAGGCCTCGGCCCGCGTGTGGGTCTGTTGCGCGGTGCTGCACCGTCGCCCGACCTCGTCGCCAACGAGTCCGGCTTCCGCTTCGCGGTGGAGGTGGAGGGCGGCCACAAGACCGGCTTCTACCTCGACCAGCGCGACGGCCGCGACGCGGTGGCGCACTGGGCGCCGGGTCGTCGTGTCCTCAACGTGTTCAGCTACACCGGCGCCTTCAGCGTCATCGCCGCCGCGCGCGGCGCGTCGTCGTTGCTGTCCATCGACTCGTCGGGGCCCGCGCTCGAGGTGGCGGCGCGCAACGCGCAGCTCAACAGCATCGACATCGGCGACCTGATGGAGGCCGATGCGTTCACCGCGCTGCGCGGGCTGCGCGACCGGGCGCGCCAGTACGACCTGATCCTGCTCGACCCGCCGAAGTTGGCGAACACGGAACGGCAGCTCGACAAGGCCACGCGGGCGTACAAGGACCTCAACCTGTCGGCCGTGAAGCTGCTCGCTCCGGGTGGCGTGCTGCT
>JAUXQB010000253.1 GCA_030685215.1 Actinomycetota bacterium
GGCCGCCTCGGAAGCCGCAACGCCATCCTCGGCGCCGGCCTTCTTGGAAGTGCTGAGCGGCTGACCCACCTTGCAGTTGTCGCGGTAGATGGCCACAGCCTTCAGGCCGAGCTGCCACGACAGCAGGTGCAACGCCTCCACATCTTCCACCGTCGCGTCCTCGGGCATGTTGACGGTCTTGGAGATCGCGCCCGAGATGAACGACTGGACCGCACCCATCATGCGCACATGACCCTCGTAGTGGATCGTGTTGTCGCCCATGCTGCAGGCGAACACCGGCACGTGCGACGCGGCCAGGTGCGGCGCACCGAGGATGCTCTTCTCGCGATCGATGTAGGCGACGATCTCGTCGATCTGCTGCGGCGTGTAGCCGAGCTTGCGCAACGCCCGCGGGATGGTCTGGTTGACGATGGTCATCGTCCCGCCGCCGACCAGCTTCTTCATCTTGCACAGGCCGAGGTCGGGCTCGATGCCGGTGGTGTCGCAATCCATCATCAAGCCAATGGTGCCCGTGGGCGCCAGCACCGACGCCTGCGCGTTGCGCACGCCGTACTCCTCGCCATCGCGGACCGCTGCATCCCACGCGGTCTGACCCGCGGCAACCAGCTCCGTGGGCACACCGGTGTGACTGGCGATGGTGGTGTGGGCATCGCGGTGCATGCGCAACACGTCGAGCATGTAGCGCTCGTTGTCGGAGAAACCGGCGAACGAGCCCATCCGGCTGGCCGTGCGGGCGCTGGTGGCGTAGGCGTGACCGGTCATCAGCGACGTGAGGGCGGCCGCCCAGGCCCGACCCTCTTCGCTGTCGTACGGGAGCCCGAGGGCCATCAGCGTGGCGCCGAGGTTGGCGTATCCGAGACCGAGCTGGCGGAACTTGCGGCTGTTCTCGCCGATCTTCTCGGTGGGGTAGTCGGCGCGGCCGACGAGGATCTCCTGCGCCGTGAACATGACCTCGATGGTGTGCATGTAGGCGTCGACGTCGAACTCGCCGTCCTCGTCGAGGTAGTGCAGCAGGTTGATGCTGGCCAGGTTGCAGGCCGAGTTGTCGATGTGCATGTACTCGCTGCACGGGTTGCTGCCGTTGATGCGACCGGTGGCGTGCGCGGTGTGCCACTTGTTGATGGTGGTGTCGAACTGCAGACCCGGGTCGGCGCACTCCCAGCTGGCCTGCGCGATGTCGCGCCACAGGTCGCGAGCGCGCACGGTGCGCACCGGAGCGCCACCGATGACGGCCTTGTAGGTCCAGTCGGCGTCGTCGAGCACGGCCTGCATGAACTCGTCGCTCACGCGCACCGAGTTGTTGGCGTTCTGGTACTGGATGCTGAAGCTGTCGGCGCCGTCGAGGTCCATGTCGAAGCCGGCGTCGCGCAGCACGCGAGCCTTGCGCTCCTCCTTCACCTTGCACCAGATGAACTCCTCGACGTCGGGGTGGTCGACGTTGAGGATGACCATCTTCGCGGCGCGACGGGTCTTGCCGCCGCTCTTGATGGTGCCCGCCGACGCATCGGCGCCACGCATGAAGCTGACCGGGCCGCTGGCCGTGCCGCCACCGTTGAGCAGCTCGTAGCTGCTGCGGATGTTGGACAGGTTGATGCCCGAGCCGGAGCCACCCTTGAAGATGACGCCCTCTTCCTTGTACCAGTTGAGGATGCCGTCCATGGTGTCTTCCACGGCGAGGATGAAGCATGCGCTGGCCTGCTGCGGCACGCCCTTCACACCGATGTTGAACCACACCGGGCTGTTGAAGGCGGCGCGCTGGGTGACGAGGATGTACTTCAACTCGTTGGTGAACGCGTCGGCCTCGGCCTGGTCGGCGAAGTAGCCGCCTTCGTTGCCCCACGTGGTGATGGTGTCGGCCACGCGGTCGATGACCTGCTTCAGCGACCACTCACGCTCGGGCAGACCCAGCGTGCCGCGGAAGTACTTCTGCGCCACGATGTTGGTGGCGTTGAGCGACCAGCTGGTGGGGAACTCGACGCCGAGCTGCTCGAACGCGACCGTGCCGTCCTTCCAGTTGGAGATGCGCGCATCGCGGCGCTCCCACTCGACCTCGTCGTACGGGTGGACGCCCGGCGCGGTGAAGTGGCGGGTGATCCCGATAGCGAGGCGATCCGGCGCCAGTGACATGGGTGCTCCTTGATGAAACCTAGAGAGAACGAACGGCATAGATGAGAACAAAATCGGGGGCGAGTTGATGCCCGCTGACCACGATCAGACCACACGACCTGACCACAACATGTGGTGTCTGCAGGGCCCCCAGACCCCGGAGCACCACAAGTGGTTGGGAGATTACAGCACTGTAGTTACACCCGTGTCAATGACCAACCCGTGATTGTCGATCACGATCGGTTGATGATTTCCGGTGTCGACCACGTAGCGCCAGCGGTGCAAGGGACGCAGGTTCGGGAACCCTGCCCCACAGCGACGCGCCGTTCCCCACCCGAGCGGGCGAGTGGAGAATCGGTCTGTCGCTGTCCATCCGCGCCCTCGCACCGCTGCAGCTACGGGCGCCACCTTAGGGGCAGGTGCCTGTGAGGAGGAAGGGGTACAACCCTGTGAATTGGGGTGTGGACGGCGAGGCGAACGCTGTGGGTACGGAAGGTGACAAGGCAGTGTTTGTCCACATATCCACAGGGCCTGACCTGGGCGCCGCTCGCTCAGCCGCAGGTGATCTGCACGGGGATCCCGTTGAGCACCGACGTGCCGCTGAGCGGGTCCATCGCCTCGTGGTCGGCGAGGATGTTGCTGTTCACCCCGGGCCGTTCGGCGGCCACCCGCATGCGCGTGCCGGGCTGGCCGTGACCCCACCCGTGGGGCAGGCTCACCACTCCCGGCCGGATGGCGTCGGTCACCTCCACCGCGGCGTCGACCTCGCCCACACGGCTCTCCACGTGCGCCACTCCCCCGTCGACGAGACCCAGTCGAGCCGCGTCCTCGGGGTGCACGTGCAACGTGCAACGCGGCGCACCTTTCACCAACACCTCGATGTTGTGCATCCACGAGTTGTTGCTGCGCAGATGGCGGCGACCGACGAGTACCAACTGCTGCTCGTCGAGCGCCGGCACGGCGGCCTTCAGCCGGTCGAGATCGGCCATCAGCACCGGGTGGTTCAACTCGATCATGCCGCTGGGCGTGCGCAGCAACTCGGGCAGTCGCGGCTGCAGCGCACCGAAGTCGACGCCGTGCGGGTTGTCGAGCAGATGCGCAAGGCTGGCGCCGCTCGGGTTCGCTCCGAACGCGGCACCGAACGGACCGGTCTGCAGCAGGAAGTCGAGCATGCGCGCCGGGCCGGCCGCGTCGCCGAGCTGCGCCATGATCTCGTCGGCATCGCGACCGTGGACGGGCGACGACGGGTCGGCCACCGCGCGCCGCACCGTGTCGGCGAGGCCCATCTCGTCGGCCGCCGCAGGGTCCGCGTCGGGCCCGAGGCCGGCGGCGATGAGGCCCAGCCGGGCCAGGATCTCCCATTCGTCGGGCTGGTCGCCGTCGAGCGGCAGCACCGGCTCGCTGTAGTTGGCCACGTTGCGCACCGCGAACTGCAGCAGTGCCACGTCGTAGTGACCGCGCTGCAGCTGCGACGGCGGGGGCAGGATGACGTCGGCGTGGCGTGTGGTCTCGTTGAGGTACATGTCGACGCTCACCATGAACTCGAGCTGCTCGAGCGCGGCGTCGAGTTGCACGCTGTTGGGCGTGCTGAGCACCGGGTTGCCCGCCACGGTGACCAGTGCCTTCATCCCCTGGTCGCCGGCGTCGGTGATCTCCTCCGCCATCGCCGCGGCCGGGTACTCGCCCATCACCTCCGGCAGCTGGCGCGCCACGGTGTGCCCGCGACCGACCGAGAAGCCCTTGCCGCTGCCGCCCTTCCCACGTGTGGTGGGGCCACCCGCGACGGGCATCGTGAACATCGCACCACCGCGCCGGTCGAGGTTGCCGGTGCACGTGTTGACCACGTCGATCAGCCACGACGCCACCGTGCCGAACTCGGTGGTGGTGGTGCCGATGCGGCCGTAGACGCTGCCGCTCGACGCTCCGGCCAACCCGCGTGCGAGCGCACGGATGTCGGCGGCCGCCAGCCCGGTGGCCTGCGCCACCGACTCGGGGGTGAACACGGCCAGCGCGGCCACCACCTCGTCGAGGCCCTGCAGGTACGGCGCCACGTACTCACCGGGATCGACGAGGCCGTCGTCGGCCAGCGCGGTGACCATCGCGGCCAGCAGCAACGCATCGGTGCCGGGCCGGATGGGCAACCACTGGTCGGCCTCCTCCGCGGTGCGGCTGCGACGCGGGTCGACCACCACCACGGTGCCGCCGCGTGCCCGGATGGCTTCGATGCGACCGGGGAAGTCGGGCGCCGTGCACAGGCTGCCGTTCGACGCGTACGGGTTGGCGCCGATGATGACCAGGAAGTCGGTGTGGTCGAGATCGGGAACCGGCACGCTGAGCGGGGTGCCGAACACGTAGCCGGCCGCCACCTGGCGAGGCATCTGGTCGACCGTCGACGCACTGAACCGCCGGCGCGTGCCCAGCCCCTGCAACATCGCGCGGTTGTAGAGCAGCGCCGACAGGCTGTGCGCGCTCGGGTTTCCCAGGTAGGTGCCCACCGCTTCGCGACCGTGCTCGCCGATGACGGCCTGCAACCGGTCGGCGACCACCGCCCACGCCTCGGGCCAATCGACCTCCTCGTGCACGCCGTTGCGCTTCACCAGCGGACGGCGCAGGCGATCCGGGTCGTCGTGCAGCTGCTTCAACGTGCTGCCCTTGGGGCAGATGAACCCGTGGCTGAACACGTCGGCCATGTCGCCGCGGATGCGGGTGACCGCCCCGCCCTTCACGGTGATCTCCAGGCCGCAACCGGCCTCGCACAGCGGGCAGGTGCGGAAGGCGGTGCGCGTGATGTCGTCGGTGGTCCCCATGAGTGGCAGTCTCTCACTGATGCGCAGCCTGTTTCCCCACCCTGCCGACCACGTCACGGTGCGCGAGTGCTACGACGCTCCTCGGCCGCGCCCGGCCCACCGGCCGTGGGTGGCGCTGTGCATGGTGGCCGGCCTCGACGGCTCCACCGTGGTGGATCGCACGTCGCGCGGTCTCTCCAACGCCACCGATCAGGAAGTGCTGCTCACCCTGCGGTCGTTCGCCGACGTCATCCTGGTCGGCGCCGCCACCGTGCGCGAGGAGGGCTACGGCCCGCCCCGCCGCGACGGCCAGCGCATCGGGGTCGTGTCGCGCTCGGGCCGGCTCGACTTCGACACTCCCCTGTTCACCTCCGGCAAGGCGTTCATGGTGCTGCCCACCGACGCGCCGTCCGTGCCCGTTCCGTCGGTGCGGGCCGGCGTCGGTTC
>JAUXQB010000254.1 GCA_030685215.1 Actinomycetota bacterium
GGCGCTGATCCTCGATGAACCGGCGAACGGGCTCGATCCCGAGGGCATCGCCTGGATGCGAACGCTCCTCCGCGACTTCGCCGACCATGGCGGCACCGTGCTGTTGTCGAGTCACCTGCTCCACGAGGTGCAGGCCACCGCCGATCATCTCGTCGTCATCTCCGGCGGTGCCGTGGTGGCCGCCGGTCGGCTGGACGATCTGCTTGCCGCCTCCACGATCCTCGTGCGCAGCCCCGACCTGGGTGCTCTTGCCGCGGCGCTCCAGGTTGCGGGGATCGACTACGTCGCCGGGCCGGGAGATGCGCTCACTGTCGACGTCGCCGGAGGTCGGGTCACGACCGAGGTGCTGGCGGGCATCGCCCGCGACCACCAGGTGCTGCTCACCGAGTTGCGTCAGTCCGAGACGCACGGGCTGGAACAGCTGTTCTTCTCTCTCACCTCCGCCAAGTCGGCTGCGCCGCAGGAGGCTGCAGCATGACCACGTCACTCTCCACCCGATCGCTCGGCACCGACGCGGCACCGTCGGCCCCACGACCGATCCCGTTCGCACGGCTCGTCCGTGTCGAGTGGGCCAAGGCCACCGACACCCGGGCTGCGCGCTGGCTCCTCGCTCTCGTGGGGCTGTCGACCGTTGGCATGATGGCGGTGCCCGTCCTCGCCCCGACGACCTTCGATCAGACCGACGCGACCTACCTCCGCGTTGCCGCGCTCGGGCTGACCCTCCTCCTGCCGGTGGTGGCGATCCTGATGCTCACCGGCGAATGGAGCCAACGCAGCATCATGACCACGTTCACCCAGGAACCGCGGCGCATCCGAGTCGTGAACGCCAAGCTGGCGGTGTCGATGCTGCTGAGTGGTGGCGCGGCAGTCTTCGGCGGAGTGGTCACCGTCGCCGGCCTCGGGTTGGCGGCGGCCTCGGGTCGCGCCCTGGAAGCAGACCTGACCGTCGGCGCCCTCACCGGCTATCTGCTCTTCGTGCTCCTCAACGTCCTCGCTGGGGTCGCGCTCGGGGCGCTGCTGCAGAGCTCGGCGGCCGCAATCGCCGCGTCCTTCGCGCTCCCCGCAACGTTTGCAGTGCTCGGCACGGCGTCGCCGTTGGTGTCGGACTGGATCGACATGTCGAGCACCTGGAACTCGGTGCTCGAGAACGACTGGGCTGGCCACGTGCCGCAGATCTTGTTCTCGATCGTCTTCTGGGTGGCCGTGCCGCTCGCCGCCGGTGTCGCCCGGACGCTCCGTCGCGACGTCGGGTAGCTGGCTCGGCCGAGGCCCGGCCGATCAAGATGCGCCTCATCGGGTCACGGTCCGAGAGCACGCCGATGCAATTAGACAGAACAGGCTTGCATCCAATACTGCTACGTTCTACATTGTGGCGATGGGACGCATTCGAACGGAGCCGGGGGTCGAGCGTTCGGCGTCTGATCGCCGCCGGTACGACTCGCCGTTACGCGCGCAGCGCGCGGTGGAGACACGGGCGGGGCTGGTCGATGCCGCGACGACGCTGTTCGTGTCGCAGGGATGGGCGAAGACCGGGATGCGGGAGGTCGCTCAGCTCGCCGGTGTCGCCGTGGAGACGCTCTACTCGCACTTCGCGTCGAAGCGGGCACTGCTCGACGCCGTCGTCGATCGTGCCGTCGTGGGCGACGATGCCCAGATCCCGGTCGCGGGCCGCGACGAGTTCGCCGCCCTCGGGCGCGGCCGCCGCGCCGATCGCGTCGCTGCTGCTGCGGCGTTGCTGGCCGACATCCACGAGCGGACGGCGCCGTTCGCGCGACTGCTGCGCGAGGCCGCGACCAGCGACGCGGAGATCGCAGAGGTGCTGCGCGCGACCCGCGAGCGACAGCGCCGCGACGTGGAGGCAGGGCTGACGCTCATCATGGGGCGGGCGCCCACCGCTCGTGAGCGCGACGGCGTCTGGGCGCTGCTGAGCCCGGATGTGCACCTGCTCCTCGTCGACGCGACCGGTTGGTCGATCGACGAGTACCGAACATGGGTGACCGACACTCTTCGGAGCGTGCTGCCCCGATCGTGACGTGAGAAGGAGACCGAGATGGCTGTTGACCTCGATGCGCCGGCCGACACCAACATGATGCGAATCGTGCACGCGGCGCTTCGCCGCGATCTGGAGCGAGCGCGAACGGCACTGACCGCAGCCTCGCCACCCGCGGAGCATCAGCGCATCGCTCTCGCCCGTCATCTCGGGTGGATGATGGCCTTCCTCGAAGCACATCACCGTTCCGAGGACGAGGGCTTGTACCCACCGATCCACGAGCGCGCGCCCGACGCTGCCGTGCTGCTCTGCGACATGGCCCGGGATCACGCGTCGGTCGCCGGGGCGGTCGCCGCGGTGGAGACCACCGCCCACCGGTACGAGGAGTGCGACGACCGCGAGGCGCTGATCGCCGCACTCGACGGGCTACGCGACGTGCTGTTGCCGCACCTTCAACGCGAAGAGGACGAGCTGATGCCGGTGGTCTCGCGGGTGATGACGACCGGCGAGTGGAATGCGATCGAACAGGCGCACAACCTCGCCGGCAAGTCGAAGGCACAGCTCGCTCGGGAGGGCCATTGGCTCATCGACGGCGCCTCGCCCGACGACCGGGCGCGGGTGCTCGGCCTCGTTCCACTGGTACCACGACTGATCCTGCTGTACGGCTTCGGTCCGTCGTACCGCCGTCACCAGCGCACCTGCTGGAACATGCGGCGGCATCACGTGCAGCATGAGGGTTCGACCTCGGTCGTGGTCGAGGCAGATCTCGACGCGGTGTGGGACATCGTCCGTGATCCCACCAGAGTCGGGGAGTGGAGCCACGAGTGCGTCGGCGCCGAATGGGTCGGCGCGACGGGCGCACACCCGGGAGCCCGATTCAGAGGTCGCAACCGGCAGGGACTCCTTCGATGGGGGCGGCTCTGCGAGGTCGTCCGCATCGAGCCGGGCGAGCTCGTCTGGCGCACGGTGCCCACCCGTCTCTACCCCGACAGCACCGAGTGGGCGATCCGGGTGGATCGTGTCGATGCAGGCACTCGCATCGAGCAGTCGTTCCGGGTCGTGAAGGGCACATGGCTCGAGCCGGTATACGCACGGCTCCTGCCGGCACACCATGAACGCACGGCTGCCCTCACGAACGACCTCGAGCGAATCGGCGCGCTCGCGGCGGGACGGAGGGACCCGCGTGCATCGATCACCCGCCGGACCGAAGGAGCGTCGCGCGACGCCGTGGCGTGAGCGCATCCTCCTTGCCGCCGTGGCGGTGTGTGTCGTTGGTGGCGGTCGACACCAACACCCGCTGACCATCCGAGTGGCAGCGGCACCCCCGTCGTGACGCTGGCACTCGGATGACGGGATGTTGTCGCTGGCCGAAACCGAAGTGCCGGCCACCCACACACGCGTGAGGGGAACCAACTGCTTGCACGGAGTCGGAGTGTGTGGTAAATACTGAACCATATGGTTCAGTATCCCACGACCCGCCTCGATGCATCGTTCGCCGCGCTGGCGGACGGCACGCGTCGTGGCGTGCTCGAGCGTCTGGGACGTACCGAGTCGTCGATCACCGACCTCGCCGAGACGTTCGGCATGACCCTCACCGGCATGAGGAAGCACGTCGGCGTCCTCGAGGAGGCGGGACTCGTCACCACGGAGAAGGTCGGCCGGGTGCGCTACTGCCGGATCGGCGCCCGCCGGCTCGACGAGGTGGCGGCGTGGATCGACACGTACCACCAGCTGTGGAACGAGCGGTTCGACGAACTGGACAAGGTCATCGAAGAGTTGCAGCAGAAGGAGCAGCTGGATGGATGCACGAACGAACAGTGAGGCCGCGGCCACGAACCGCACGACCGTCGAACGGCGATCCGGGCGTGAGCTCGTCGTCACGCGCACCTTCGACGCGCCGGCGCGCCTGGTGTTCGAGGCCTGGTCGAACCCCGAGCTGTTCCAGAGGTGGTGGCTGCCGAAGTCGATGGGCATGACGCTGCACTCCTGTGAGATGGACGTGCGCACCGGGGGCACGTACCGGCTCGGGTTCGGCGGCGACGTCTACTTCTTCGGCCGCTACATCGACGTCACGCCGCCCTCGCGCATTGTCTGGACGAACGAGGAGGACGGAGACAACGGTTCGGTCACCACCGTGACGTTCGAGGAGAAGGACGGCCGGACGCTGCTCGTCATGAGCGAGCTGTATCCCTCGAAGGAAGCGCTCGACGCAGCGGGCACTGGCGCGGCCGACGCGACGCACGAGACCTTCGATCAGTTGGACGAGCTGCTGCTCACGCTGGGCTGACGAGGCCGACGCCTCGGAAGGCTACGAGCAGCTCATCGTCCATGCGTTGGCCAGTGCAGCGACGTGGCGGTGATCGGTGCCACAGCAGCCCCCGATCACACGGAGGTTCGGCAGCTCGCGTCGCAGGTCGACACATCGGCGGGCGAGGTCGTCGGGGTCGCCGTCGTCCAACTCCTGCATCTCGTCGAGCTCGGCGTGGCTGAGAGTCGAGGCGTTGGCCCTGAGCGCTCCGACTCGTGACGTCCACGGACCGTCATCGAGCCCTCGGGCCACGTGGATCGGGTGGGCGCAGTTCACCATGTAGTGCAGCGTCGCGCTGTCGGTGGCGGCGTCGGTCTTCGTGATCGCCTCCTGGAGTGACACGCCACACGGCAGGCTGCCGTCGGTCTCGACGGTGAACGAGATGACGACAGGAACGCCCGATGCGGACGCGGCTTGCACGATGCCGACTGCCTCCTCGACGTAGCCGATCGTCATCGCGGTGACGAGGTCGACGCCCTCCGTCGCCATGTGTCTGATCTGGAGCCCGTGATACGACGCAGCCTCGTCGACAGACATCGTCGAGCCCAACACGTATCCGTCGCCGCGGGGACCGATGGCGCCACCGACGAGGAACGGCGATGAACTGCTCCAGTCAGACTCGACCTCACGGACGAGCGCGACGGACGCCGAGAGGTAGCTCCGAAGCGTGTCCTCGTCGTGGCCGAGTGTCGCCGCCCAATCAGGGTTGGCCCGCCACGTGACGGTCTCGATGTCGACGGCTGCACCGATCGAGTCGGCGATCTCGAGGAACTGGCGGTAGTACTCAGCGATGACGGCGCGCCCCTCGACAGTGCCGAGCAGCGGGTACGCGGCGAAGGCCGGAAGGTCGATGCCGCGTTGGAAGGTGAGCCATGTCTCCAGCCCGGCGTCGGTGACGACTGTGCCGGTCGTGGGATAAGGCGTTGAGTGAAGGCGTGCGTCCATGACGACAGCGGACCACACGCGTCGTGTGCGTGCTCGTGGGCTGTCTGAGGATCGGCTGAGGATTCGTTCAGCGAGCGTCGTGACGCAGGTGGGCGCTCGCGAGTCGGACGGCACCGTCCAGCCCCAAGCTCCCGCCCTCCTCGAACCACAGGCCGAACTGCTCGTCACCCACCTGACGTGAGACCGCTGCGAGCGCGTCGGGCAAGCGGGCTGCCTCGGCGCCGTAGCTCGGGCGCAGCGTGTCGCTCGACGTCGCGCCGGCGAGCAGTGTCGCGGTCCGCGCGTCGCCGGCGACAGCGAGGAGCTCGGCGAGGTTGCGCAGTGTGGTGACCGCGTGCACGAGGTTGCCGTGCCGTTCGAAACCACTCAGACAATCCGAGTAGGCATCGAACGCTCGCGCGTGGTCACCTCGGCCGGCGTGCCCGGTGGCGATCGACAACGACGCGACCGATGAGATGAATCGGTTGCCGACGGAGGTGGCGAGCTCGAATGCGGCGAGGTAGTGCGTCATGGCCTCGGGATTGCCGCCGGCGGCCAGCGCCTCACCCTCTGCGTAGGCGAGCCAGGCTCGATCGGACGGCGACATTCCTGTGAGGTCGACGGCGCGCACGCACGACAGCGCATCGGCTGGTCGTGCCGCGTACGAGTGTGCGCACGTCACGCCGGTTGCAGCAATGGCGCGAGCGTGAACGTCGCCCGACTCGCGGCCGAGCGAATCGAGTTCGTCGCAGATCTCGAGCACCAGGGGGAGATCTGCGGAGTACAGCGCCACGTCGGCGAGCACCTCGAGAACGGATGCACGGACCCGCCCGTCGGGTGCGGCAGCCGCAAGCGTGGCCTCGATCCGAGCCGTCGTGAGGTCGCCGCAATTGGCTGCGGCCGCGGCGACGGCGAGGTGTGCCCCGTGCATCGAACCTGCTTGGTCGATGGTGGAATCCAACAGGCTCTGGCTCCAAGCTGCAGGTTCGTTCCACAGTGCGCTGTAGGCGGGCAGGTGCAGCGATCCGATCATCTCGGACGCCAGCCGGGGCTCGTGCCGACTGGCCCATCGGACCGCGGCGCGCGTCTCTGCCACGACCTCGTCGAGCCGGGCGCGGGCCGACCCCTCGCGCTCGCCTCGAATCTCGTCGTCGATGTCACGCACCACCGCACGCGCGTGCTCGGCGTGGCGGCGATGGATGTTCTCGTTCTGATCCGAGTGGGCGAGCCACCGTCGTGCCACCGCGCGCACCGTCGCCAGCATGCGGTACGTGGTGCGACCCTCGTTCACGTCCGCACTGAGGAGCGAGTGGTCGGCGAGCACCCACAGTGCCGTGGACGCGCCCAGCTGCTCGCCGGGGCGGATGACGGCCATCGCGTCCGCAGCGGTGACGGCACCGGCGAACGCTCCGAAGGCGATGAAGTCGGCGCGTTCGTCGGGCGTGAGCTGCTCGGCCGACCATGCGATCAGCGACTCCGCACTGCGATGGCGAACGGCAGGAGTGCGATGCGTGACATGCACGAGCTCGCTCCCGCCGTCTTTCATCGCCGCCGCGAGCTCGTCGAACGACATCGACCCGAGCCGCGCCGCGGCCATCTCGATGATCAGCGGAAGCCGATCGACGGACTCGACCAGATCGGCGATCCGCTGTGTCGAGACCTCGACCGGCAGCGGCCGGCCGCAGGCATCGGCGCGCCGGCGGAACATCTCGACGGCATCATCGACCGCCAGTGGTTCGACGATCAATACGTGTTCCGTAGACACCCCGAGCCGAACTCTGCTGGTCGCCAGCAGTCGTACGCGCTGGCCGGGTGCGCGAACGAGCACATCGACGAGGTGGGCGGTGCGGTCGACGAGGTGCTCACAGTTGTCGAGCACGATCAGCGCGTCGAGCAGTGCGATCCTCGTGAGCGTCGACGCCGGCCTGTCGAGCTCGGTGACGATGTCGAGATGGCGCGCAAGGACAGCGAGCAGATCGTCGGTCTCGGTGAGGCCGGCCAGCTCGACGAAGTGGGTGCCGTCCTCGAAGCGATCGTGATCAGCGGCGGCCACCGCTCGCGCCAGCGTCGACTTCCCGACACCTCCCGGACCGACGAGCGTCACCAGCCCGTGCTCGCGCACGAGCGACGTGGTGGCCTGGATCTCGTCGAGCCGACCGATCGGCCACGGTTGCGACACCGATCGGTCGGCGCGGGGTGCCGGAGCGCGGCCGGGCTCCGTGAGCACAGCGACGAACCGGTAGCCGCGCCCGCGTTCGTTGCGGATCGTGTGCTGTGTCGTGCCGCTGTCGCCGACCGCGCGGCGCACTTCCTTGACGCGCGTCGTCAGGTTCGCCTCGGACAAGAACGGGTGACCCCAGACTCCGTCGAGCAGGTCAGCCTTGCTGACCATCTCGTGTCGCCGCTCCACCAGACACACCAGCAGGTCGAACGCCTGCGGCTCGAGATGAACGAGGTGACCGGCGCGCCTCAGCTCGCGGCCGGCGATGTTCAGCTCGCAGTCGCCGAAGTGGTACACACGCGAAGTCTGCCAGCTCGCTCGGCGGCACCGTCTCGCTCGGTGTCCCGCGTGGCACATGGGGTCGTGCGACTTCGGCTGGGGCACTCGCCTCCGCTACGACTACAGGGGTGACCGACCACGACCATGCGCCGAAGCCAGTCCGCGAAGAGCGGCAGCCTCCGCGCGAGGGTGCCGAAGAGGTGGCGCCGGGTGTTCTGCGGCTGCAGCTGCCCATCTCGCTGCCGGGTCTCGGCCATGTGAACTGCTACGCGATGGAGGACGCGCGTGGCATCACGCTCGTCGATCCGGGCTTGCCCGGCCCGAAGACGTGGCGCGAACTGCAGCGGATCATGAAGGCTGCCGGTCTCGCGATCGAACGCGTGCACTCGGTGGTGATCACCCACTCGCACCCGGATCACTTCGGGCAGGCCGGCCAGTTCCGCAAGCGGTTCGGCGCCGAGGTGATCACGCACCGGACGTTCCGCACCTTCCTCGACCCGGAGGCCGAGGACCAGGAGAGCGCCGACGAACTGGAGATCATCGATGGGCCGGTGAAGGCTCAGGTCGAGTCGATGCAGGGTCAGGACCTCAGCCGGGGACCGTTCGCCAAGCACACCCCGTGGGGTGGCGATCCACATTCGATGCCACGCTCCCGCCGGATGCGCTACTGGGCGATGCGCAAGGCGGCAGGTCGCTTCGTCGCCGCGCCCACCCCCACCCGGCGGGTGGAGGATGCCCAGGTGCTCGAACTCGGCGGTCGCGAATGGGTGGCGGTGCACACCCCGGGCCACACGATCGATCATCTCTGCCTCTTCGACCCGGCCGGCGGTGTGATGATCAGTGGCGACCACGTGCTGCCCACCATCACCCCGCACATCTCGGGGTTGGGCACCACGGTCGATCCGTTGAAGGACTTCTTCGACAGCCTCGACCTGATGAAGACCTTCGACAACGTGCGGATGGTGCTGCCGGCGCACGGCCTCCAGTTCGACGATCTGTCGGGTCGGGCCGAGGCGATCAAGCGCCACCACCACGAGCGTCTCGACAAGCTGCGCACCGCCAGTGGCGAGATCGGTCGCGGCACCGTGCACGAGTTCATGCAGGTGCTGTTCCAGGAGCGGTCGTGGGGTTCGATGGCCGAGAGCGAGACCTACGCCCACCTCGAACACCTCCGCCTCACCGGTGAGGCCGCGGTGGACGAGAGCGGCGAGCAGCTCCGCTACGGCTTCGACTGAACGCGTTCGCCGTGATCAGCCGGGGCGAATGGGGACTCCGAGCGTGATCCGGTCTCGCCCGGCGATGGCGGCGCGGAAGTGATCGATCGGGTGAGCGATCGCGCCGCTGCCGCCGCGCACGGATCGGATCGACCCGTCGGCGTGTCGTTCGAACGTCAGCACCTCCCCGTGCGACCCGAAGCCGATGGTGTCAGCGATGCGCAATGTGTCGGCGTCGACCACGTCGAGGCGGGTGGCCATGAGCGTCGGGTCGACCATGCTCGGCGACAGTTGGTAGAGCCGTCCCCCGAGCACTGCGATGTCGTACCTGCTCCACAACGACGCGAACCTGCCGCAGAACGAGTCGAGATCGACGGCACCGTCGCCGGTGGCAGCAGGGTCGGGCTCGCTGCCGCGGGCCAGGTCGACCAGCTTGATCGCCGCGGTCGCCATGCCGAGTGCCGGCCCGTCGATGGCATTGGTGAACACGCACACCGCCAACCGGTCCTTCGGATCGAACCACGTGCGGGTGATGTGACCCGGGTAGCCGCCACCGTGGCCGAGCAGGCGTCGGCCACCGATCGTGACGATCTCGAAGCCGAACCCGTACTCGGACTCTGTGCCGTCGACCTTCCATGCGCCGTGCTGCATCTGGCGCTTGGATTCCGCACCGACGAGCCGGTCGTCGCCCTCGAAGTGGGCTGCGGCGTAGCGCACGAGATCGGAGGCGGTGGAGTACAGCCCAGTGGCTGCCGACATCGCGCCGGTGTCGATGTGATCGATGGGGATGCGCCGCTCCGCGTACGCGAGCGCGGTGTGGCCCGCCGCGTAGTCGCCCCGGCGCGCCTCGTCGAGGTCGGGTCCGGTGTCGCTGAGACCGAGCGGGCCGATCACGTGCTCGGTGACGTAGTCGCGGAACGGTGTGCCGGACACCTGCTCGATGATCAACCCGAGCAGCGAGTACCCGATGTTGGAGTACTTGAAGCGTTCGTTGCGCGCGAGCACGGCCGAGTCGTCGGCCGCGATCCTCAGCAACTCGGCTCGATCGGGAAAGGCACGGTCGAGCTGCCAGAAGTCGCCGTCCCATCCGTCGCGCACGACACCGCCGGCATGCGACAGGAGCTCGCGGATGGTGACCGCAGCGATCGGCGACGACGCCAGCTCGACGATCCGCTCACCGACCGAGTCGTCCAGGCGGAGTGTGCCGCGCTCCACCAACTGCATCACGGCCGTCGCGGTGAAGGTCTTCGAGTGGGAGGCGATGCGGAACAGGTGATTCTCGGTGAGGGCTTCCCCGGTGGAGACGTCGGCGACCCCGTGCGCCGCGGACAACACCACCTCGTCGTCGTACAGCACCGCCGCCTGCACGCCGGGAACCCGATCCGCTGTACAGCGGAACTCGAGCCAGCGGTCGAAGTACGCGGCGGCGTCGGCGACGTGACGACGTTCGAGAGTGCTCATCACCGGGACCCTAGGTCGTCAGTGTCGGAGACCCGATTGTTCATCCGAGTGGGAGCGTCCCGACGGGGGTGCTCCTGCCACTCGGACGGTCGGCTGGCACTCGGATGGTCGGCTGGCACTCGGATGGTCGGCTGGCACTCGGATGGTCGCGATCAACTGTTGATGAGGCGCTCGTAGATGTCCGGGCCGGACGCGGGGATCTGCCATGCATCGACGGTGTGTTCGTAGAAGCCGACGGCCTCCGCGGCGGGCCAGCCGATGACGGCGTAGCCATACCCGTCGCCACGCATCGCATGCAGCGCGCACAGCAGGAGTGCGCGCCCGATTCCCGTGCGCTGGAGGGTGGTGGTCACCCCCGTCGGGCCGAAGTAGCCCTTCGCGGTCGCGTCGTAGCATGCGAACCCGACGACCGACCGCTCACGAACGGCGACGAAGACTGTCGGCGGGTGGTTGGCAAGGGCTGCCGTGGTCTCGCCGAGCCAGTTGTCGGCCGACTCGTCGGGCCAGTGTTCGGCGACGTTGGCTTCGACGAAGCGCAGCACACGGCGTGCATCCGCCGGATGCGCCCGCACGACCCTGACGCTGCCAGCGGAGAGCTCGACGGACTCGATGAGCGGTGGCAGGTTGTAGAGGTTGACGAGCATGTCGGCCATCGGGCACTCCGGATCGGGGTGTGGAGGATGAGAGGTGCGCCGGAACCTTAGATTTGTCGCAGGACCCGACACCGTCGCCGACTCCCGGCACACCACCGTTCGTGCTGCGGCCTCGAGACCAAGGAGTGCGAATGATCACCAACATCGAGCATTACTTCGAGAGCGGGTGTGGCCGTTGCGACCGCTTCGCGACCCCCGACTGCTCGACCAGGTTCTGGTACGACGGCCTGCTCGATCTGCGGCGGATCTGTCGC
>JAUXQB010000257.1 GCA_030685215.1 Actinomycetota bacterium
AACGGGTACCGGTCCAACGGGTACCGGTCCAACGGGTACCGGTCCAACGGGTACCGGTCCAACGGGTACCGGTCCAACGGGTACCGGTCCAGCGAGTGCCCGGGCTGGCGGCGGTCTCGGTGCGGGTGGTGTGGACGAGCAAGCAATCCATGTGTGTGTCCTCCTGAGTGACGTACGTGATTCGGCAACGTGAGTACCGGTCTCAAGTCAGGAAACCGGCTGTTTCACCACTCTGTGCGGTGAACATACGAACTTCTTGCCCAAAGGTTTGCAGATGCACACCATTCCGCGTAGCCTCAGTGGTTCGGGATTTGATTCTCACATGGTGAGACATAGTTCGAGGCTGTGATCCGTGACCGAAACCCGTGACCGAAGGAGAGACATGTCGCCCCCCAGAACACTTGCCGAGCCCACGACACTGGCCGAGAAGGTGTGGGACCGCCACGTCGTGCACGCCGCTCCCGGCGAACCGGATCTGCTCTACATCGATCTGCACCTCGTGCACGAGGTCACCAGCCCGCAGGCGTTCGACGGACTGCGGCTCACCGGTCGCCCGGTGCGCCGGCCAGACCTGACCGTCGCCACCGAGGACCACAACGTGCCCACCGCGAACATCGACCAGCCGATCGCCGATCCCATCTCGGCGCGGCAGGTCGAGGTGCTGCGCGAGAACACCGCCGAGTTCGGCATCGTCAACTTCCCGATGGGCCACCCCGGGCAGGGCATCGTGCACGTCATCGCTCCCGAGCAGGGGCGCACCCTGCCGGGCATGACCGTCGTGTGCGGCGACAGCCACACCGCCACCCACGGAGCCTTCGGCGCGCTGGCGTTCGGCATCGGCACCAGCGAGGTGGAGCACGTGCTCGCCACCCAGACGCTGCCGCAGACCCGGCCGAAGTGGATGGCCGTCACCGTCGAGGGCGACGCACCGGCCGACGTCACGGCCAAGGACATCATCCTGGCGATCATCGGCGTCATCGGCACCGGCGGCGGCATCGGTCACGTCATCGAGTACCGCGGGTCGGCCATCCGTGCGCTGTCGATGGAGGGCCGCATGACCCTGTGCAACATGAGCATCGAAGCCGGCGCGAAGGCGGGCTTGGTGGCCCCCGACGACACCACCTTCGACTACCTGAAGGGCCGCGCGAACGCGCCGTCCGGCGAGCAGTGGGAGGCCGCCGTGTCCGACTGGCGCACGCTCGTCACCGACGAGGGCGCGGTGTTCGACAAGGAGGTCGTCATCGACGCCACCTCACTGCGCCCGCAGGTCAGCTGGGGCACCAACCCCGGTCAGGTCATCTCCATCGACGGGGTCATCCCCGCACCCGCCGATGCGCCCGACGAGCAGAGCCGAGACACCATCGCCCGAGCGCTCGAGTACATGGGTCTGGAGGGCGGCACCCGCATGCGCGACGTGCGCGTCGACACCGTGTTCATCGGCTCGTGCACGAACAGCCGCATCGAAGACCTGCGCGCCGCGGCCGCGGTGCTGCGGGGCCGCATCGTCACCGTGCCGCGGGTGATGGTGGTGCCCGGCAGCCATGCCGTGAAGACCCAGGCCGAGACCGAGGGTCTGCACGAGGTGTTCCGCGCCGCCGGCGCAGATTGGCGCGAGCCGGGGTGCAGCATGTGCCTCGCGATGAACCCCGACAAACTCGCGCAGGGCGAACGTTCCGCCAGCACGAGCAACCGCAACTTCGAAGGGCGCCAGGGTCGCGGAGGCCGCACCCACCTGGTGTCGCCCGCCATCGCCGCCGCCACCGCGGTGGCCGGCCACTTCGCCACCCCCGCAGACCTGGAGGCCCGGTCGTGAGAGCAGTGCACGTCATCCAAGGTCGCGGTGTGCCGCTGAAGCGCAGCGATGTCGACACCGATCAGATCATCCCTGCCGAGTGGCTGAAGCGTGTCGAGCGCACCGGCTTCGAGAAGGGGCTGTTCAGCACGTGGCGCGACGATCGCAACTTCGTGCTCAACGACGAGCGGTACGCGGGCGCCAGCGTGCTGGTGGCCGGGCCCTCGTTCGGAGTCGGCTCGTCGCGCGAGCACGCGGTGTGGGCCATCCAGCAGGGTGGGTTCGATGCCGTCATCGCGCCGAGCTTCAGCGACATCTTCCGCAACAACTGCACCAAGAACGGCCTCGTGCCGGTGGTCGTCCCGGAAGAGGTCGTCCATCCGCTGTGGGCGGCCATCGAGGCCGACCACAACGTCGAGATCGTCGTCGATGTCGAGCGGTTGGTGGTCGAGGTTCCCGCGCTCGGCATCACCGCTCCGTTCCCGATGGATCCGCAGACCCAGCACCGGTTCCTCAACGGGCTCGACGACATCGGCATCACCCTCGGTCACGCGGCCGCCATCGACTCGTTCGAGACCTCCCGCCCCTCCTGGCTCCCCTGACCCCACCCAACTCGGCATTTACGTAAAGGCTGTCGGGTGCTGACCTGCGGCTGTGAGTCCTCGGCTTGACACAAACCTGAGCGGGTGGCGGCTGGCAGACTGCGCCGATGAAGATCGACCGGGCGCTGGTGTGCCGAGTGGAGCACAGCGGCGCGGCGATCGCGGTGCTGCAGGCGCGCGCGATCGCGGCGCTCGCGCCCGACAGCGGCGCGACGGCGACGCCGTTCGACGGCGGCGCCCTGGTGGCGTTCGGACCCGGCCGTTACGTGAACCGGGCGATGGGTGTCGGGCTCGGCGGCACCGCGGCGGGCGAGGTGGTCGACGCGATCGATGCGTTCTACGCCGAGCACCACATGGCGCCGTCGCTGGAGCTCTCGCCCTGGACCGACGAAGCGATCATCCGACTCCTGGGCGCGCGCGGCTATCGCACCGAACGCTTCCGCAACGTGTACGTCGCCGCGCTGCCGGTGGCAGCTCGGCCGATCACCCACCACCCGATCGAGCGGTTGACCGTGGCGACCGCCGCGGCACGCACGGCGATGCTCGCCGGCGATGCACCCGTCGGCAGCGACGCTCGTCGCATCTCCGACGAGATGTGCGCGACGGCCGCGATGTTGCCCGACCCGCACGACTTCGTGGCGGTGGTGGACGGCGAACCGGTCGCCTGCGGATCGCTCAACGTCGCCGACGGCGTCGGCTGGGTGGGCGGCGCCGCCACCTTCCCCGCGTACCGCGGACGTGGCCTGCAGACCGCACTGCTCGACCATCGCCTCCGGCTGGCGCACCAACTGGGTTGTGAACTGGCCGCTGCCACCGCGCTGCCCGACGGTCAGTCGGCCAGCAACCTCGTGGCCTGCGGATTCCGACTGCTGTACACCCAGGCCGTGCTCACTCGGCCGGCACGGTGACCGACCGGGGCGACTCAGACGTGGAAGTCGGGCAGGTGCTTCAGCATCGCGTTGTTGCTGAACACCTCGATGGGCGGTGACGGGTCGAGCCGCATGCCGCGCTGCAGGATGCGCACCTGGGTGTGCTGGTTGTACTCGGCCAGCGTGACCGCCCAGCCGTCGCGCCCGGCGCGAGCGGTGCGACCACTGCGGTGCAGGTAGTCCTTCACGTCGCCGGCCGGCTCGTAGTGGATGACCGCGCCGATGTCGTCGACGTCGATGCCACGCGCCGCGACGTCGGTGGCCACGAGGACCGCGAGCTCGCCGTCGGTGAACCGCTTCAGCGCACGTTCGCGAGCGGCCTGCGCAAGGTCGCCGTGGATGGCGGCGGCGCGCACGCCGAGGTCTTGCAGGTTGCGCTCGACGCGATCGCAGGTGCGCTTGGTCTGGCAGAAGACGATGGTCTTGCTCATGCCGGACGCGATGGACGCGACCACTTTGTCCTTGTCCATGTGGTGCACCGCGAGGAACAGGTGGTGCATGGTGCCCACCGTGTCGGTGGCGGCATCGATGGCCACCTCCTCGGGGTTGTTCATGTAGCGCGTGACCAAGTGACCAACGTCGCCGTCGAGCGTGGCCGAGAAGAGCATCGTCTGGTGCGGCAGGGTGACCTTGCGCATGATCCACTCGACCTGCGGCGTGAAGCCGTCGTCGGCCATGCGATCTGCCTCGTCGAGCACGAGGATCTCGACCGCGTCGAGCTGCAGTTCGTTCTCCTTGAGGAGGTCGATGAGGCGCAACGGAGTGGCCACCACGACGTCGACGCCGAGGTTGAGCGCTTCGATCTGCTGCTGCCGCGAGGCTCCGCCGTAGACGGCGAGCACGGTACGACCGCAGGCGATGGCCACCGGCGCGAGCACTTCGGCCACCTGCAGCGCGAGCTCGCGGGTGGGCACCAGCACGAGCGCGGCCGGACGGCGAGGCTCGCCGTCCTTGGTGAGACGGGCCAGCAGCGGCACGCCGAACGCGAGCGTCTTGCCGGAACCGGTCTTGGCGCGGCCGCACACGTCGCGGCCGGTGAGCGCCACCGGGATGGCCTTGGTCTGGATGGCGAACGGAGTGGTGAAGCCGGCGGCCGCAAGGCCGAAGTCGACGTTCTCGGGCACGCCGAGATCGATGAAACCGGTGGGCACGTAGTCGGCCTTGGAAAGGGTGAGCACCGGCGCAACGGCTGCGTTTCGGTACTCGGCGGGCCGGGGGGCGGGGCGGGAACGCCGCTGGGCTCGCTGAGGGCGGTTGTTGTCAGACATGTCGCCGCTCAGGGTACCTGCCCGCCAGGCTGCATCAGCGGGACGCCGCACCGGGGCGGATCAGTGGCTCCAGCAGGTCGAGTGCGTCGGAGGGGGTGCCGAGGCCCACGCGGAAGCTCGGGACCGACGCAGCGACTCGCGCGAGCTCGCTGAAGCCCGCCGCGCCGCGAGCGGCGACCGTGGCGCAGTGCAGGGTGAGGTCGTGCAGCGCCTCCGCGCGGCTCATCGGCGCGAGTGAGGCGGCCGGCTGCCATTCGAGGAAGCCGACGCCGACGAGGGGCACCGGATCGGGCCCGACGACCGCGCCGAGGTCGCTGGCGGGGAGGAACCACTCGTCGCCGAAGAACTGGCGATGCTCTGCGGGCGGGTCGACCGCGGCGCCGAGCAGCCCGCGCCCACCCAGGCGCACCATTATCGGGCGCGCGTACGGCGCGACGGTCACCCGTCGCGTGTCGGCGAGCCCAGTGTCGGCGAGCCCCGCGTCGATCAGCCCCGTATCGATCAGTCCCATGTCGTCGCTCAGGTGCCGCCACCCGCGGAGGGCGGCCGCTGCCGCGAGCGTGCTCTTCCCACTGTGCGACGGGCCGCACAGCGCCACTGCGCCCGCCGGCCCACCGATGACCACCGCGTGCAGCACGGTGCGATCGGCGACCGAGCGCAGTGCTCGCCGGTTGATCTCCCAGTGCAGCAGCTCGAGCACCGCGTCGCGCGCACGCCCGTCGCCGCACTCCTCCACCGAACCGTCGGGTGACTCGACGCTGACGCGGAAGCCGACACCGTGCGGTGCGCGCGCGGCCCGCAGCACGTGAGGCGCGTCGGTGCACCGCGGCAGGTCGCGATAGCAGCGCGCCACGACATCGGCGAGCAGCTGGTCGTCGGATTCGAAGCGGAAGCCGAAGCCCCATGCGGCGAGGCCGCGCGTGCTCACGTGCAGCACGTCACCGTGATGCGGTAGTCGATGTACACGCATCCGGCCGCCCGCTCCGCGCTGCTCAGCAGCGGGAAGGTGATGGTGCCGCCGCTGACGGTGCCGGTGACGCAGGAGTACTTCGTGCCCGAGGCGTTCGGGCAGAACTTCACCGCGCGACCGGCGGCGGGGCTGCAGCCCGAACTGGTGATGCTGATGAACCCTCCCCAGCAGGCGTTGCCGCCGAGCGCGCCGCAGGTGAAGGTGACACCGTCGTTGCGACCGGCGGCCCAACCGGCGGGTGCGCACGACGGCAGGTTCGGGTCGGTGGTGGTGACCGAGCCGGCGCCGACCGGGCAGTTGCACGCGACGATCTGCAGCAGCTTGGTGATGGGAGTGCAGCCGGCGGCGGCCGACGCGGTGAACAGCACCTGCGGGGCCACCCACGCGCCCACCGCCGCCGCGCCGAGACCGGCGCGCTGCAGGAACCGGCGGCGATCGTGGCCGGGCTCCTCGGTGGTGCCGACGTCGTGTGGGTTGTTCACCCGATGCCTCCTGCTGGGATTGCCGGGTCGCCCAGGATCGTCCATCCCAACTGTACGTCGGTGGTGTTGCCGCCGGCGGTTCGATCGAGATCGTGCTTGGCCGCGAGCACCGCTTCGCCGATCGTGAGGTTGCCGGCCGCGATGGCGGTGGCCAGGAAACCGGCGAGCTGCATGTTGTTGCCGGAGGCGGTGAGCGTGGAGGAGCCGAGCACCGCGGCCGCGCCGCCGCTGGAGTTGAGCAGCAGCGTGTGCGCCATCGTGTCGGCGTCGGGGGCCACGTAGTAGGTGTTCCAGCAACCGAACTGCACCACCACGGTGGGCGTCGGGTTGGCGAGCGCGGCGGCGATGGTGGCGTCGAAGAGGCCGAGCTCGGTCCACTCCTGCGAGCCGGAGTGGCCGAGGTAGAAGGTGAGCGCGACACCGTCGTCGATGGCCGCGAGCACCTCACCGCGAGCGTCGTCGACTCCCTGCCGGTCGATGTCGGACCGGCGCACGGCCCACCCGTCGAACTCGTCGGACAACGCATCGTTGGCCGCCGCGAAGTCGATGCCGTCGGCCGCATCGGAGACGAGCAGCACCGACTGAGTGGACTGTTGCGCGGCGTATGCGAGCGTCTTGTCGATCATCGTGTCGAGCTCGGCGGGCGTGCGAGCCGGCATGCGACCGAGCGCCACGTCGGGCACGCCATCGCCGTCGACGTCGGCGTACGCGGGGTCGATGGGGGCGAAGGTGACGCTGAACCCGGTGCTGCCGTAGAGCGACGGCAGCAGGCTGAACGAGCCGTCGCCGTCGTAGTCGCGGTAGTCGACGGAGTCGGCTCCGACGAGCAACACCCAGCGCACGTCGAGGGCAGCGACCGCGTCGGCGACGTAGTCGTCGATGGCCGCAGCGTCGACCACACCGTGGCTGTACGCCTGATAGATGGTCGCCAGGTCGACCACCCTCACGGTGCGCCCCTGCGACTCGTGGTACGCCACCAGCGGCGCGAGCGAGGCGGTGAACACGCTGTTGGTAACCACCAGGTAGTCGGCCGTGCCCGTGAGGAGATCGGCGGCAGGCGCTGCCGGCGACACCACCGGCGAACGAACCGCGCCCGGCGCACTGAGCACGTAGCGCTGCTGCTCGGCGCTGCCCGGTACCTGCACGACTCCGGCAGTACTGGTGGTGACCAGCCGGGTGACCGAGCCGTCGGCGCCGACCCGATAGGCGAGGGTGCCCTGCGACGGCAGGCCCGACACGTCGATGCGGTCGCCGGTGGCGACAAGATCGAGCCGGCCGGCGACTGCGACGGTGGCTCGCTGGTAGGCGATCTCCCATGCATCGATGGCGACGATGTCGACGAACACACCGGTGTCGCCGACCAGCTCGACCTCGATGGTGTTGTCGCCGGCGACCAGCACGCCGGCCGGCACCGAGCCCGCGAGGCGCAGCGCCGCGTTGTCGTCGAAGAGGGTGTCGGCGATCTCGACGCCGTTGACGAGCAGCCGGACGTGGTGCTCGTTCGGCGCGGCATCGCGCGTGATGCCCCACAGGTCGACCGAGACCGTGGCGGCCTGCCCGGCCACCGGCTCGGACACCGTGACGACGGTGGACCCCGACGCGGCGACGCCGTTGACGGCCACGAGCATCCGGTCGTACCACGGGTCGTCGCCAGGGGCGGTGAGCGAATATGCGACGTTGGCCTCGGCGGCCTCGGTGGCCGTGTACAGCACGACGGGGTCGTCGGTGTTCAGGTCGATGGTGGTGGTGGGCGCAGTAGGTGGCGGCGCGGTGGTCGTGGTGGTGCGCGACGGCCGCAGCTGTTCGACCTCGCTCTCGCCCTCCATCCGGCGCGGCGGCCCAGGCGTGGTGGGCCGCACGAACGTGGTGGTGGTCGTGGTGGTGCTGGTGGGCGGTGGTGCGCTCGGGTCGAACAGCGCGACTCGCCGGGCCAGACTGGGGTCGATGTGCACGCGGTAGACGTTGGTGTCGGTGTACAGGGTGTCGAGCGGCTCGCCGACGAACCGCACCACGGAGCCGGGCCCGAAGGTGGCGGGGCCGGCGACCTCGATCTGGACGGGACCGTCGCGGTCGGTGACGGCCAGCGACGCGGCGGGCACGCCGGCCAGATCGACCCCGGACGCGAGGAGCTGCTCGTACGTGACCTGTTGCACGCCCGACTCGGTGACCGCCAACTGTGCGACGGGACCGACGGTTGCCGCCGAGGGTGCCGCGAGCCGCGTGCGCGATTCGGCGCGCGCTCGCATCTGCGCGGCGCGCCGCTCGGCCGCGACGGTGCGTTCCACCTGCGCACGGGCAGGCGCCCAGTCGATGGCGACGGGTGGGTTCGGGTCGCCGGTGGTCTCGCCCACCGTGTACGGCCCGTGCAGTTCCGCGACCCCGTCGAGCGAGAGGTCCTCCAGCCAGAACGTGTCGGCTGCCGTGGTGAACGTGAGCTCGTACTCCTGCGACTCGATCGACGTGGGCGCCTTCGACGGCACGAACTCCGTCGTGAGCAGCGTGAGCGCTCCCGCGTCAGGTCCGGAGTACACGTTGAAGCCGAGGTTGTCGACCTCCTGCGCCGTGCGCCACTGCACCACGACATCGCCGCCGTCGCGTCGCGAGCCCACGTACGACAGGCTCACCGGCAGCGTGTTGAGCGTGGAGCTGTAGTCCTCCACCTCACCGTCGGCGGAGGCGCCCACGGCGGACGTGACGCCGCTCAGCTCGGTGGCCACTCGGAACCGGCCGTAGAGCGTGTCGCCCACGACGTATCCGGAGCCGTTGGCCTCCAGATCGGGAACGTTGATGGTGACGTCGTAGGTGCCCGGTCCGGGAGCTTGGCCGGCACCGCTCACCACCGTCAGCCCGCCGGTGGCCGAGGCGAACGTGCCCGCGGCGAACATCGACTCGCTGGTCTGGAAGACGCCGTCGTTGTTCCAGTCGAACCACCCGTTCACATAGGTGATGCCGCCGGACGGGTCGGAGATGGTGATGGGCAGGATCATCGTGTTGACGTCGACGGCGGGCACTGCCACGCCGTCCTCGTCGTCGAGACCCAGCGTGTCGTCGCCGGTGGGCGCTGCGGGCGGCGTGACGGGGAACGGTGATGCTCCCCCGCCCGCCTGCGCCTCGCGATCGAACACGGTGCCCAGCCGTGGGCCGGCCGTGGTGCCATCGGCGACCGCGCGGACCTGCACGTCGTCGGCAAAGAAGTACTCGCCGGCCTCGAGCGCCGCCGTCACGACGAAGCGCAGTGAGGTGGCCGTTCCGTACTGGCCCGGCGAGAGCAGGATCTCCTCGCCCGAGTAGATGGTGGGGTTGTTGCAGTTGGTGTAGGTCTGCAGTGTGACCCACGGGGCGGCAGCGGTGGGCCTGACCTGCACGGCCACCGAGTCGCCGGCTGCCATGTTGCTGCAGCGGTACTCGAAGCCGAGCGCCACCGTCGTGTACGCGGACAGGTCGCCGACCGCGCGCGACAGGTCGGTGTTGACTGCGGTCGTCGACGACGCGCTGCCGAGGCGGGCGCTACGGGTGGCGGCATCGATGACGTTCTGCACGACGCCGCCCGACGCGCCACCACCGCCGGCATCGGTCTCGGCCCACGAGGTGCCCGCCCACGGTGCCGAACCGGTGGACCCGGAGTACCCGAGGCTCTGGAACGTGTCGGCGATGTAGGTGCGCAGCGACGTGGCGCGCGCCCGTGCCGGGTTGGTGCCGCCTCCGCCGTTGTACGTGGCGGGGTCGTCCGCGAAGTCGAAGCACCGCACGCAGTCGATGACGCTGGCCTTCGCCACACCGTTGCCGCTGCGCACGGTGGCGATGTTGGTGATCTCGTCGGTGGCGGTGTACGGGTCGTCCACCGTGGCGGTGAGCACCACCGTGGCCGACTCGCCCTGCAGCAGATCGACGAGGGTGACCAGGGTGGGAGGAGCCGCACCGGCGACGGTGGACACCGTTCGCGAGGAGAGCGAGAACTGCACGTTGTCGACGTAGAAGTTGTCGGTGCCGCTGCCGCCGAAGGAGTTGGTGACGACGAACCGGAGTTCGCTCGCAGCACCGAGCAGGCCTCCGGCGAGAGGGAGGCTCACCGCCACGTAGCCGGCATCGTTGCAGTTGCTGTAGGTGGCGAGGGTGCTCCAGGCCGCAGCACCGGTGGGTCGCATCTGCACCGACACGCTGTCGCCGGTCTCGAGCCCGACGCACCGCTTCTCGAATGCGAGGGTGCCGGAGGAGCCGGTGAGGTTGCCGACGACGCGAGTGATGCCCTCACCCGACGCGGCGCCGTTCGTGAACTGCGCGCTGAGATCCCCGAGGTCGGTGACCTTGCGAATTCGACCGGTGTTGACGATGGGTGCGGTGGCGCTGTTGTCGGTCTCGGTCCACGACGTCGCCGACCACGCGACGGTGCCGGTGCTGCCCGCCCAGCTACCGGCGGTGGCGAAGTTGTCGGCGATGGCGCTGACCGTGAATGCGGGGCGGGTGACGGCCGTGGACACCCAGGTGAGGCCGGCGGGCAGTGGATCGGTGACGGCCAGGTTGGTGAGCGTGCCCGACGACGAGTTGGTGACGGCGATGGTGTACGTGATGGTCTGGCCGGGCAGCACCGGGTTCCCGGCCGCGCTGGACGACTTCGTGATGCGCAGACCGTCGATGGCGATGCACCCGGTGTCGGCACCGTTGGCAGGGGTGAGGATGATCTCGCGCTGGCTGGTGACGATGGCTCGGTTGCAGAGCGCTTCGGTGCCGACGAACGCCTCGTCGATGACGGAGTCGAAGGTGGCGGTGGCGACACCGCCGACCGGGATGTTGGCGACGAGTTGCCGCCCGGCTTCGTCGTACGGGAAGAGCGTGGCAGCAGGAGGGGCGACGTCGTCGGCGACGGACGTGGGCGGGCCGCCGTTGACCACGATCTGGGTGGAGCCGGGCACGTAGGTGACACCGGCGGGCAACGGGTCGAACAGCACCGGGTTGATGAGCGCGTAGTAGTCGGTGTTGGCCGCTTCGACCGACCAGCGCAGCGTGTCGCCAGGGTCGGCGAGGCCGTCGCCGTCGATGTCGATGGCGATGACCGCGAGCTTGCGGATGCACAGCGCACCGCACGCCGGGAACAGCGTGGTGCCGAGGTCGATGCCGGGGAACGCGACGGGGGTGGTGCTGGCAGGGTCTTCGCCGTACGCGGCGGCCACGCCGACGCCGTCGACGGTGTAGAGGCGTGCGCCGGTCATGTCGTCGTCGGTGGTGTCGGTGATGCGCAGTTGCCCCAGTGCTGCGGGCACGGCGATGGAGACGTCGTACCGGTTGCCGTTGGGGTCGGTGTTGGCACCGGTGGTGGGGTCCGCGTCGTAGTCGACGAACAGCGTGGTGGGCGCGAGCGTGACCACCCACACGGGGTCGTAGTTGGCCACCGACAGGTCTTGCGAACCGGGCGCCCACCCCACCACGAGCGAGTCGGTGATGACGCGCGCCGGCAGCAGGCTGTAGCCCCAGTCGTAGTTGAGCGAGTTCCCCGACGACTCGCGGGTGCCGACACCGGCCACCGCCGCGAACGTGGAGGTCGAGGTGACCCGTCCTCCGGAACCTGCGGGCAACGTGGGCGCCGGGTCGAGCGTCTGCCCGGCCGGGATGACGTAGTTGGTGGACCCCGCGGTGGTCTGCACGGTGACCGTGATCGGCGTGAGCTGCGGGTTGAACAGGTAGAGGACGGTGGCGTAGAGCGTGCCCGTGGTGCGAGCCGTCGACGCCGGTGCGACGTAGTCGTTGACGAGACCCTCGGTGGGGAACACCTGGAACGAGCGGTTCTCGTAGTTCGATCCGATGACGCCGGTCATCAGGAACACCTGCACCGGCTTGCTGGCGACGATCTTGGCGCCCTCGCGCACGTTGCCGTTGACGTAGACGGTCTCGCCTTCGCCGATGGTGGTGCCGTTCACGTCGCCGACATCGGTGTAGACGCCGTTGTTGTTGGTGTCGATGAACACCTGCGTGCCGGCCTCACGAGCCATCACTTCCACGCCCGTGTAGCTGAAGCTGGTGGTGCCGCTGCCCTGTGCCGGCGTGTTGACGCCGACGGGCGACGAGAACGTCGTGCCCCAGCGCGACGTGTCGAACGCTGCCGCCATCTCGCTGTGCAGCGCGTCGATCGCGGTGGGCCAGGTGGCGTGCGTGACGGCCAACCCGTCGGTGGAGGAGATCTTGTCGCGGCCGTCGAACACCACGGTTGCGGAGCTGCGCGGGGTGGTGATGGCACCCGGCACGACGGTGGCGGAGTTGTTCAGCCGCAGCACCGCGCCGGCCGGCAGCAGGTCGCCGGCGCAGCGAGCGGGCACGCAGTACGCAGCCGCGTCGCCGTTGCCGCTGATGCCGTCGCCGAGCACCAGGGTGGAGGTCTGCACGCGCACGTTCTGGGCGGCTTCGTAGCCGTCCTCCCACTGGTCGTAGTAGATGATGGCGCCGTCGGCCCCGACCGTGATGGAGGTGGTGGACGAGAGCTGCGTGCCGGTGGCGCCGTTGACACTGAACAGTGCGGCACGCGCGTTGTTCTCGAACAGGGGCACGTAGAAGGTGCTGATGATGGTCTCGCCGGCGGCGCTCACCGGGGCGGGAGCATGCGTCGAGGTGAACACCAACGCGCTGGCGACGACGGCGAGCACCGCGGGGATGGCAGTGCGCCGGTTGGTTCGACTTGCGCGCATCATCACCCCGCTCTCCCGCTCATCGGCCTGGCCAAAATTCACTGAAAGACTAATGGTGATGTTTTCGCAGAAGTGGGACCACCCACCCGGGTGTCAGGCCGGCGCCGGGGGCACGACGATCACCAGGCCCAGTTCGTCGAAACTCCGCACGGCCGCCGTCACGTCGCGCAGCACGGTGTCGGGGTCGGCGCCGAACCTCGTCGCGAGGAGGGCCGCGATGTGTTCCACGGAGGTCGTGCCGTCGAGCGCCGCCCACACCGCGGAGGCCGAGACGTTGAGCAGCACGGGCCGCGCGTTCGACACGTCGTAGAGCACTGCCTGGTCGTCGAGGAACTCCGCGTGCACGTGTGCCGACGGGCCCACCACCGTGTGCGGCTCGATGGAGTCGCTGGTCATGACGACCCCGCACTCCCCGAGCTGGGACGCAGGCGGCCGAGCCGGCGGAGGTACTGCAAACGCCCGAGGTCTCGGCTGCGCAGGTGCGAGCGCGACGGCCAGGCCAACCCGGCGGCGAACCGGAGCCGCTCGACGGGTCCGTGCAGCGAACGCAGCTCCACGAGCGACCGCTCGCCGAAGGTGGCCGGGCGATGCGTGAGGAGCTCGTCGTCGGCGGGGTCGCACTCCACGTCGGCCAACCACTGTGCCCAGGCCGCGGGCAGTCCTTCATCGGCGCCCGCCCATCGCACGGCGGAGCGGACCACCGCGGGCGACCACCCGTCGACGATCTGGGCCATCACCACGTCGGGGGCCACGGTGCTCGCGAGCAGCAGGATGTCGCGGCGATGGCGGGCGCCGCGGATGCCACCCAGCGCGGCGTGGTAGCAGGCGTGCAGGAAGCGGTGCTCGTCGGCCAGCGCGGTGAGGGTGACCGTACCCACCCGTAGCGGACGGCCGCGCTCGAACAAGCACTCGCTGCGCACACGCGTGCCCAGAGGGCCGGTCGCGAGCAGACGGTGCAAATCGACCTGCGCGCCCGACTCGTGCAGCAGCGTGAGGCCCTTCGCGTAGCGCCCTGCCCATCCACGGCGCAGCGGCGGCGTGGCCGGGTGCAGGCCGAGCGGCGCGAGCGCGTCGGCCGCTGCGAGCAGGCAGCCGCTCGGTACCAGCACGTCGACGTCGTTGTACGACCGCCACGCCGCATCACGCTCGTCGAGCGATGCCACGGCGACGCCCTTGAGCACCCGGCTGGCCACGCCGGCGGCGGCGAGTCGCTCGCTCACCTCGAGCAGCAACAGATCGAGCTGCACCGACCGCGCCATCAGCTCGGTCCACGCGTGCAGCACCATCTCCGCCGATCGATCGTCGACCAGCACCAACGAACGGTCGATCGCCGCGCCGAGCAGGCACACCAGCCCTTCGTGCGTGGCCGACGCCAGCACCTCGGCGACCTCGGTGGGGCCCACCTCCATCGGCTCGGACCAGTCGTGGATGTCGAGCGTGGTGAGCCGTGACACGAGCTCGACGGTGCGCGACGCACTCATCGGACCACCTCGACCAGGCCGAGCGGTTGCAGCTGCGCGAGCAATGCGGCGACATCGGATCGAAGGGCCTCCGGCAGCACACCCGTCCGTCGAGCGAGGCGATCGACGAGCTCGTCGAGTGTGACCGGTTCCGCCAGCTGGCTCCAGACCAGCGCGGCCGATCCGGCGATGCGCGTGGGTGGGTTCGGCGGCACCGCGGCCACGAGCATCCCCTTTGACGCGCGCCACACCGCGCGTGGCGATCGCCGGTACGCGCTCATGTGCCGAAGCGACCTTCCGCCGGTGGCAGTCGATCGACCAACTGCACGAGTGCAGCGAGCTGCATCGAGTGTCGCTCGGGGCCGCGCAACGGGTCGACGGTGCGGTGCGCGGCGAGCGCGACCAGTCGTCCGAGGGTCGCCGGCTGCGCCGCCTCGACACCGTCGCCGTCGAGCCACCAGGTGCGCAACGGCACCACCAGCGGATCGGTGGCGGCACCGAGCGGGGCGTCGATGGTGGCCAGCAGGGTCGTCGGGTCGACGCGCACACTCGACACGTACAGCGGCCGGCGAGCGCGGGTGGTGAGCCGGCGATGAGCGACCGTGGCCGCCGCCGGAGGCGCGAGCTCGACGCCGTCGGCGTGCAGCAACGGAAGTCCGGTGAGTCGAACCTGCCCGGCGGGCACAGGAACCGCGAGCGACGCGAGCGTGCGCAGCACTCCGTCGCGCAGCGCATCGACGTCGCCCGCGCGACCGATGACGCGACTGCCGTGCTGGAACGTGGGCAGCGACCTCGGCGCCGCGCGGTGGGCGGGGCGTGGCGGATGCAGCTCGACACCGAAGTCGATCCGCGCCGCGGTGTCGGGCGCATGCTCGTCCGACGGCACGCGCATCGGCTGGAGGAGCGCGGCGAGCGGGTCGTCGTCGGTGCCGACCACGACGACGGTGTCGCCGACGGCGATGGTGAGGACGTGCGGCCACACGGACCGCGCACAGCTCCCTCAAGTGTCGGGCGGGTCGACCAGTCGGCGCCACGCGCGCTCGAGCGGTGCCGGCGAGGTCGCCCGCTGGTCGTCGGCAGGCCCCTCGTGCACGATGCCGGCGGCCAGCCACGACCGCAGCACCGGCACGCAGTCGGCGGCGACCTGCTCCGCCGTCACGCCGAACGCCTCGGCGATGTCGGCAATCACTTCGGTCAGCGGGCTCGCGCCGTCGAGGCACTGCCAGAGCACCGCACTGGCCGGGTCGAGCACGTGCGCCACGGCGTGTGCCGGCTGCGCGACGACCACCTCCGCACCGGCGGCGGCCCACTGCACCTCGCCGTGTGCCAGCACCGTGTGGAGCGGGAGCGCCGGCACTGCTTCGAAGTGTGTGTCCGCGGTCATCCGACCCGTTCCTGGCTGAGGATCCGTCGAATCGACGCTATCCCGTCGGCTGCCACGCAGCAGGGCACATCGCGGTAACAATGACGCCATGCAGGTTGCACTCACCGTCAACGACTTCCTCCGCCGCGCCGAAGAGATCTACCCGCACCGCATCGGTGTGGTCGACGAGCCCGACCAGCCCGCCGAGTCGTGGGGTTCGTTCACCTATGGGGAGATGGCGGCGAAGGCCCGAGCCATCGCTGCACACCTCGACGCACTCGGCATCGAGCAGGGTGAGCGCGTCGCGATGGTCAGCCACAACTCGGCCCGGCTGCTCACCGCGCTGTTCGGTGTCAGCGGTTCCGGCCGCGTGCTGGTGCCCATCAACTTCCGGCTCGTCGCGGAAGAGGTGAAGTACATCGTCGCCCACAGCGGCGCCCGAGTGCTGCTGGTCGACCCCGAGCTGGAGGAGGCAATGGCCGACGTGGCGTGCGAGCACAAGTTCGTCATCGGCAGCGCCACCGATGCGCCCGCCGAACACGACGAACCCAAGCCGTGGACGTACGACGAGGACGCCACGGCCACCATCAACTACACCAGTGGCACCACCGCACGACCGAAGGGCGTGCAGCTCACGCATCGCAACATCTGGCTGAACGCCACCACGTTCGGATGGCAGCTCGGCATCAACGATCGCGACGTGTACCTCCACACCCTGCCGCAGTTCCACTGCAACGGCTGGGGCGTGCTCTACGCCGTCACCGGCATGGGCGCGCAGCACATCATCCTGCGCAAGATCGACGGCACCGAGATCCTGCGACGCGTCGAGCGGCACGGGGTCACGGTGATGTGCGCCGCGCCGGCGGTCGCCAACGCCATCCTCGACGCCGCCGGCCACTGGGAAGGCCCCATCCCCGGACGCGACCGCGTGCGCATCGTGTGTGCCGGTGCACCGCCGCCCACCAAGACCATCGAGCGCATCGAGACCGAACTCGGGTGGGAGTTCATCCAGATCTACGGCCTCACCGAGACGACGCCGCTGCTCACCATGAACCGCACCCGTGCCGAGTACGACCACCTCTCCCCCGCCGACCGCGCCGTCAAGTTGAGCAGGGCCGGCGCGCCCGCCATCGGGGTGCAGGTGCGCATCTCACCCGATGGCGAGATCCTGGCCCGCGGGAACCACGTGATGGGTGGTTACTGGGCGCAACCGGAGGCCACCGACGACGCCATCCACACCGCCAGCGACGACCCGAACGGGCCCACCTGGTTCCACACCGGCGATGGCGGCATCATCGACGACGACTGCTACGTGAGCATCAGCGATCGCAAGAAGGACGTCATCATCACCGGTGGCGAGAACGTCAGCTCCATCGAGGTGGAGGACGCGGTGTTCAGCCATCCCGAGGTGGCCGAGGTGGCCGTCATCGGTGTGCCCCACGAGAAGTGGGGCGAGATGGTGCTGGCGCTGGTGGTCACCACGCCGGGCAGCACGCTCACCGAGGCCGACGTCATCGCGCACACCCGCACCAAGTTGGCGCACTACAAGTGCCCGAAGGTCGTCGAGTTCCGCGACTCACTGGCCCGCACCGCCACCGGCAAGCTGCAGAAGTTCAAGCTGCGCGAGCCGTACTGGGCCGACCTGGACCGCAAGGTGCACTGACCGCGCTCGGCCCCACGCGTCAGCCGCCGAGGCCGGAGAGCGTGAGCGCCTCGCGATAGAACTCGCTCTCGCCCTGCAGCCGCTCGGGCGTGTCGAACGCCTTCAACACGCCACCCTGGATGACCATGATGCGGTCGCAGATCTCCAGCGTCGACATGCGGTGCGCGATGACGACGACGCTCATCTGGTGACGCAGCCCGGCGAGGGTCTCGCGGATGAGCGACTCGGAACGCACGTCGAGTGCACTCGTCGGCTCGTCGAGGATGAGCACGTCGGGCGACTCGACCAGCGCCCGCGCGATGCACAGCCGCTGTTGTTGCCCGCCGCTCAACTGGCCGCCGCCTTCGCCGACCTCGCGCTGGTAGCCCTCCGGGAAGCCGACCACGTCGTCGTGCATGTGGGCGAGCTTGGCCGCACGCTCGACCTGCTCGTCGGAGATGTCGTCGCGGAAGAAGCGGATGTTGTCGGCGATGGTGCCGCGGATGAGGCGCGGCGTCTGCGGCACGAACGTGACCTTGCGCACCCACTCGCGGCGGGCGAAGGTGGCGATGTCGCGACCATCGGCCAGCACCCGCCCGCTCGTCGGCGGGCGCAGACCGAGCAGCAGCTGCACCAGCGTGGTCTTGCCACTGCCCGACGGCCCGATGATGCCCACCACTTCGAGCGGCTCGATGGTGGCATCGAGGTCGCTGAGCACGGGTTCTCCCGGGTTGTACTCGAAGCTGACGTGATCCAGCGTGAGCGGGCCGACCCATCCCACGGGCTCGCCGTCGGTGGCGACCGCCGCGGCACGGTAGCTGTCGATCTCGTCGGCGAGCTCGGCCACGAACGCACGGTTCGACGCGATGGACGCGGCGTGCACCTGGATGTTCTGGCCGTAGCTGAGCGACCTGAGCATCACGAGCATCACCGCGCCGAGCGAGGTGAGGTCGGTGGAGTCCGTCAGCGTCGCGAGTCCGAGGGCGGCGACCAGCACGAGGTACGCGAGGCAGGCATAGAGGTTGGGCACCAGCCCACGGGCGATGCCGAGACGGTACGACTTCGCGGAGCCGGCGTCGATCAGCTGGTTGACATGTCGCTCGACGGGTTCCTGCACGCCGAAGACCTGCAGTTCCAGGCCGAGGTGGGCCACCTCGCCGGTACCGGTGGCGAAGGCCATGCCGGCGGCGGAGGTGGCCGCCGAGCGACGGCGGATGACCTTGCGCAGCGGCCGCAGCATCGAACCGACGACACCGACGCCGACGATGACACCGATCGCGCCCAGCGGATCCACGGCCACCGCGAGCGTGAGCAGCGCGCCGAGCCCGAACGCTGCCGACAGCAGTCCGGTGAACGACGCCACCATCGTGGATCCTGCGTATGCGTAGTGCGTCATCAGCTCCTGCAGGTGGCCACCGCGGTCCGCCTGCTGGCGCGCCCACGAGGCGTGCAGGAACGAGTGCAGCAGCAGGCGCCGCAGACCCACCGTGATGCGTTCCGTCATCGACGTCGCCAGTCGCGTGACCACCATCGACAGCAGGAAGCGGGAGACCACCAGCGCGAACGCGACCAGCACTGCTGCGTTGACGCTCAGCGAGCGACCGGCGAGCACACCCACTTCGTCCTGACCCTTGGTGACGGCGAAGGCGAGGCGGGTGGCCAGCACCAGGAACAGGGCCTCCGTGAGGCCGCCGAGGGTGGACGTGATCGACATCGCTGCAGTGGCGAGGCGATGACCTTCGATGAGCGCACGAATGGACTTCGGTGCGGCTTCCGAGGTGTCGTTCACGAACGACGAGTGTAGGTACAGTGCGCTCACTGCAGCCGTCTCCGCCGCGATCCCGCATGCGCTCACCCGACCCACTCGCCGCCGACGTCACGCCGCACACGTCGGCCTCGTCGGTCCTGGTGTCGTTCGTGCTCCCGGTGCACAACGGTGCCGAGCACGTGGCGGCGGCCATCGACAGCGTGCTGGCGCAGGGCGACACGGAGATCGAGCTCGTCGTGATCGAGGTCGTCGTGGTCGACGACGGGTCCACCGACGGCACCGCCGAAGTGCTGGCTCGCTACGCGCACGATCCGCGAGTGCGGGTGGTCCGTCACGAGGTGAACCTGGGACTCGTCGCCGCACTCAACCGCGGGTTGCGGGAGAGCCGTGGCGAGCTCGTGGCCAGGCTCGACGCCGACGACCTGGCGCTGCCCGGCCGGCTGGCCGCGCACCTCGCGGCCATGGCTGCCAATCCGGCGCTCGTCCTGCACGCCACCGCCTACGAGCGCGCGCTGCCGTCGGGCGAGGTGCTCCGTCGGCCCGTACCGCCGATGACCCACGGCGCGCTGGCGATGGCCGCGTGGGCTGGCAACCAGCTCTGTCACTCGGCGGTGATGTTCCGCCGGCAGGTCGCCATCGACGTGGGCGGCTATCGCGAGGAGTGGTTCCCCGTGGAGGACTTCGACCTCTGGCTGCGGCTGATGGCCGTGGGCGAGTACGGCGGGAGTGCGCACGTCGGCACTCGCTACCTGGTGAACCCCGACGGCATCTCCAAGCGGCACGACGATGCACAGCGGTCGGCGATGCGTGCGCGGGCCGACGCGGCCGCGGTGTCGCTGGTGGGCAGCGCCGCGCCGACCGGCTCGGTGCGTGCTCGGCTGCGACACCTCCAGCGGTACCACAGGGCGCTCCGCCGCCAACTGTCCGCTCGCCTCATCGGCACCGATGGTCTCGACGCCACGGCCGCGCGGATCGCGTTCGACTGCACGGCAGGCAGGCCACGGCTCGTGCGCCACCTGCAGGTGGCATCCGGCGCACCGCGAGTGTGGTGGAGCTCGCTCTGGCGCAGAGCGTGGGTCAGCCGGCGAGCGACCGGTAGCCCGTGAGCCGACCGAGGTGGCGACTCACCGACGCCATCCACTGGTACCGAGCGCCGGCCGACCACAGGTAGCGGGGCGCCGCGACGACCACCTTCACCAGCGCCCTTCGAGTGGTGGGCCGATCGGGCAGTGAGGGTCTGTTGGAGTCGCCCGCGATCGCCAGCCAACGGACCTGCTGACGCCCCTGACGGAACCGCTGGCGGCACATGTTCACCACGCCGGGCCGCAGCCGGTAGGCCACGACCGCTGCCGGCGCTGCGCGGGGTAGATAGCCCGCGGCGTGCGCTCGCGTGAAGAACTCGGTCTCGTCGCCGCCGATGCCGCTGAGGCGGTGGTCGAACCCGCCGAGCTCCTCCCACATCGAGCGATGGAAGCCGCACGTGCAGCCGAAGGTGCGGTCGACGTACGGTTCGCCGGCCGCCGTCGGGCCCGGTTCCACCACACTGGAGACCACCGGTGTGCCCCACTGCAGCCTGGTGCGCTGGGAGTTGAGCGCGGCGTAGTCGACCACGCCGCCGACCCAGGTGCCCGGCTCGCACGCCGCGACCATCGCCGACACCCAGCCCGAACGCACCTCGTCGTCGGCGTCGCACAGCAGCACGAGGCCGTCGGGGGCCGACGCGATGCCTGCGTTGCGCGACCAGTTGACGCCGGCGTTGGCCTCCTCGACCACACGCAGCGAGTAGCGGTTCGACCGGTGGCCGCGTGCGACCGCTGCGGTGTCGTCGGTGGAGCCGTTGTCGACGACGACGACGTCGAACTTCACGTCGCCGAGCTGCCCGTCGAGTGCGCTCAGCTGTGCGGCGAGCGTGGCCGCCGCGTTGCGAGCGGGAATCACCACGGTGACGCACTCCGTCATCGCAGCGCCCTGACCGGTACGCACGAGCGAGCGAGCCGGGCCACGTGCTTCCAGTTGCGCGGCTCCACCCGCCACGCCCGCCACAACAGCCGGTGTGCGTCGCGCACACGGCCGTCGCGCGAGGCGGCGACGCCGGTGATGGCGAGGTAGCTCGCGTGCAGGCGAGGGTCCTTCGCCAGCAGTTCGCCGGTGTCGCGCAGCACGGCCACACCCGACTCGAAGTACCGCCGAGCGACGTACTCGCGCACGACCGCCGACACCTGCACGAGTGGCCGCGGGTCGGCCGCGACACGTGCGCCGCGAGCCCTCGCCTCGGTGCCGAGCCGCATCCCCAGTTCGGTGTTCTCGCCGTACGTGAGCCCGACTCGATATCCACCGACGGCACGGAACAGCTCGGTCGGCATCGCGAACGTGCCGGCCAGGAAGTGGGCGGTGATCGATCCGAACGCCGGCCCGAGCGGCACCGGGCGGACGATGCGGACCCTGCCATCGGGGTAGCGCAGCTCGGCTCCACAGGTGACCAGTTCGGCACCTCGCGCGAGTGGTTCGCAGAGCGCGGCGAGCCACCCTTCTGCGGCCACGTCGTCGCTGTCGAGGAACGTGAGCCACGGTGCTCGGGCGGCCGCGGCACCCAGGTTTCGCGCCGCGCACACACCTCCGTGCGCTGCTTGCACCAGCCGCACGCGAGGGTCGGGATGGCTGGCGACGCGCGTGACGGTGTCGTCGCCCGAGCCGTCGTCGACGACGATCACCTCCATGCGCGGTCCGGCCTGGTCGAGCACGCTCTGCACGGCGGCGAGCACCACCGTCGCACGGTCGAAGGTGGGGATCACGACGGTGATCTCCGGTTCGACGGGCACGGGCTGCATGGCGCGCCGATTCTACGAACGCGACAGCGGCGACGGCGCGACCGCAGGTCCCTAGGATGCCCCCGTGTCGCACTCCGCCTCGGCTTCGCCCTACGACCACGGCTTCTACGGCGACCAGGCTCCCGGCTCGGCCCGCAGCGCGAGCGTGGTGCTGCCGGTCGTGCACCAACTGCTGCGTCCCGCTTCGGTCATCGACGTCGGCTGCGGCGTCGGCACCTGGCTGCGCGTGGCGCTCGACCTCGGCGCTTCCCGCGTGGTCGGAGTCGACGGCCCCTATGCGCTGACGGCCGGGCTGCAGATCCCGGTCGACTCGTTCGTGGCGGCCGACCTCGCCACCGCCGGCCCACCGCTCGACGAGCGCTTCGACCTCGCCATCAGCCTCGAGGTCGCCGAGCACCTGCCGGCCACTCGATCCGACCGGTTCGTCGCCGAGTTGTGCGCGCTCTCCGACGTGGTGCTGTTCTCGGCGGCCATCCCCGGGCAGCTGGGCACCGACCACATCAACCTGCAACCGCAGAGCGCGTGGGCCGACCGCTTCGCGCAGCACGGCTACCGAGCGTTCGACCTGGTGCGCCCACGACTCTGGAACGATGAGCGCGTCGAGTCCTTCTACCGGCAGAACGTGTTGGTGTACGTCAACAGCGAGTGCGCCGACCTGACGCGCGCTGCGAGCGAGATGGCGCTCGCCGGCCCCCGCCTCGTCGACGTGGTGCACCCGGACCTGCTCGCCTTCTGGGTGCGCCGTGCCACTCGACCGGTGTCGACGACGCAGGGTCTCGCACTCACCTGGCACGCAGCACGGCGAGCCGTCACCCGCCGCCTCCGCCGCTGACCGCTCGCCGATGTCGCTCGTGAAGCTTTTCATCACGGGTACCGTGATGAAGGGCTTCGCGAACGTCCGCCTCCCAGGCCGAGCCGGCTCGCACCAGGCACCCGCAGTACTCCGGAGTACACGCGATCTCGGACCGACGGCTGGTGTCGCTCGTTCTAATCTCCGGAGCGGTGAGCGCACCTGAGCGTTTTCGTGTGCCGCAGCGTCGGCAGAGCGATGCTCATCGCGCGCGACCCTGTTCCCTTCGTGGACTCTGAGGTGATGCGTGCCGCCGTGACGACCGATTCGGGGTCGCATGCCCGCTTCGTGGCCGACTTCGAACGGGCGCACGGTCAGACCTTGTTCGGTTTCGTCCGCGGCCTCGGCGTGAAAGACGACGCCGCTGCCGACGTGGTGCAGGAATCGATCTTGCGTCTGTTCGATGCACTCTGCGCCGGGCAAGCGATCAGAGACAGGAAGGCCTGGACGTTCCACGTCGCATATCGGCTGGCCATGGACGAGCACCGTCGTTTCGCGCGAGGTCTGCGGATGATGAATGCACGCCATCATCCGGCAGATGCCGGGGATCCGGGTGACGATCTCGAGCGTCGGCAGGTGTGGTCCGAGGTCGACCATCTCCCCGAGCGCCAGCGAGCGGTGCTCTTCCTGCGCTTTCGCGCCGACCTCGCGTTCGAGGACATCGGCGTGACACTGGGCATCACCGCCAGCGCCGCACGGAGCCACTGCACGCAAGCGCTCGCGACGTTACGAACCCGCCTCGGCGAGGAGGCCGACTGATGGATGATCGACAACTGGAAGCGGCGCTCCGCGCCGGACGACCCGATGAACCAACGTATCGAGGCGACATCGCCGGGTTGCTGCGCTCGCAGGCGTTGTCGCCCAGCCAGCCCGATCAGCTCGGGCATGCGGTCGAAGTTGTGGCACGGCAGCCGCGCCGGCGCACGAGGTGGACCGCCTTCGCCGGCGCTGCTGCGGCGGCGGTGCTGTTGTTCGTCGGTTTGGCAGCCGTGGCTCGCCGTGACGCGCCACCCTCCGCCTCGAGCCCGACGACCAACTCCGGCTCTTCGACCTCGTCGGTCACCCCGGGTTCGCTGCCCCCCGAGCTCATCGATCGCTGGGTCGGGCCCCCGCCGTCAGCTGTCAGCACACCCGACCCGTCTGCCCCGGCGTTCCTCGTGTTCACCGCCGATCAGGTATCACTGGAGCTTCTGTCGGGCGGCATCGTCAACGACTTCACCTCCGACGTCACCGTCGCCGCACCTGGCGAACTCGTGCTGCGGCTCACCAGCCAGGTGGGGCGCTGCGTCGCCGGCGCGACCGGCGACTACCGCTGGACCGTGTCCCCGCAGGCGACGACCTTGACGCTGGAGGCGATCGACGACGAGTGTCCGGACCGAGCGGACTCCCTCGCCGGACAGTGGACGCACACGGCCTGCCCCACACGAGGCAGCGACTGTCTCGGGACGCTCGAGGCCGGGACGTACGCTTCGGTGAACTTCGATCCCTTCGACAGCGACGCCTACGGCCAAGTGACCTACACCGTCCCTGACGGCTGGACATCCACGCTCGACGACAAGGCCAGACTCGCGCTGCTTCCGCCCGACGGCGATGAGGCGGGCATCCATGGGGTGTATCTGTTCGCCGATGTGGCAGCCACGACGACGGACTGCCCAGCGACGGCGGCTGGGACGGGCGGCATGGATGCGATCGCCGACGCCATGACGTCGAGGACTGGACTCGCGGTGATCACTGCGGTCAGTGAGGTCGGTGGCTACGAGGCCCTGACGATCGACATCACGGCGACCGATCTGATCTGCGACAGCGGAGCATCGGTGCTCGCATCCAAGCCAGGCGCAGTGACCCCCTGGTCAGCGACGATCAACGACGGTCAGCTGATGCGGATCGTTCTCGTCGACCTGGATGACGACCGTACGCTGGCACTGGTGATCACGAGCGAGCGCTCCCCGTCGGAGTACGCCGCGCTGCTCGATGAGGCGACTGCTGTCATCGACTCCTTGGTTCTCTCCGCCACACCCTGAGCGTTTTCGCTGCTCACGGCGTCTGCCCGTCACAACCGAATGGGGAGGGGAACGACATGACCAACAGGCGTCACCGAATCGTGATCATCGCGACTGTGCTCTGCGGGGTGCTCGCGGCTTGCGGAAGCGAACCGGACACGTCCGCTCCCGCAACGGCCAGCACCGAGGGGTCACCGGTCGAGTCGACGGAGCCGGCAGCAACAACGGCGACCACCAGCGCCGCGACCACCGCAGCCAGCACCGAATCGGGAGGAGTTCCCGAGGTGCTCGTCGACCGATGGGTCGGCCCACCTCGGGCGGTCGGCAACCTCGGCACAGGGACCGCAGCCGCATTCGTCGACATCTCCGACGGGTTCGTCGTCTACGAGACCGGTATCGCGGACAACCCCAAGGCTTTCGACTCCGATCTGGTCGCCACTGACGCCGACACGATCGAGATGACGCTCGTAGGCGACGTCCTGGATTGCCTCGACGGAGACGTCGGTCGCTATCGCTGGAGCCTCTCACCGGAAGCCACGACGCTCACGCTCACCGCCGACGACGACGAGTGCGCACCGCGCCAGGCAGCGCTCGAGGGGCAATGGACCCACACCGCGTGCAAGTTGGAGGGTCGCAACTGCCTCGGCATCGTCGAGGCCGGCACCTACTCGACGAACCGCTGGAACCCATACGGCGAGTTCACCTACGGCCAGGCCACCTTCACCCTGCCGGATGGTTGGGCTGTGACCTACGACTCACAGGCAGCGCTGTTCTTGGGAAGTGCCGACGACTACGAGAAGAGTGTGGACGGAGACCCGGAGCCAGCCTGGGGTTTGCGGTCGTGGGCTGACGTCGCCGCGGCTGCTCCGGACTCCGACGACTGCAGCGTCGGGCCCACCGATCAGCCGGACCCGACGGTCGGGACCGGTGCATCCGCCATCGCTGCCTGGATGGTGGCGCTGCCAACCCTGAATGCGACCCGCTCGACGATGACGATCGGAGGCCTCCAGGCGGAGGTGGTCGATGCCGAGATCGCCGAGGGGGCGGCAGTGTGCGACTGGGGTGTCATTCTGATCGTCTCTCGAACGTCGATTCCCGACCCGTTCAACTACGGGATCTTTCCCGGCCAGCGCATGCGGTTCATCCTCATCGATGTGCTTCCCGGACGCACCGTCTCGATCGCCATCGACGACAGCGGCCATCCCGGCTTCGACGCGTTGGCAGAGGTGGCGATGCCGATCGTCGAGTCGTTCGTCTTCTCCCCCACGTGGCCGGCCACCTGACGACTTCACCCGACCACACGCACGGGGAGGGTCGCATCGCCTTCATGGCCGGTCGCCGGCTAGATGACGCCTTCGAGGTCGAGGCCGTCGAGTGACCAGCGCTCACGGTGCGAGGCGTCGCCCGACGCGCCGCGCCGTTGATCCCACACGCAGAGCAGCGACTGACCGCGCGACACACCCAGGCGCGACTGCGGGCGAGGTGTGCCCGGGCCGGCCGGGGCGAGCACGGCGACGGCCCGCGTCCGCCATGCGAGCGCGCGCACGAGGCGACCGACGTCGGCCGGATCGCCCCACGTCGATGCCAGCACCAGCGTGCGGACGGCGCCGCCGACCGTGCGGTGCACTGCGCCGTGTGGCCGCGTCGCGTGCGCCAGCGCCGACGCCTCGTACTCGACGGCGCTGCGCGCATCCGTCCGCCACCGCAGTGAAGGTGCATCCCACGACGAGGTGAGCCGATCGCCGGGCGGCGCGGTCCAGGTGTCGAGCACCTTCGGGCCGTGCACCAGCCTGGCCGGCGCCCATCGAACCGGCCGGTGGTAGGAGCGGATGGGATCGAGCGCCACGGCTCCGTTCTTCACGTGTGCATCGCGCGCGTCGGGGGTTGCGGTCGCGATCACCAGGCCGGGCGACCCCGACGCTGTGTCGAGCTCGGCCTTCACGACCGCGCGGAACACCCCACGCCGCTGAGCACGAACGGTGGTGGCACCGTCGACGAGACGCCGGCACCCGACCGAATCGCCCGCCGCCATCAGCCGCCACGGCATCGCGAACACCACGCCCAGCAGACCGCCATCGTCTGCCGCGACCCAGCATCGCGACGGTCCCCACGGGTTGTCGAGGTGCTTCCAGCGGAACCACTCGCGGTCGAACGGCCGCCCGTAGCCGTCGCCGAGCGCGGCCAGCACTGCATCGGTGTCGGCTTCGCCGGCGAGGCGCACGTCGACGTCAGGTGACGGCACTCGACGGCCCTCCTCCACGGATTCGCCGCCACACATGGAAGGCGCCCGAGTGCGCGCCCGACAGCACGGCGCGGGTGCGGGCGACGTCGACCGTGGTGTCGAGCCGCAGCCGCGACAGCTGCCACGGGTCCGGGTGACGCGCCGCGAGGCGGTGATCGCAGGCGGCGACCAACCGGTAACCCAAGGCGCGCAACTCGTCGAGTGCCGCGGGCGCGGCATCGCCGTTGGGCCAGGCGAACACATCGAGATGACGCCCGGTGAGCTCGGTCAGTCGTTCGTGGGCCAGTCGAACCTGCCGGCGCTGCTCGGCGTCGTCGCAGCGATCGAGGCACGGATGGTCCCAGGAGTGGTTCCCGATGTCGTTCCCCGCGGCCGTCCATGCGGTGATGTCGCCGGCGGTCCACTGGCGACCGACCACCGGCGTACCGGCGACCGCGAGCCCTTCAGCCATGTCGGCCACCACATCGCGGCGGTGTCGATCGTCGGCCTGCTTCAACGCCATCCGTGTCGCTGTCAGCGCACCGGGTTCGACCGCCGCTTCCACCACCCTCCACCACGGTGCCACGGTGGAGTCGATCCAGCCGCCGCACAGGAACGCGGTGGCCACCATGCCGCGCTCGGCGAGCAGGGGCAGCGCGGCACGCACCACGCTGACGTCGCCGTCGTCGAACGTGATCCACAGCGCTCGAGTCGGGAGCGGAGCGCCGCCGTGCAAGGCGTCGGCCACCGCTGCGCCGGTGACGGTGCTGAACCCCTGACGCACGAACTCGGCGAGCTGCCGATCGAACGCGACCGGATCGGGCACCGCGTGGTACGCAACCGCCCGGAGGCGGTTCGCCGTGATGGTGCACACCGCGCTGCTGATCGGTCGGCTGCCCAGCACACGCACGGCCGGCGACGACGTGATCATGTCGACCTGCTCAGGTCGCCGGACACGACCCGCTCGTAGAACGCTTCCATCGCCGCCGCCGCCACGTGGATCGTGAACCGCGCGTCGAAGTCGGCCAGCCCGGTGTCACGGAGGCGCTCGGCGAGCTCGCCGTCACCCAGCACCGCACGCAGCGCGTCGGCCATGGCCCGCGGGTCGCCCACCGGCACGAGCAGTGCGTTCACATCGTCGGCGAGCACACCGCGCACCCCGTCGAGGTCGGTGCACACGACCGGGCAACGCAGCGCCATCGCCTCCAACGCCACGCCGGCGGTGCCCTCGTACAGCGACGGGATGGCGAGCACGTCGGCCGCGCACAACAGGTCGGGCACGTCGTGGCGATGCCCGAGCAGGGTGACCACGGCCGCTGCTGCCGCGTCGAGCTCCAGCGCGTCGTGCAGGCGAGTGGTGGCGTTGCCCTCGCGGCCGGCGACGAGCACGCTCACGCGAGACCCGCCGGCGGCGAGCAGACCCGCGGCAGCGACGAGATCGACGTGTGCCTTCTGATGCTCCTGGCGCCCGACGGCCAGCACGAGCTGCACATCGTCGGCGACGCCGAGCGATCGACGAACCCCGGCGCGTCGCTCTGGCGACCAGTGGCCGAGGTGCTCTCGCGACCGTCCTCGGTGCACCACCTCGATGCGGCTGCGCGGCACGCGAAGATCCCGAGCGTTCGTGTCGGCCACGCCCTCCGACACTGCGTGGAAGCGGTCGACCAGCAGGCGACCGCTGATCGAGTCCAGCAGCTGCACCGCGCGCAGCTTCCAGCGGCGCACGTGCGGGTCGCTGCGGCGAGCCGGGTCGTAGGTGGTGTTCACCAGGCTGCTCACCACCTTCGCGTCGGTGCGCCACGCGGCCAGGCGGCCCACCATGTCGGCGGTGAACAACGTGGAGTGCACCACGTCGGGCCGCTCGGTGCGGATGCGAGCGCGCAACTCGCGAACGCGACCGACGAAGCGCGCCGCCCGCAACGGCTGCACGGCGAACCCATCGTCGCGCAGGCGCTCCTCGTCGCCGAAGCCGGCGTCGTAGAGCGTGGCGGCTGCGACCTGGTGCCCTCTCGCACGCAGCAGCGGCATGACGGCCGCCGTGGAGTGCTCGGCGCCGCTGGCACCGAGGCTGTCGATCACGTGGAGGATCCTCACACCAGCGTGGCTCGATGCCATTCGACCTGACGCGCGACGCCCTGCTCGAGCGTCACCGCCGGCGACCAGCCGAGCAACGAGGCCGCGCGGTGCACGTCGCCACCCGTGCGAGCGACATCGCCGGGTTGCGCCGGCAACCACTCCACGGGCACCGGTTGCCCCACCGCGTCGCCCACGATGTTCACCAGTTCGAGCAGCGTGGTCGACGAGCCACCCGCCACGTTCACGGGATCGGTGGGCGCCGCCTCGGCTGCAGCAGCAGCGAGGTTCGCCGCGACCACGTCGTCGACGAAGGTGAAGTCGCGCACCTGCGAGCCGTCGCCGAACAGCGTGAACGGCGTGCCGAGCCGCGCGCTCTCGACGAGACGGTGGATCGCCATGTCGGGGCGCTGGCGCGGCCCGTAGACCGTGAAGTAGCGCAGCACCGTAACGATCACACCGAAGTTGTCGGAGTACGCCCGGCACAGGTGCTCGCCGGCGAGCTTGGTGACGCCGTAGGGACTGAACGGCCGCGTGGGGTCGGCCTCGGTGGTGGGCACGCGGGGCGGGTTGCCGTAGACCGACGACGACGAGGCGAACACCATCCGTGTCGAGGGCTGGGCGCGCACGGCTTCCAGCAACCGTTGCGTCATCCTGACGTTGTGGTCGTCGTACGCGGCGAAGCCCTCGGCCCACGACGTGCGCACACCCGGCTGGGCGGCCAGGTGGAACACCACGTCGACTCCGTCGAGCAGCGGTTCGAGCGGAACCGTGCGCAGGTCGGCGTCGCAGAGCTGGAACGCATCGCACCGGAGTGCCCGTTGCAGGTTCCGTCGCTTGATCGAGACGTCGTAGTAGTCGACGAACGCATCGACGCCGCGCACCTGCCACCCGAGCGAGAGCAGGCGGTCGCACAGCGTCGACCCGATGAACCCTGCTGCCCCAGTCACCAATGCGCGCACCCTCCCACGTTAGGTGCGCGGCGAGTCAGCGGCCCGGCTTTCCCACACGACCGAGCAGCGCCACCCAGTGTGGCAACACCTCGGGCCAGGTGAACGCATGCGCGTGCAACGCCGCGGCACGGCCCCACTCCGCTCGCCGATCGACGGTCTCGGTCAGTGCTGCAGCGAGTTGCGCGGGCGAGGCGTCGGCCGCCACCAGCCGACCGGTCACGCCGTCGTCGACCACCGACGCCACCGCGCCCACGTCAGTGGCGACAGCCGGCACTCCCCGCAACGCCGCTTCGATCAGCACGCCCGGCATGCCTTCGGTGGAACTGGTGAGCAGCACCACGTCGGCGGCAGCCCACACCGGCTCGAGCGGCGTCACGACACCCACGAGGCGGTGGCGGTCGGGCAACTCTCGTCGGCACGCGGCCCGCACCTCGTCGACCAGCGTGCCCTCACCCGCCATCAGCAGCCAGCAATCGGCGGTCGCGGCGACGGCCGCCACGGCCGTCGCCGGTCGCTTCTCGTCGCTCATCGCGCCCACCCATGCCACCACCGGCACGTCGAGCGGGAGGTCGAACGGCGCCCTCGCGGCGGCACGGTCGACGGCCCCCTCGTGCGGCGATCGAGCGTTGGGGATGCACGACGTCGACTCGGCGCGCACGCCGTACAGGCGGGAGATCGCGGCCGCGCCCGCCGGCCACAACGCGACCACATGCGCGGCCCGGGCGAAGAGCCGCGCGGTGCGCCACCGGTGCAGCCGACCACCGGCCCACTGGGCGGGGTCGCCGATGCTGCGGTACACGAACGGCGTGCGCGTTCCCAGCAGTGCTGTCGCACAGGCCGGCAGCGTCGTCGACCCGAAGGCCACCACCACGTTGACGTCACGTGCCCGGCGGCGCAATACGCGCAGCACCTTCGGCGACAGTGGCCGAGCGCCCAGCGCGGGCACGTCGAGTGGGTCGGCCGACCCGCCGCGAAGTGCGACCACCTCGGCCGCGACCCCCATCGCCGCCAGCTGCGCTGCGAGTTGCGACCCTTCCACCTCGGCGCCGCGGCGATCGTTGGAGGTGAGCACGATCAGCACACGCACAGCCACGGCGGCACCCTACCCGTCCCCCGCTCCCCGCCCCCGGAGACGTTCACGAGCGCACGTGTCGCGGCCCCACCTGGGTGTGAGTCGGTGG
>JAUXQB010000261.1 GCA_030685215.1 Actinomycetota bacterium
CGACCGCGTCGGTGTGCTCGAGCCCGGCTACCCCTGCTATCGCAACGCGCTGCTCGCGCTGGGTGTCGAACCGGTGCCGATCCCGGTCGGTCACGAGAGTCGGTGGGCGCCGACCGCTGAACTGCTCGACGCGGCGGGCCCGCTCGCTGGGCTGGTCATCGCGTCACCGTCGAATCCCACCGGCACTGTGCTCTCCGCAGAGCGACTCTCGATGGTGGCTGCATGGTGCGCGGCGCACGGCGTGCAGCTGATCGCCGACGAGATCTATCACGGCATCACCTACGGCGCACCGGCCGCCACCGTGCTCGCGGCCACGCGCGACGCGGTGCTCGTCAACAGCTTCAGCAAGTACTTCAGCATGACCGGCTGGCGTCTCGGTTGGATGGTCGTGCCGCACCACCTGCGCGATGCGGTCGAGCGGCTGCAGCAGAACGTCTATATCTGTGCCCCGCACATCTCGCAGGTGGCGGGGCTGGCCGCGTTCGATGCCACCGACGAGCTCGACGGGCACGTGCAGCGCTACGCCGAGAACCGCAGCCTGCTCACGGAAGGCCTGCGCGCGGCGGGGGTCACCGACGTCGCCGAGGCCGACGGCGCGTTCTACGTCTACGCCCACGTCGCCGCACTCGCCGCGGCCGCCGGCGACTCGATGGCACTGTGCGGTCGATGGCTCGACGACCTGGGAGTGGCCGCCACGCCCGGCCTCGACTTCGACCTGTCACGTGGGCACGAGTTCGTCCGGTTCAGCTACGCCGGCAACGCTGCCGACATCGCCGAAGCCTGCGATCGCCTTCAGCGGTGGTCGCCGTGAACACGGCCGACGGCCCGCTCGCCGACCTGCGCGTGATCGACCTGTCCACCGTGCTGGCCGGTCCGAACTGCGCGCGCTACCTCGCCGACTTCGGCGCGTCGGTGATCAAGGTCGAACGGCCCGACGGTGGCGACAGCCTGCGCAACATGGCGTGGCGCGATCCCCGCGACGGGGAGGGTCTGTGGTGGAAGCTCGTGAACCGGAACAAGCGCACCATCGCGCTCGACCTCAAGCACTCCGACGATCTCGCCGTGCTGCGCAGCCTCGTCGCCGAGGCCGACGTGCTGGTCGAGAACTTCCGGCCGGGCACGCTCGAGCGCCTGGGTCTCGGCCCGACCGAACTGCTGGCGTCGAACCCGCGTCTGGTCATCACCCGCGTCACCGGCTTCGGGCAGACCGGTCCATACGCGGGTCGTCCCGGGTTCGCCACCATCGCCGAAGTGATGAGCGGGCTCTCCGCGATCAGTGGCCTACCCGACGGGCAACCGCTGCTGCCGCCCATCGCGCTCACCGACGAGGTCACCGGAGTGGTGGCGGCGTTCGCCACCATGGTCGCGCTGCACAGCGGGCAGGGTCAGGTGGTCGACGTCAGCCTGCTGGAGAGCCTGTTCCAGCTGATGGGTCCGCTCATCGGGCTGTTCCGCCTCACCGGGCAGGAGCAGCCGCGCCTCGGCGCCGGCCTGCCCTACAGCGTGCCGCGCGGCACCTACCGCTGCAGCGACGGCAAGTGGGTGGGTCTCAGCACGTCGAGCGATTCGGTCGCGGCGAGAGTGTTGAAGGTGCTGGGCGTCGATGGCGACGAACGCTTCACCACGTTCGCCGCGCGCATGGAGCACCGCGACGCGCTGGAGCAGGTGATGTCCGACTGGTGCGGTGGGCACCCACAGGCGGAGGTGCTGCGTGCGTTCACCGGCGCGGAAGCGGCCATCGGGCCGGTGATGACCATGGGCGACATCAGTACCGACCCGCACTACGCGGCGCGCGATGCCATCGTGTCGCTCGAGGGCACGCCGATGCAGGGGCTGCTCGCCAAGCTCAGCGCCACGCCCGGTACGTTGCGCTGGCAGGGTCGCGGCCTCGACGCCGACGGCGACGACATCCGACAGAAGGGCTGGGAGACATGAAGGCGTACGTGGCAGGGCCGTTGTTCGACGAGGGCGAGCGGTGGTGGATCGAAACGGTCGAGCGGTTGGTCGCGGCCGCCGGGTTCGAGACGTTCCTCCCGCACCGCGACAACCCGCCGAAGGACGAGTTCAACGTGCGCCAGATCTTCGAGAACGACAAGCGCGGCATCGACGAGTGCGATGTCGTCGTCGCCAACCTCAACGGCATCACCACCGACGACGGCACCGCGTGGGAGCTCGGCTATGCGTACGCCACCGGCAAGTACCTCATCGGCATGCACACCGACTGGCGCGTGCGGTTCCCCGACGAAGTGGTGAACCTGATGATCGAGTGCTCGCTGAACCAGATGGTGCGCTCGCTCGACGAGCTGCAGCTGGCGCTGGCGGAGTTCAGTCGGCGGTCGTGACGCCGATGGGGCAGCTGACGCCCGTGCCACCGATGCCGCAGTAGCCGTTGGGGTTCTTGGCCAGGTACTGCTGGTGGTACGGCTCGGCGTAGTAGAACTCGCCGAGCGGCTTCACCTCGGTGGTGATCTCGCCGAAGCCGCTGGCCGCCAGTCGCTCCTGGTACATCGTCAGGCTCGCCTGCACTGCGGTGAGCTGTTCGGGCGTGGTGGTGTAGATGGCACTGCGGTACTGCGTGCCCACGTCGTTGCCCTGGCGCATGCCCTGCGTGGGGTTGTGACTCTCCCAGAACACCTTCAGCAGCTGCTCGAAGCTCACCTTTGCCGGGTCGTAGGCGACCAGCACCACTTCCGCGTGGCCGGTGCGACCGCTGCACGCTTCCTCGTAGGTGGCGTTGGGGGTGAAGCCGCCGGCGTATCCGACCGCGGTGCTGTGCACGCCCTCGGTCTGCCAGAACTTGCGCTCCGCTCCCCAGAAGCAGCCGAGGCCGAAGACGGCGGTCTCGGTGCCCTCGGGCCAGGGGCCGGTGAGCGGGGTGCCGAGCACGAAGTGCTGCGCGGGGACGGGCATGGTCTGATCGGTGCGCCCGGGGAGCGCGGCGTCGGGACTGACCATCTCGGACTTGTGGCGGAAGATCATGGGTCCCAGGCTACGAGCGGACTGCGAAACGTGCCAGAGCGAGCTGGTGAACGATCTCGAAACTGGGCCCCCGGCAGTAACGTCAGGGACCGTGTTGAATCCCGCTGTCTCCATCCGCAGGTTCGCGGCGCACGACGTCGAGCCGGTGCTGGCCCTCAACAACGCCAACGTGCCCGAGCTCAACGAGCTCGACGCGCCGGAGGTCGCCCGCCTCGCCGAGCTCGCCGAGTCGGCGTTGGTGGCCGAGGTCGACGGCTCGTTCGCAGGCTTCTGCTGGGTCATCGGGCCGGGTCAGCCGTACGGCAGCCTCAACTACGGCTGGTTCAGCCGGCAGTACACCGAGTTCCTCTACCTCGACCGCATCGCGGTGCACCCCGACTTCCGCCGCTACGGCATCGGCCGCGGGTTCTACGCACATCTCGTCGAGCAGTTCACCGGTGCCTGGCCGGTGTTGCTGTGCGAGGTCAACGTGCGCCCGCGCAACGATGCGTCGCTCCACTTCCATCACTCGATCGGCTTCCGCGAAGTCGGTCAGCAGGACACCGACGGCGGTGCCAAGACCGTCAGCCTCCTCGAGCTCCCACTCGTCCGCCGCTCGCTCGGCTGAACTGGGTCGAAATCGTCCCGGCGGCCGGAACGATTCCTGTCCAGAACCCAGTGTGGGACGATTCCTGTCCAGAATCCGGCGGGGTCACGCGCCGTCGGGCGGGGCGCCGGGGGCGAGGGCCGGCCAGACGGGTGCCGACTCGGTGTAGCCGGGGCGCGGGCGGCGCGACGGCTGGATGGGCCAGGTCGGGTCGGTCCACACGGGATCGTCGGACGACGGGTAGCGCGAGTACAGCCACGCCGACAGCACGTACACCAGTTCCTGGCGCAGCATCGCCTTGCGACCACCGGCTCGCGTGTAGCCGTGCAGCATGCCGAGCGTGATGCCGACGGCCGTGCGCGAGACCAGCTCCACTTCGGCGTCGGGCACTCCGGGCACGCGGTCGCGAACGACCTGCGACACCATCTCCACCAAGCTGAGTTGCAGCGATTCGCCCTGGCCGTGCGCGCCACCGGTGAGCGCCAGCGCCACTGTTGCCGGGTTGCGATCGACATGGTCGCACAGCGCGCCGACCACGCGCTGCACCATGATCGGCGTGGTCGCCTGCTGCTCGCCGGCGAGGGCGGTGGCGAAGACCTGCACCATGCGCTGCATGCTGCGCTCGACCAGCGCGGCCACGACGGCGGCGATGTCGGGGAACCAGTAGTAGACACGCCCGATCGACATGTCGGCGCCGTGCGCGAGCTCGGCGGCGGTGAAGCTGACCTGACCGTCGTGGTGGATGAGGCGTTCGGCAGCATCGAGGATGGCGTCGATCGACTGTCGACTACGTCGTTGACGAGGCTCCGTCCGTAGCTCCTGCATCGGTCCGTACCTTACGGCACCTCGCGGGAAGGCTCTACGCTTGCGCCCATGCGACTGGCCGCGGTGCAGCACGACATCATCTGGAGCGATCGGGCGGCGAACTTCGCGCGCCTGGCGCCGATGGTGGCGGCCGCTGCCGGCGGCGGTGCTCGACTGGTGCTCCTCACCGAGACGTTCTCCACCGGGTTCGCCGTCGACGACCCGTCGCTGGGCGAACCCGAGGGTGGCCCGTCGTCGCAGTTCCTGATGGAGCAGGCGGTGCAGCACGGCGTGTGGGTGTGCGGCAGCTGCCCGGAGGTGCCCGCCGACAGCGACCCTGCCGATACGCGTCCGGCCAACAGCTTCGTGCTCGCCGGCCCCGACGGCACGGTGCACCGCTACCGCAAGATCCACCCGTTCACGTTCGGCGGCGAGGACCGCCACTTCCGCGCAGGCAGCGAGCTGGTGCAGGTGGAGATCGAAGGCGTCAGGGTGAGCCCGTTCGTCTGCTACGACCTGCGCTTCGCCGACGAGTTCTGGGGGCTGGCGCCCACCACCGATCTGTACCTGGTGCCGGCCAACTGGCCCGAGCCGCGCCGCCAGCACTGGATGGCGTTGCTGCAGGCGCGCGCCATCGAGAACCAGGCCTACGTGGTGGGCTGCAACCGGGTGGGCGAGGGCGGTGGGCTGAAGTACGTCGGCGACAGCCGCATCGTCGACCCGCTGGGCGAGCTGCTCGCCACCGGATCGCAGGGCGAGACCATCCTGTTCGCCGACATCGAGCCTGCCACCGTCGCCGCCGTGCGCGACCGATTCCGCTTCCTGCCCGACCGCCGCTGACACACCCCCGGGGGGAGTGTCAGTGGGCGCGGTTGCCGAGGGTCTTCAGGCGCGCGACCGCTTCGTCGATGACGCTCAGCTGCTTGCAGAACGCGAACCGAACCAGGTGCCGGCCTTCTGCCTTGTTCGCGTAGAGCACCTCGTTGGGAATGGCCACCACGCCGCAGTGGTGCGGCAGCGCGCGGCAGAACGCCATGCCGTCGCCGTCGGGCTGCAGTGGCCGGATGTCGACCGTGACGAAGTACGTGCCGCCGGTGGGATACACGATGAACCCGGCGTCGAGGAGGCCGGGCAGCAGGCGGTCGCGCTTGGCCTGGAGGTTGGCGGCGACGTCGTGGAAGAACGAGTCGGGCAGGCCGAGGCCGAGGGCGATGGCCGGCTGGAACGGGCCGCCGTTCACATAGGTGAGGAACTGCTTGGCGGTGCGCGCCGCTTGCACCAGCGGCGCCGGCCCGCAGAGCCAGCCGATCTTCCAGCCGGTGGTGTTGAACGTCTTGCCGCCGCTGGAGATGGTGAGCGTGCGGTCGCGCATGCCGGGCAGCGCCGCCATCGAGATGTGCGGTGCACCGTCGAACGCCAGGTGCTCGTACACCTCGTCGGTGACGACGATGAGGTCGCGCTCGATGGCCAGGTCGGCGATGCACTGCATCTCGGCCATCGTGAACACTCGCCCGGTGGGATTGTGCGGTGTGTTGAGCAGGATCAGCTTGGTCTTCGACGTGACGGCCGCGCGTAGCTCGTCGGGATCGAACGCGTAGGTGGGGGGCCGCAGCAGTACGGTGCGTGCCACTGCGCCGGCCAGCGCGATGCACGGCGCGTAGCTGTCGAACATCGGGTCGAAGACCAGCACTTCGTCGCCCGTGTCGAGCATGCCCAGCAGCGCGCCGGCGAGCGCCTCGGTGGCGCCGGCCGTAACGAGCACCTCGTCGCCGGGTCGGTAGTCGACGCCGTAGAAGCGCGACTGGTGCGCGGCGATGGCTTCGCGCAGCACCGCCATTCCCGGCCCCGGCGGGTACTGGTTGAGCCCACTGTTGATGGCGTCGATGGCCGCGTCGAGGATCTCGCGCGGTCCGTCGGTGTCGGGGAAGCCCTGACCGAGGTTGATGCTGTCGGTGGCGACGGCGAGCATCGACATCTCGGCGAAGATGGTGGTGCCGAAGCCCTGCAGCTTGGCGGTGAGGTAGGGCTCTCGCGTCGACGGCACGCCGGCCAGGCTACGCGACCGTCTCGCCGCTCAGTTGACCGTGAGCGTGCCCGACATCGACGAGTGGATCTGGCAGACCACCTCGTAGGTGCCGGGTTCGTCGACGGTGAGCGTGACCTCCTGTCCTCCGCTGAGGGAGACGCTGAATGCACCGCCCACGTCGGTGAAGGTGTGCGAGGCCGGGTCGTCGTTGGTGATGGTGAAGGCTTCCCCGGCGGTGACACCGTCGCCGGTGTTGAAGCCGAAGCCGGCGATGGTGACGCCGCCGCTGGGAGCGGTGGGCGTCGACTCCCCGGGCGCGGCCGTTGTGGGCGAGTCGGTGCTCGACGACTCCGAGTCGTCCGAGCACGCGGCCAGACCGAACAGCACCAATGGGATCAACGTTGCACGAGCGGAAATGCGCATGACGACCTCCTTGTTCAGCAGTACGCCGTCGAGCGGCGAACGGTTCTGAGCATCAGGGGAGGAGGTTCTCGGGGCCGAAACTGAACGGCAGCAGGCCCTCGAGGGTGAACGACGCGCGCAGCCCGTCCGGGCCGCACGAGTGGATGGGCGTGTCGAGCGCGGCGAACTCGCGGATCTTCTGGCGGCAGCCGCCGCAGCACGTGCCCATCGTGGTGCCGTCGCTGAGCGTGAGCACTTCCACGATGACTCGTTCGCCGGCGGTGACCATGGCGGCGATGGCGCTGGCTTCGGCGCACCACCCTTGCGGGTAGGCGGCGTTCTCCACGTTGCACCCGGCGTAGATGCGGCCGCCGGCAGTACGTACGGCGGCACCCACGGGGTACTTGCTGTACGGCGCGTGCGCGTTGGCGAACGCGGCATGCGCGGCCTCGAACATCTCCTGCTGCGCCGGGGTCATCGGCAGCGTCTCGTAGGGCATCTCAGTCGACGGCGTCTTCCACGGCGTCGATCGCCTCGTCGGCCACCTTGTCGACCGTGTCGCGCACCTCGGTGAGGCCGGGCACCTCGACGAGCATCGTGTCTTCCAGGCGAGTGTCGTCGAGCATCAGGAACAGGATGACGCCGACCACGCCGCCGATGAGCGGGAACACGATGAACACCCACAGCTGCTGCAGCGCCTCGTAGGACGAGTCGGCGAACAGCGCAGTCGCGATGCTGCGTGCCGGGTTCACCGACGTGTTGTCGATGGGAATGGAGATGAGGTGGATGAGCGTGAGCGTGAGGCCGGCGACCATGCCACCGAAGCCGGGAGCGAACTTGCGAGTGGTGGTGAACAGCACCACCATCACCAGCAGCGCGGTGAGCACCACCTCGGTGACGATGGCGGCGCCGACGCCGAAGTACGGACCCGACCACAGGTTGGCGGCGAACTGACCGCGCTCCCAGTCGTCGCGCCCACTGGCAATGCCGTAGATGATGGCTGCGCCGCCGATGGCGCCGACGAGCTGACCGATGACGGCGAACACGGCGTGCGCGGCGTCGATCTTGCGCGAGAGGAAGAGGCCGAGGGTGACCGCCGGGTTGATGTGGCAGCCACTGATCGGGCCGATGACGTAGGCCATGATGAGCAGCGAGAAGCCGAAGCCGAGCGCGATGCCGAGCACGCCGACGGCCTCCGCCGAGAAGATGGCCACACCGGGGCCGCCCAGCATGAGGACGGCAGTGCCGACCAGCTCCGCAGCCAGGATTCGACCGTTGTTCTGAGTCTCCATGCGCCGAACACTATGTCGGCCGTGGTTCTCAATCGCGCAATCCACGGCTACCGTCGCAGCGATGGCGCCGCGTAGCCGTAGCGAGACTCTGTTGGTCACCACTGTGCAGTCCGGCGTCGCCGCGCGGCACCCCGACGAGCTCATCGTCGAAGAGCCGATGACGGTGCAGCTCGACGGCACCGTGGTGAGCACCACCATGCGCACTCCCGGTCACGACTACGAACTGGCTGCAGGCTTCTGCCACACCGAAGGGTTGCTGGCGGGGTTCCCGGTCATCGGAGTCCGGTACTGCGCCGATGGCCCGGCGGCAGGCACCGAGTTCAACGTGGTCACGGTCGAGACGGGTGGCCGGGCGCCGGCGCCGCGCGCTCGCCTGGGCAACACCACCTCGAGCTGCGGCCTCTGCGGCAACGACGCGATCGACGAGCTGTGCGCGCGGCTAGTGCCGCTGCCCGCGGCACCCGCCATTCCACTGTCGGTGCTGCAGGCTGTGCCCGACGCGGTGCGCCAGGTGCAGGGGCTGTTCCACTCCACGGGTGCGGTGCACGCGGCCGCGGCGTTCACGCCGGAGGGTGAGGTGCTGTTCACGCGAGAGGACGTCGGTCGCCACAATGCGGTCGACAAGGTGATCGGCAGGCTGCTGCTCGACGGCGCGCTGCCCGCCACCGGGCTGGGTCTGTTCGTCAGCGGCCGCGCCAGCTTCGAGCTGGTGCAGAAGGCGTGGGCGGCGGGGTTCGGCACGCTGGTGGCGGTGAGCGCGCCCACCGCGCTGGCGGTGCACACGGCGCGTCGGGCCGGCCTCGTGCTCGCCGGGTTCGTGCGGGCCGACCGGCTCAACATCTACGCACCGGAGCGTCTGCTGGTCGAGCCCGGCCCCGTAGCCTGAACGGCATGAGTGAACCCATCAAGCCCTCCATCGGCCGCGGCGTGTTGCACCTGTTCTGCAAGGCCACGCCCATGTTCGACGGTGAGGCGGTGGTGGCCGCGGTGAAGGCTGCCGAGGCACTCGAGGTGCAGGTGGTGGCCGTGTCGATCCTCGGTCACAAGTGCGATGCGGCGTTCATGGCCATGCACGACGACTGGCAGCAGCTGCGCGCGCTGCAGTCGGGTCTGCAGCGCGCCGGGCTGGAAGTGGTCGACAGCTACGTGAGCCTCACCGAGGTCAGCGAGTACGCGAAGGGCATGCCGGAGGAGATGCTGAAGGGCAGGCTCTACCCGGAGATCCCGCCGCGTCAGCACCACATGCCGTCGTGGTGCTTCTACCCTATGTCGAAGAAGCGCGAGGCGCACGCCAACTGGTTCACGCTGCCGTTCGAGGAGCGCAAGGAACTGATGCACGAGCACGGCACCAGCGGCCGCAAGTTCGCCGGTCGAGTGGTGCAGTACGTCACCGGGTCCGCGGGTCTCGACGACTACGAGTGGGGTGTCACCCTGTTCGCCGTGCACCCCGACGACCTCAAGGAGGTCGTGTACACGATGCGCTTCGACCAGGCGTCGAGCGTGTACGCCGAGTTCGGCCCGTTCTACACCGGCATGGTCGTGCCCGTGGAAGAGCTCGTCGACACGCTCTGACGCGTGCGCCGCACCGAGGGTGCTCGACTACATCTCTCGGACCGGTGACAACTTTGGTTGCGCGCCGAGGCAACCACAGTTGTCACTCTTCCAGCGCGTGTGGGTGGCAGCGAACGTTTGACCTGTCACAGCACCAACGACGAAGCACGTCATCCGAGTGCCAGCCGACCATCCGAGTGTCAGCCGACCATCCGAGTGCCAGCCGACCATCCGAGTGGCTGACGCACCCCCGTCGGGACGCTGCCACTCGGATGCCTCAGCCGTTGCCCACGGCGATGACGCCGTCGCCGACGTCGCGGCCGCTCTGGTCGAACGTGAACCGCTCGAAGTCGACGGTGGCGACGTTGCCGCTGGCATCGATGGAGAGGTTGCCGCTGGGGCCGTTGTAGTTGATGTTGCGGCCTTCGGCGAGTGCTGTGCTGCAGGTGGTGAAGGTGGAGCAGCTGCGCCCGCTGGCGGTGACCGCGACCACGGAGCTGGCGATGTCGCGGGGTCGGCTGGAGGTGGCCGCCTGTGCTGCCAGGGCGATGATGGTGAGGCAGTCGTACGCGTTGTGCGCGTACAGCCCGCTGGCCTCCGGGTTCACCCTGCGCAACGCCTCGCCGAACTGGATGGAGTCGCTGTACGGGAGTGGGGCCACGCCGACGATGCGCCTCGCGAGCGATGCACCGAACGGCTGCGCCGAGGCCGAGGGGCGGCGGATGGCATCGTTGACCACGAAGCTGATGGCCTCCTGGCCGGTGGCCGGGTCGGCGGCGTCGATGGCGTTGATCATGGCCGGTCCGGTGGTGGCATCGGCGATGACCGCAACCACGTCGGGCGCCGCGGCGAGCACTGCTTGCACGGCCTCGGCCATCGAGTCCTCGCTGGGCATGAACCCGATGGGGGCCGACACGTTGGTGCCGCGGCTGGTGATGGCGTTCTGGGTGGCCTGCGCGAACGGGCGGCCGTACGCGTCGTCGAGGTACACGACCACGGCGGTGCGGCTGCCCGATGCCTCGACCGCGCTGGCGATGGCGCGGGCCTGCACGGTGTCGCTGGGGATGGTGCGGAAGAAGAGACCTTCGTCGGGGTACTCGTCGAGCGCGAGCGCCGATGCGGTGGGGCTGCACGTGAGGACGCCGGCCGCGACGGCCGTTCCCAGCGTGCCGAGCGTGTTGGTGGACGACGTGGGCCCGATGATGGCGTCGACGCCGAGCTGGACCAGCTCCTGCACGGCGAGCCCGGCGGTGGCGGGGTTGTCGCCCTCCTCGCGAGCGATGAGGCGCACGCGGCGCCCGTCGATGCCACCGCGAGCGTTGATCTCGTCGAGGGCCACCGTCAACGCATCGGACATCGAGGCGCCGAGCTCGGCGGCGCTGCCACCGCTGGGCAGCACCGTGCCGATCACGAGCACACCATCGTCGGCCCGCGACGTGGTGGTGGTCTCGATCACCGTCGCGGTGGTGGTGTCGGCCTGGTCGTCGCCGCTGCAGGCGGCGAGCCCGACGAGCGCGGCAACCAGCAGGTGGGCGACGGGACGGCGAGGCACACGGCGAGTGTATGGGGGAAGGCGGCGAGCTGAGGATCGACGGGAGAGACCCTCAGCTCACCAAGCCGAGAAGGTGCGAGTCGACGTGCTCGGCCGACATGGCCAGCGGTTCGATCCACACCCGAACTGGCGCAGGCGACTGGCTGCCATGGCGCAGCGCCTCGCTCAGCTGCATCGTACGCCGACGCAGATCGTGGTCGCGCCGGACCAGGATGAGCAGCTTGCCGGTCGGGGTGACCGCCATCGTCTCGCCGCTGCGGAAGGTCGCACGTGCGACGCGCGTCGCTTCCTCGAGGCGATCCGAGCTGCCGTCGGTCTCGACGACGACGAGGGCCAGCAGCTGACCGGGGCGGCTGCCGAAACTGCACGCCACCTGCACCTGCTGGTGCAGCCGGTGCCGCAGGACGTCGAGGGGTGCCACCGACTGCGTGCCGTACTCGTGTTGCATGATGCCGTCGGCCCACCCGTCGGCGAGCTGGTCGATGCCGCCGTGCTGCAACACCGCGCGGTAAGGGCGCGCTCGCCCCGCGAGCAGCTCGAACCAGCCCAGCAGCTCTTCCAGCGAGTGGCCGTCGGAGGCCAGTTGGCGGCCGACGACGCGCAGGTCGGCAACTCGGCCGGCGGCGACGAGAGGGGCGATCGCCCGGGCGGATCGGTAGGCGCGCTCGCCCCACTCGACCCTCAGGTCGTGGAGCCACGCGTCCAACACTCTTCGGCGAACCTGCACGAGAAGTTGACGTCATCATTCAGACTCGATGACGTCGAACCGATGAAAACAATCGGAATGCGCTGGTTGTCGGAATTTTCGGCCGAGGCGCTGTTGCGTAGGGAGTAGATGTCAGTTGGTGACCACCACGACTGCGGTGCGAGAGCTCAGTGACGCCGAGCTCATCGCCGAGGCACGCAAGGGTGACTCCGACGCGTACGGCGAGCTGTACCGCCGCCACATCGACTCCGCTCTGGCCGCCGCTCGCGCGCTCACCCGATCGCGCTCCGACGCCGACGACGTGGCCTCGGAAGCGTTCGCCCGCGTGCTGCGCGCCTTGCAGAACGGGGGCGGCCCCGACGTCTCGTTCCGCCCGTACCTGGTCACCGCCGTGCGCAACGTGTTCTACGACCGGATCCGCCGCAACCGGGAGGAGCCGTCCGACGACATGAGCGACGAGGTCAACGTCGCGCTGCTCGAGGCGGCCAAGACACACGAGGACGGCGCGTTCGCCTCTGCCGCGTTCGCGTCGCTGCCCGAGCGATGGCAGCTGGTGCTCTGGCACACCGAGGTGGAGGGTCGCAGCGTGTCGGAGGTGGCGCCGATGCTCGGCCTCGCCCCGAACGCGGTCGCGGCGCTGGCCTATCGGGCGCGTGAAGGTCTGCGGCAGGCCTACCTGCAGGCGCACCTGCGCGACCAGACGGCCGAGGAGTGCCGCGAGTGTGCGTCGCAGCTCGGCGCGTACGTGCGCGACGGGTTGTCGGCACGCGACCGACGTCGTATCGACGCTCACCTCGACGGGTGTGCCTCCTGCTCCGCGCTGGTGGTCGAGCTCACCGACACCAACAACACGCTGCGAGCGGCCCTCATCCCCGCTCTGGTGGGCGTGTCGGCGTCGGCGTACCTCTCCGGCATCGGCGGCAAGGGTGTGCTCGCCTGGTTGCTGCGCCTGCCGAAGAAGTCGCTGGTCGCAGCGAGCGGTGGCGCCACCGCCGGACTGGTCGCCACCGCCATCGTGGTCGTCAGCCTCGGCGGCGGCACCGCGCCCTCCACCGCGTCGGCCACCACCGTGGCGGTGGTCGCTCCTCCGGCCGGCGGCGACGGGGAACCGTCGTGGGGTGCTCCGGACGACACCGAATCGCCGACGTCGAGCACGACCGAGACCACCACCGAGACCACGACGCCCGCCGAGACGACCGTGTCGCCGACGGTGCCCGTGATCGTGCCGCCCACGCGCCCGACCACCACCACGGTGCGCCCGCAGGTCACGACTCCTCGCACGGTGCCCGCGACGACGCCGGCCACCACCCCGTCGACGACGCCCGTCACCACCCCGGCCACCACCCCCACCACCACGCCGGTGACGACCTTCCCGCCAACGACCCCACCCACCACCGTGCCGGCCCCACCGGTGCTCACGGCCGTGGCGACACAGCGGTCCGTCGCACTCGCGAACGGTCAGGTGCGCATCGAGGTGGCGGTGGCCAACACCGGCACCGTCGCTGCGAACGGCCTGCGGCTCGACGTGCCGGCACCGGCGGGCACGTCGTTCCTCCGTGCCGAGGGCACGGGCTCGTCGCCGCTGTCGTTGGTGGAGGCGTTCGGCCCGGGCTGGACCTGTACCGGCGGCGTGTCGTGCACGCTCGCCGGGCTGCCGGCCGGTCAGTCGTCGGTGCTCACGCTCACGTTCGCGATCTCGCCCTCGGCGCCGTCGAGCGTCACCATCTCGCCGGTGGTCGCCGAGCCGATCGGTGCCGTTGTCACCATCACGCCGGTCACCGTGCAGATCGGCGAGGTGCCCGGGTTGCTCGCGGCCGAGACCGCTCGCGGTCGCGTGGTCGCCATCGGCAACACGGTCACCACGTGCAACGAACGGGCATCGTCGGAGTGCGAGGCCGCTCGTGACGGTCTCGGCGATGACCTCGACCACAACGACTACTCGATGGAGTACGTCAACACCGCGGGTGGCACCTTCAACTCCTCGTCGGCCGCGCTGTCGCTCACCGGGTCGGTGTCGCGAGCGTTCCTCGTGTGGGGTGGCGACGTGCAGCAGAGTGGCTCGGCGCCCAACAGCGCCGCACGCAACACGGTCACCTTCATCACGCCGTCGGGTTCCTCCACCGTCACCGCCGCACAGCTCAAGGACAACCCGGGCAGCACGTACTTCGCGGTCGCCGAGGTGACGTCGCTCGTCACCGGTGCAGGCACCTATGCCGTGGCCGACGTGCAGACCGCTCTCGGCGTGGCCAGCTTCGGCGGCTGGTCGCTGGTGGTCGTCGAGCACGACGCGTCGCTGCCCGAGCGGTTCATGGTGGTCACCGCTCCGCTGACGGTGGTCAGCAGCACCTCGGCCGACTACTCGTTCGCCGTCGACCTGCACACTCCGATGGTCGATGCCACCGCCGGTGTGATCGTGGCCGGCTTCGAGGGCGAGCGCTCACTCGACGGCGAGACGGTGACGGTGTCGGGCGCCACCTTCACCAACCCGTTCAGCGGGCGGGTGCCCGGCGTGCGCAACCCGTCGTACGAGAACACGCTGGGAACCGACCTGCTGGTGACGACGGCGACGGGGCTCGACGGCTCGCAGCTGACGTTCTCGCTCTCCAGTCCCGACGACCGTGTGATGCTCGGCGTGGTTGCGCTCTCGCTCGTGCTCTGAGCCTGCCGTCGCTGCGGATGCGTCACCCTGGATAGGGTCGCGTGCTGATGAGCGATGCCGTCCCCACCGACTTCACGCGCGATCTGGTGCGATGGAGCGAGACGCTCGCCGGCATCGCTCGCACCGGGCTCGGGTTCACCACCAGCCTCTACGAACGTGAGCGGTTCGAGGAGGTGCTGCACGTGGCCGCCGACATCAAGGCAGCGGCCGACGACGCGCTCGAGATCCGCCGGGAGAGCGATCACTTCATCCAGGAGTGGATGGAGAGCGTGGGGGAGGGCATCCCTGGTTACGTCACTCCAAAGGTGGCCATCGGCGCGGTGGTCGGCAACGACGCGGGCGAGATCCTGCTGGTGCAGCGCGGCGACAGCGGCGTGTGGTTGTACCCGACGGGGTGGGCCGACGTCGGCTACTCGCCGAGCGAGGTGGTGGTGAAGGAGGTCTTCGAGGAGACCGGCATCGAGTGCGAGCCGGTGCAACTGCTCTCGGTCATCGACGGCCAGCGGATGGGCTTCACCCGCTTCGGCATGTACCTGCTGCTGTTCCACTGCCGGGTCACCGGCGGCAGCCTGGTGCCGCACCCGTTGGAGACCAGCGATGTCGGCTGGTTCCCTCGCGACCAGTTGCCGTGGCCCACCGTGGGCGCCGAGTGGTGGGGGCCGATGGCGTTCGCCGCCATCGACGGCAGCAGCCTCACCACCACGTTCGAGGCGCCACGCGCGCCGGTGTGGCGCGGCGACCACCACTGACGCAGCGCCGCTACTTGCCGCCCTCTTGGTCGCGCAGGAAACGCTCGACCTCGGCCATCAGGTCGTCGCTGTTCACCTCGTGCTCGGGGCCGAGCTCGCCACCCACCGAGTCGTCGTCGTCGTCATCGTCGTCGTCGTCGACCTCGTCGTAGTCGAAGTCGTCGTCGAGCTCGCCGCTGTCGGCCAGCGACTCGAGCCGCGACACGTAGCCGACGAGGTCGTTGTCGTCGCTGACGAACGCGGTGACGCGCGTGTCGTAGTCGTGCGACTCGGCCTGCAGGCGGGCGGTGGGCGCCGGTGTGCCGATGATCTCGCACGCACGTTCCACCAGAGCCAGCGAGGCCTTGGGCGACGGCACCTGCGACGCGTACGCGGGGACCGCCGCCCACAGCGACGCGGAGGAGAGGTCGGCGCGGGTGCACGCGTCGTGCACGACGCCGACGATGCCGGTGGGACCTTCGTAGCGGCTGCGCTGCAGGTCGAAGCGGTCGATGACATCCTGCTCGGTGGCGGTGCCGATGAGCTGCACGGGCCTGCTGTGCGGTACATCGGCGAGCAGCGCGCCGAGCGTGAGCACCATCGACACGTCGAACCGGCGAGCGATGCCGATGAGCTGGTCGGTGAACAGTCGCCACCGCAGCGCGGGCTCCGGGCCGAGAAGGAGGATGACATCGCCTCCCGGCGTGCTCGCGCTCCACACGCCGACCGTGGGCCACACGATCGTGCGGCGTTGCTCCGGAGTGAGGCGCACGTGCGGGCGCACGGTGGCGAAGTCGGTGAACTCCTCCGGATCGATCTCGGCGAGCGGCTGTGCGTGCCACGCCTCCACGAGGTGCCGCACGCTGTTGCTGGCCGCGTCGGCCGCGTCGTTCCAGCCGGTGAAGGCCGCGACCATCAGAGGGCGCTGCAACGTGGGTTGCGACAGCCAGCGCACGTGCTCCATGGGTTTCCACGCTATCGCCGCTCGCGCATCGCGGCCCGCCAACTCGTTGGTGCGGCCACCGATCGCATGTGAGACTGCAGCGATGTCAGCGACCGTCGTGCACTCGGTCATCGATCGCACGCCCGAGCCCGTCACACACGCAGCCATCTGCACGGCGCTCGCCGCGGCGGGCGTCAGCTCTGGTGCGTCGGTCATCGTGCACTCGTCGCTGTCGCGCATCGGTTGGGTCGTGGGTGGTGCGCACACCGTCGTCGGCGCCGTCCTCGACGCGGTCGGTCCCGACGGCACCGTCACCATGCCCTCGATGTCGAGCGACCTCAGCGATCCGGCGCGTTGGGAAGCCCCACCGGTGCCCGAGTCGTGGTGGCAGACCATCCGCGAGCAGACGCCGGCCTTCGACGTGCACCTCACGCCCACCACGCACATGGGCGCGGTGGTGGAGTGCTTCCGCCACGTGCCGGGAGCGGTGCGCAGCGCTCATCCCGCCGACTCGTTCGTCTCGGTCGGTCCGCTCGCTCCGCACGTCGCGCAGCCGCATCCGCTCAGCCCCGCGTTCGGCGACGGGTCGCCGCTGTCGCGTCTGTACGAGCTCGACGCGCGCATCGTGCTGCTCGGCGTCGGGCACTCGAACAACACCTCGCTGCACCTGGCCGAGTGGCGCGCCGCGCAGGCCTCGATGCCGGCCACCATCATCACCTACGGGGCGCCGGTGATGCGCGATGGTGCGCGCCAGTGGGTGGAGTTCGAGGATCTCGACTACGACGCCGACGACTTCGCTGCGCTCGGCGACGCGTTCGCGGCCGATGGCGGCGAGGTGCAAATCGTGCCGCTCGGGGTGGGTGACGTGACCACCTGCTCGATGCGCGAGATCGTCGACTTCGGCGTCAGCTGGTTGTGCGCGAATCGTCCGCAGCGCTGACCGGCGTCAGAGCTGCGGCAGCACCGTGTAGGCCTCGCCGCCGCCGGAGGCGATGACGTCGTCGAGCCAGTTGCCCTCGTACACGTCGTTGGGGCCTTGCATCAGGTCGTTCTCCGTGGCGTCGGCAGGGGTGGTGACGAGGGTCCAGGCCTGGCGCTTGTACGTCCAGTTCGCCGGGTACAGGCGATGCGCTTCCCGCCACCACGGCACCGCCGCGTCGGGGCCCACCGTGCGGCGCAGGTGCTCGCCGAGCTCGAAGCACGCGGCGGCGCGAGCTTCGTCGGTGCCACGCGGCTGCGAGCGGGCGATGACCTCCTCGGCGGGCAGCACGAACCGCGACTCGGCGACGTGGTGTGCCCAGTCGACGATGGCGGCGCGGTAGTCGTCGGCCACGTCGGGGATCTTCTTCACCTCGGTGAGCATGCTCGTGATGCGCTCCGGGAGGCCCTCGGGGATGTCCATGTCGCGGAGCGGGCTGCGTTCGATGGACGCGCCCTCGGCGGGACGCACGATGGTGCCGGTCTCGTCGATCCACACCGCCATCGGGATGTTGATGAACCCGAACAGCTCGTCGGTGAGGTGCTGCGTGTCGATCAGGTTCACCTGCGCGAGCGCGGGATCAGCGGGCAGCGACGCGTCGATCCACTTGGTGGTGTGTGCCGGTTCCACGTCGAGTGCGACGGTGACGACCGTGAACCCGAGCGGTGCGAGTTCGGTGTGGAGCGCCTGCCACCCGGGCAGGCTGGTGCGACAGCCTCAATAGCTCGCCCAGGCGACGAGCAGCACCTTTCGGCCGTGGAGCGACGACAGCCGGAACGGGCTGCCGCCGGTGGTGCGCAGTTCGGGGTCGGCGGCTGCGGCGGTGGTGAGTGCGCGTCCGCCGAGCGTGGCGGGGCCGATCGCCCACACCCCGTGCTCGGGGTCGTGGATCACGGGCATGCCCAGGCGTTGTGCGGCGATCTCGATGTCGATGGTGCCGTCGGCGCGGAGGCTGCCCGGTGCGGGGACGCACACGTCGCCCTGGCACAGGCCCTGGGGCTTCGCGTGCCAGCCGGTGTGGTCGGCGAACGCGTCGGTGTCGACGGCGTCGAGCGTCTGGAGGATCATGGCCGGACCGTATCAGCGCTTCGCTGTCTGGCCCGCCAGGTCGTGCGGACCGGAGGCCGGATAGCCGAAACCGGCCCGGACGGTGGCACCCCACGGGTTCATGATGTCGAGCAGCTCGTCGAGCTGCGTGCCGAGGGCCTTCAGCGCCCCGGCCATCTGCTGATCGGTGTGCACCTCGATGCTCTCGCGCAGCTCGCGCCCGGCGTCGGTGAATCCGATCTCGTCGACGAGGCCCCGTGATCGCAGCCGCTGGTGCGCGGCTTCGAACTGCTCGTCGGTCCAGGCGCGGGTGCGGCTGTAGCTGCGCATCGGCAGGCCCCAGTACAGCTCGCTGAGGAGACCGATCTCGGTGGCGTCGAGGCCGGCGCTGATCCAGGCGGCCGTGTGGCTGTCGCCGCGGTACTCGCGCAGCAGGTCGCCGTAACGGAACACGGCGCCGAGGTCGGTGTCGGGGATGGGCTGCGAGCGAACACCGGCGTAGAGCGGGCGACCCTCCGGACGCAGCGGCTCGACCGCGAGGCCGAGCAGCTCGCGGGCGCGGGCGACGCCGGCGGGCTGGTCGCCGAGCAGGCGTCGCAGCTGCCCGATGGCGCCGTCGTCGCGCGCCTGGCAGATGGTGGCGGCGTCGGTGAGCGTCCATCCGTGTCGCACGGCGGGCACCACGGCGGAAGGGTTGAAGACCGAGAACGCGGCGGCCACCACCTCGCCGGGCACCTGCCCCATCAGCGACCCGCGGCTGGTGAAGTACGCCACGCCGTCGGGCATCGCGACCCCGTTCAACGTGGAGGGGCTCGACGCGAATCCGAGCGCGGCGTAGTTGGCGTGGCACTCGGGTGAGAAGTACACCTGACCGACGACAGGTTCGAGTGCAGCGGCGAGGGCACGGGCGGGTTCCATGGGTGGGCACCATATGCGCCGCACCTTCGCCGGTCGCAAGCGAGGGCGTATCGTGCTCGTCGTGACCGTCACCATCGAGATCGCCACCGAAGTCACCGACGAGTTGGTCGGCGCGTTCGCGCACCTCGTGCCGCAGTTGTCGAAGAGCTCGCCGCCGCCCACCGCCACCGAGCTCGACGAGATGGTGAGCGCGGCTGCGAGCGATGTGCTGATCGCGCGCCTCGACGGCGCGATCGTGGGAACACTCACGCTGGTGACGTTCCGCATCCCCACCGGCGTGCGTGCCTGGATCGAGGACGTCGTGGTCGACGGCTCGGCGCGGGGTCACGGCGTGGGCGAAGCGCTCAACCAGTTCGCGCTGCGCCTCGCTGGCGAGAACGGTGCCAAGACCGTCGACCTCACCTCCCGCCCGTCACGCGAAGCGGCCAACCGTCTCTATCAACGCATCGGCTTCGTCGCCCGCGACACCAACGTCTACCGGTTCTCACTCGACGACTGAGCCGCGGCCGGCGAGCGCGGTCGGTGCGAGGTCGTCCCGTCGAACTCTGGTCATGTTTCGTCTCCATGCGCGAGACAGAACGTGACCAGAGCCCTGCCGACGGTTCTCTGCAATGGTCAAGTTGCTTGACGAGTACGTCAACCGCAGCGTATGTTGTCAAGCGACTTGACCATTGAGGAGACATCATGCCAGTCCTGACCGCACCCACCGCTCCCACCCACCGACTTCCCGGCACCGCGTTCACGCCGTTGGCTGCGCCGTCGCTCGGACCCACCGAGACGTCGGTGTGGAAGGTGTCGATCGAGGCCGGCACCGAATCCGTCCCTCACTCGCTCACGAGAGGCGAGGTGTTCGTCGTGCTGCGTGGCACCGCTCGTGTCCGCATCGGCGACGCCACGCAGGCCGCAGGCGTCGGCGACGTCATCATCGTGCCGGCCGACACGCTGTTCGAGCTCACCAACTCGGGCGACGACGTGCTCGAGGCGATGTGCTGCATGCCGGTCGGTGGGCAGGCGAAGATGGGCGCGGCCGAGCCGTTCACACCGCCGTGGGCGCTGTGACCGCGGCGGTCCCGTCACCCCCGCTGGCCCGACTGTTCGCGATGGCGTTCCGTCAGATCGTGGATCAGCTCCACGACACCCTCGGCGAGCGAGGGTGGGACGACGTGCGGCCCGTCTACGGGTTCGTGCTGCTCGCCGCCCGCGACGCTCCGGTGACGCCTCGCCAGATCGTCGACCTGCTCGGCTTCACCAAGCAGGCCGCGTCACAGTTGGTCGACGCCATGGCGGCCGACGGATACGTCCGCAAGGACCGCGACCCGGACGACGCTCGAGCGAGGCTCGTGTCGATCACACCGAAGGGTGTCGCGCTGCTCGCCGAGGTCGAGCAGATCTACGGCGAGATCGAGCGTGGCTGGGGCGACCACATCGGTCATCGCCGCGTCGCCGCCATGCGGTCGGCGCTGGTCGATGGCCTCGCCGCCATCTACGGCGACGAGCCACCGCCGGTGCGCCCGACCTGGTGACTCCGGGTCCGAGTCGTTGTGACTCAGGGCTTGGGATGGGCGAACAGGAAGTCGATGATGCCGGTCGACATGTCCTGCGTGCGGCCAGGCACGTGCACGCCCCCGTGGATGGTCCACAGCTCCACGCCGACGCCGTCCGGGCACTCGGAGTAGACGGTACGTGACGACTCGGCACCCTCGATCTCGGCCACCAGGTCGAGTGCGTTCTCCTCCACCGTGGTCTCGCTGCCGCACTCGTCGTACGTGGCCCACGTGTCCGCGGTGGTGGCGGCAGAGGGGAACACTCTGCCGAGGATGCTGCCGCCCTCGAACGCGATGGTGCTGTCGTCCGTGCCGTGGATCTGCAGCACGCTCACCGGCTCCTGCACGCCGCACTCGTCGGGGTCGGCGAACGTGGCGCCCGCGAGGCTGGCGACGGCCGCGACCATGCCGGAGTGGTCGCAGGCCATGCGGTACGACATGAAGCCGCCGTTGGAGTGACCGACGAAGAAGATGCGCTTCGGGTCGACGTTGTACTCGGTCTGCACCTGCTCGACCAGCAGTGCGAGGTAGGCCGAGTCGTCGACCGTGGAGATGAAGCCGCAACATGCATCGGTGGCGTTCCAGAACTGCTCGCCGAGCACGTCGGTGGTGCCGTCGGGGTGCACGTAGAGGAAACCGCGCTCCTCGGCGAGCGGCTGGAACTGGAAGTAGAGCTCCTGCAACGACCCACTCGCCGTGTAGCCGTGCAGCAACACCACCAGTGGCATCGCAGTGGCTTCGTCGTAGCTCGACGGCACGAACACGTCGAACGGGCGAGCGACGAGCGGGTCGAGCGTGGTCGTCGGTCCGGTGGCCGGCGCAGTGCTGGCGGGTGAGGTCGCGTTCGGCAGTGTGGTGTCGGGGAGTGTCGTGTCGGGGAGGGTCGACATCGAGTCCGGCCGCGTGGTGGTCGCTCCGGGAGCGGACGTGTCGGTCGAGCCGCCGTTGCCGGCGCTGCATGCGGCCATCCCGATGGTCACGAGCAGGAGGACGACGGCGCGGCGCATCGCTGCAATGTACGAGACGATCCGTTCCACGCGCCTGGCGTGCGCCGTGACGCGCAGCACGCCCTGTCGCGTACGATCGCTCCGTGTTCGCCGTCGAGCCCTACCTCGCTCGCCTCGGGGTGCCCGACGTTGCCGGCCCACCGACGTACGAGCTGCTGGCACGGCTGCAGTTGGCCCACCTGATGCACGTGCCGTTCGAGAACCTGCACGCATTCCACCGTCGCGGCATTCGCACCGACCTCGCCTGGTCGTACCCGAAGGTGGTGCAGCAGCGACGTGGCGGATGGTGCTTCGAGCTCAACGGCTGCTTCGGCGAGCTGCTCCGTCGCCTGGGGTTCCAGGTCGATCTGGTGTCGTGTCAGGTGTGGGAGTTCGAGCAGCTGCGGTGGGGGCCACAGCACGACCACCTCGCGTTGGTCGTGCACCTCGACGGCGAGCGGTGGTTGGTGGATGTCGGCTTCGGCGACTGCTCCGTGCAGCCGCTGCTGATCGTCGACGGTGAGCGGGAGGCGACCCCTCGGCGAGCGCGCATCGAACTGCACGACGATGCAGCCGGCTTCGAGCTCACCGAGTTGGTGCCACTGGAGAGCGGTGCCATCGAGTGGGAGCCGCAGCTGCGCGTGTCGTTCGCGCCGCAGCAGCTCCCGGTGTTCGACGGGCGCAACACCTTCCTGCAGACCGAGCCGGGACTCAGCTGGACCGAGAAGGCGTTCGCCACCCGTGCCCTCGGCGTCGACGGCTCCCGCATCACGCTGCGCATGAACGTGCTGCGTCGCCGCATCGGCATCGACCAGTACGACTCGGAGCCGATCGAGACCGCCGAGCAGTGGTCCGCGGCGCTGCTCGAACACTTCGGCATGGTCGACACCAACACCCACTGACCATCCGAGTGTCAGCCGACCATCCGAGTGTCAGCCGACCAACCGAGTGGCGCGTGCACCCCCGTCGGGACGGTGGCACTCGGATGGTCGCGGGCGTCGCGTCCGTCGTGTGCGACGTGAGACGCGGCACTGCCCCGCCTCATGGGAGCGAGGCGGGGCAGCGGCCCATGTGGTGACCGGATCGGTCAGGCGGTCAGCGAGCGGCGGCGGCTGATCAGCAGCGCAGCTGCGCCACCGGCCAGGAGCACGACGGCACCCAGCGTGAGGCTGTCGGACGCAGCGCCGGTGGCGGGCATCTCACCGGGTGCCGACGGGGCGGCGGGCGGCAGCAGCACACCGTCGATGAGGTGGACGATGCCGTTGCAGGCGCGGATGTCGGTGGTCACGACCTTGACGGTGCCGTTGAGGATGACCTCACCGTTGACGACCTCGATGTCGATCGCTGCGCCGTTGAGGGTGGTGGCCTCGGTGAGCCCGACCACGGTGGCGGCATCGACCTCACCGCTCACCACGTGGTAGGTGAGCACGCTGGTGAGCAGCTCGGTGTCGGCGAGCAGTTCCTCGGCGGTCATGCCGAGCGCGGTGAGCGCGGCGGCGAAGGCATCGTTGGTCGGCGCGAAGACGGTGGTCTTCGCGTCGTCGCACGAGTCGAACGGGCCGACGAGATCGGCAGCCGTGAGCGCGGCGACCAGCGTCGACAGCTCCGGCGTGGCGGTGGCCAGCTCGGCGATCGTCTGCGTGGGTGCGGTGCCGGCCGGAGCGGCAGACGCGGCGGCGGTGAGCGGCAGCACGCTGGCGGCAGCGGCGGCGGCGAACAGAGCGACTTTCTTCTTCATTGGTGGGACTCCCCGGTGTGAGGTGTGGCAGGCGCGGGTGCCGGCCAGCGCATCTCGTTCGGAGTCCTCGATCGCTCGGATTGGTTTTAGTACTAAGAATCCTCGGGCTGGTCGTCCAGCGCCGGCGACATGTGCGGGAGCAGGTCTTCCGCGGCTTGGCGGACCTGCCAGTCGCGGTCGACGAGGGCGGCGGCGAGGGCGGCATCGACCTCCGCGCCCTCGAAGGGCGCGAGCGCGAGCACCGCCCTGCGGCGAACCGCCGGCTTGTCGACGCACCCGGCCAGGATGGTGGGGAGTCCACGCTCGTCGCCGATCGCACCGAGTGCGGCGACCGCCGACTCGCGCACCATCGGGTCGTCGGCGGAGGTACCCAGTGCGCAGAGCAGCTCGAGCACCGCGTCGTCGACCTCCTCCTGCTCGCCTGCGGCCCACGCGGCGGCTTCCACCACCGTCGAGTCGGAGTCGTGCAGCAGCGGCAGCAGCGAGACCTCCGGCCACTCGGCGGCCAGCAGCGCGGCTCGGTGGCGCACCGCCGGCGAGTCGTCGGCGAACGCCTCGAGCAGGTCGGTCTGGGTGAGCGCGTCCATCCGGTGCAGTGAGCCGAGCGCGAACTGGCGCGCCACCGGGTCGGTGTCGGTGAGCGCGGCACGGGCAGTCGACTCGTCACCCTCGTGGCCGGCGATCGCCAGCCGGCGCCAGTGGTGCTGGTGTGTCATTTCTTCAGCAGGTTCGTGAGCGTGATGACGATCCACGCGGTGCCGAAGCCGATGACGGTGGCGGTGATGGCGCCCACCCACACGGCGAGGACGGCACTCGCCACGACCGACCACAGCCGCCGCCACCAGCGCGACCGCTGGGCCATGGGCGCCTTCACTTCGCGCATCTCGAGCCCGACCGGCGCCCGGGTGGTTCGCCAGGCGCGTGCCGGATCGGCCGTCGCTCTGGCAGGCTTTCGCCATCCGGTCGCGATCAAGGCCACAATGGCAAGACCGGCAATCCAGCCTGCAGCGGTGGTGACCTCAGTGACGCTCATTCAGAACGAGATGGTACCGGAGCCGGATCCGCCGGTCAGGGCGCCCAACGGCGCGCACCGGTGGTGGGCGATGCCGCTGGCGCTGCTCGGCTTCGCGGTGGCTGCCACGCCGATGGTGTTCGCGTTCGTGCCCAGCACCGCGTTCGTCGACAAGGACCTTTGCCGCGAGTACGACACCGCCAGCCCGCCGCAGTGCGTGCAACCGGTCACCGAGCCGGTGGAGTTCGCGCTGGTGCCGGCCGACGCCGAGCCGGTGGGGCCGCGATTGTCGGTCACCGGCGTTCCCACGTACCCGTCCGACGGCGACGTCTACTTCGTCACCATCACCGAACCCGACATCAGCATGCTCGACTGGTTCGTCACGCGGAACAACGATGCGGCCCGGTTCCGCACGCACCGTGAGAAGTTCGGCGATCGCACGCAACAGCAGCTCATCCAGGCCGGTCAGCAGCAGATGCGCTCCGCCAAGGACAACGCGGTGTACGTGGCGCTGAAGGCCGCCGGCTACCCGGTGGAGCTGGTGCCGGGCGACGTGATCGTCGACTTCCTGCTCTGCCTGGAAGCCAATGCCGAAGGCACGGAGTGCCTCGAGTTCAGCCCCGCCGACGAGCTGCTCGATCCGGGCGACGTGTTGAAGAAGGTCGCCGGTCAGGAGGTCACCATCATCGACGACCTCGGGCCCATCCTCGCCGAGATCGAGCCGGGCGTGATGATCGACATCGAGTTCGAGCGCGGTGGCGAGGCGATGTCGGGCCAGATCGAGACCATCCTCGCCCCGGACGAAGACCCGCCGCGCACCATCGTCGGCTTCCGCCCGATCGACACCACCACGGTCGAGCTGCCCGACGGCCTCGACGTCAACATCGACACCGAGCGCATCGGTGGTCCGTCCGCCGGTCTGGCATTCACGCTCACGCTCATCGACGAGCTCACCGAGGGCGACCTGATGGGTGGCCAGCGGGTGGCGGTCACCGGCACCATCGACGTGGAGGGCAACGTGGGCGCCATCGGCGGCCTCAACTCGAAGGCGTCGGCGGTGCAGCAGGTCGGTGTGAAGTACTTCCTCGTGCCGCTCAACCAGGGTGAGGATGGCGTCGACGGCATCGAGCGCGCTCGCCAGGTGGTGGGCGACGACGTCGAGATCATCCCGGTGGCCACGCTGGAGGAAGCGCTGGCGGCGCTCGAACGCATCGGTGGCGACCCCGTGCAACTGGTCGACGACAGCACCGTCTGACCCCCGACGCAGAGCGCGAGCGGCGCATTGCCACCCTTTCCGGCTGCTGCGGACCTACTCTTTGACGCAATGGCCATTTCGTTCTCACGTCCCGACCCCTCGTCGCCGACGGCTGTGTCGACGGCCAACTTCGCTCACGCGCGACGCGGTTACGAGCCCGAAGAAGTGCGCGAGTTCCTGCGCATGGTGGCGGCCGAGCTCGCACGCCTGCAGGAGCGCGAGAAGTTCCTCGAGCGCGAGTTGCGAGTCGCCCAGCGTCACGGTCCCACGTCGGCCGTCGCCCTCGACGAGGAAGTGGTCACGCGCATGCTCGGCGAGGAGGCAGCGCGCATCCTCTCCACCGCACGCGAGGCGGCATCGCAGATCAAGGTGCGCGCCGAGGAAGGTGCCTCGCGCGTGTTGCGTGAAGCCACCGACGAAGCACAGCGCTTGCGCGAAGAGGCCGAGATCGAGTCGGCCCGTCGCCGGCAGGATGCTGCCTCCGACGCCGAGAGCGAACTGCAGATGGCCAAGCAGCAGGGTCGCGAGATGGTCAACGAGGCTCGGGCGTATCGCGAGCGCGTGCTCGGCGAACTGGCCCGCCGGCGCGAACTCGCCCGCCAGCAGATCGAGCAACTCGTGCACGGCCGCGACCGTCTGCTGCAGGCGTTCGAACGTGCGCGCATCGCCGCGGTCGACGTGATGGCCGAGATGACTCCGCTGGGCGAGCCCAGCGAGTACGTCAACCTGTCGCCCACCACCGGACCGGTGCCGCTGATGGTGCCCGCCACCGACGCGCGTCCGCAGCCGGAAGTCGCCGAAGCCGAGGTCGAATCCGAGGTCGAGGCCGAGAGCGACGAAGCACCGGCGGCCGAACTGGTCGACGATGCGGACCTGGAGCCGGCGCTCGAGGAGCTCGCGGCTATCGAAGCCGAGGAGGCGTTCGGCGACGAGGCTGACGAGGCAGACGAACCGCTCGCACCGGTGGTGGCGCTGTTCGCCGACGACCTCGACGAGACCGACGACGAGACCGACGACGAGATCGACGAGACGGTCGACGTCGATGCAACCGTCGCGCTCGGCGACGAGTCCGACGGCGAGCCGTCGAAGGTCGACGACCTGTTCGCCCGCCTGCGCGCCGCCCGCGCCGACACCGTGGTCGAACGCACCCTCGCCGACGATGCGACCGACATGGACGCCACCGACCTCGAAGCGACCGACACGGACACGACCGACACAGACGCGACCGACACGGATGCGACGGCGGACGAAGCCGTCGATCCCGACGCCACGGTCGCCTTGCACCTCGTGCCGCCTGCGGGCGAGATGGTCATCGGCGAGGAGCTCTCGGTGTTCGCCGCGTCGCCGGTCGCTCCCGAGGTGGAGGACGACACCGACGACTCGCCGTTCGGCCGTCGCGATGCCGAACTGACGCCGCTCATCGTCGCCGGTGCGCGCAAGCTGAAGCGAGTGCTGGCCGACGAGCAGAACGACGTGCTGCACATCCTGCGCCGCAACGAGTCGGTGCGTGGGCTCGACGTGCTGCTGCCCACGGAAGCCGAGCACACACTGCGCTACGCCGCCGCGGTCGAAGGTGAACTGCGCACTGCCGCACTCGCCGGCGCCGCCAGCGTCGACTCTGGCGACAAGGGCGATCACCTCCACGAGATCAACCGTGGCCGTGCGCTGCAACCCGCCATCGACGCGTTGGCCGCCACCGTGGTGGCGCCGCTGCGCGATCGCATCCTGCGCGCGGTCGCCGATGCCGACGGCGACAACGGCGACCTGGCCGACGCGGTGCGAGCCATCTACCGCGAGTGGAAGACCCAGCGCATCGACGAGCATCTCGACGACGTGGCTCGCATGGCGTTCGGTCGCGGTGCGCTCGTGGCGCTCACGCCCGGCACCCCGGTGTGCTGGACCGTCGATCCCAACGGCCCGGCCTGCCCCGACGCCGAGGACAACGCGTTGGCAGGAGTGATCGGCGCCGGCGAGGCGTTCCCCACCGATCACACGTGCGCTCCCGCGCACGACGGGTGCCGCTGCATGCTGCAGCGGGCCTCCCGGTAGCCTTCGCCGCGTGCGGAACTCTGCCGACCTACCCCGTCCGAGCCGGAAGCCGAGTCGCTTCTCCGATCGGGGCCGTGCGCTCCTCATCATCGCCGCCGTGGTGGTCGTCGGGCTGCTGCTCTCGGCCCGGTTCATCTCCAGCTTCTACGTCGACTACCTGTGGCACGAGTCCGTCGGCCGCACCGATGTGTTCTGGGGCATGCTCGGCGCGAAGGCCACCATGTTCGGGCTGTTCGCGGGCACGTTCATCGTGCTGGCACTGCTGAACCTGGTCATCGCCGACCGCCTCGCCCCCACTTCGTTCGCCGCCAACACGCACCCCGTGGTCGAGCGCTTCCACGAGTTCTTCGGTCATCGCCTCCGCTCGCTGCGGTTCGCCGTCGCCACCGTGTTCGGTCTGCTGTTCGCGGCCCCGGCCATCAGCCGGTGGCAGGACTGGTTGATGTTCCGCAACAGCAAGTCGTTCGGCATCAGCGATCCGCACTTCGGCAACGACGTCGGTTTCTACATGTTCAAGTTGCCGTTCATCACGTTCGTGCTCGACTGGCTGTTCCTGGCCGTCGCGTTCATCACGGTGCTCGTCGTGGCCACGCACGTGCTGTCGGGCGGCATCGTCGTGCAGCCGCCGCGGCCGAAGGTGCGCAAGGCCACCAAGGCACACGTCGCGGCACTGCTCGGTCTGCTGGCCATCCTCAAGGCCGGCGACTACTGGGTCACCCGCTACGAGCTCACCACCGCCAACCGCGGTGCGGTGCGCGGCATCACCTACACGGTCGACAACGCGCAGCTGCCTGCGGTGGTGCTGCTGGCCCTCGTCGCGCTGCTCACTGCCGGCCTGTACCTGTCCACCATCAAGACCGATCGCTGGCGTCCGGCCGTGGTCGCCTCGGCGTTGTGGGCCGTGGTCGCGCTCATCGGTGGGGTCATCTACCCGAGTGCCGTGCAGTCGCTGGTGGTGAACCCGAACCAGAAGGACAAGGAAGCGAAGTACATCGCCTACAACATCGAGGCCACCCGCCACGCGCTCGGCATCGACGAGGTGGAGACCCGCGAAGTCTCCTTCGGCGACCTGAGCCGCAGCGACATCACCAACAACGTCGAGGCGTTGAAGGACGTGCGCTTGGTGAAGCCCGACGACCAGATGGTCACTCGGTTCCAGACCGACCGTGGCAGCACCGGGCAGACCATCAACGATCTCGACCCCGACCGCTACGTGGTCGACGGTGCCATCCGCCAGGTGATCGTCGGCGCCCGCGAGCTCGACCTCGACCAGGTGGGCAACAAGTCGTGGCAGGGCACGCACCTCATCAACACGCACGGCTGTGGTCTGGTCACGTCACCCGCCGGGCAGATCGAGTCCAGCGGCAACCCTGCGTACCGCGACGACATCGTCGATCTCGATCAGCCGCAGCTCTACTTCAGCCCCGCACTGTCCGGCTACTCCATCGTCGGCACCACCGTGCGCGAGTCGCAGTGCCCCGGTGTCGAACCTCGCACGTACGACGGCGACAAGGGTGTCGTGCTCGATTCCACGCTCCGTCAGCTGGCGTTCGCGCTCGATCAGTGGGACTACAACCTGGTCGGCTCCAGTGCCATCGGCGACGACTCGCAGATGCTGATGATCCGCAACCCGCGAGAGCGCGTGCAGGAGCTGGCGCCGTTCCTCGCGTTCGACGGCGACCCGTACCCGGTGGCGCTCGACGGTCGGGTGGTGTGGGTCATCGACGGCTACACCACCAGCAGCCGCTACCCCTACGGGCAGAACGCCGACTCGTCGCAGCTCGACAACGGCGCCGGCCTCAAGTTCGGTCTGAACTACGTGCGCAACAGCGTGAAGGCGGTCGTCGACGCGTACGACGGCGGCGTCACGTTGTACGTGAACGACCCCTCCGACCCGGTGTTGCAGGTGTGGCGGTCGGCGTTCCCCGATCTGTTCACGGCGGGCGACGAGATGCCCGACGGGCTGGTCGACCACCTGCGCTATCCCGAGGAGCTGTTCCGGCTGCAGACCGCGGCGTTCTCGAAGTACCGGCTCGACTCGGCCGACTTCTTCGACCGTGAGGGTGCATGGTCGGTGGCGCTCGCCGCACCCGAGCAGCCGCCGGTGCGGGGCAACGTCACCACGGTCACCACCGCGCCGGTCGACACGGTGGCGGTCGAGGTGGATGCCGGCGCGAGCAGCTTCCCCGTCGAGCAGAAGGCCGACCGTTTCGTCCCGTACTACGCGATGTTCCACCCCGACGGTGACGAAGTGGCCGAGTTCAGTCTCTACCGGCCGTTCCAACCGTTCAGCGTGAAGAACGACCGACGCGAGATGGTGGCCTACATGACCGCCGACAGCAGCGGTCGGCTCATCGCGTACACGGTCGGCGGCACCCTGCCCGAGGGGCCCAACGTGGTGGGCGCCAACATCTCCACCGATCAGGAGTTCTCGGCCACCATCACCGTCATCGGACAGGTCGGCTCCGAGGTGGTCTACGGCGACCTGCAGATGATCCCTATCGGCGACTCGCTGCTGTGGACCCGGCCGGTCTACGTGAAGTCGCAGACCGTCGGTCAACCGCAGGTGCGCCTCGTCGTCGCGTATTACAACGGCGAGGTCGGCTTCGGTGAGTCGTTGGAGACCGCGCTCGCGCAGCTGTTCCCGGGCCTGTCGATCGACCTCGGTGACGTGGTCGGCCCGCCGGTCGGCCCTGAGGATCCGGACGACCCGAGCGAGCCCACCGACGCCACCGCGTCGGAGTTGCTGCAGCAGGCAGAGGAGCTGTTCAACGAGGCCGAGGACGCGTTGACGGCCGGCGACTTGGGCACGTACCAGACGAAGATCGACGAAGCGAGAGCGCTGGTGGCCGAGGCGCTCGACCTCATCGAGACCTGACGCGCAGCGTCAGGCTCGCGGCCGGCGCACCTGCTCGGCGAGCGCAGCCAGGTCCTGTCGGAACGCGATCTCGTAGCGAGCCTGCTCGAAGGCCAGCTTCACCTGCGCGTTCTTGAGGTGCTCGATGACTTCTTCGCTGATGTTGCCCTGCTCGACGTCGTTGCGCTGCGCGGCGAGACCGTCGATGTCGCGGCCGAGTTCGCTGACCTGGTTGGCCAGCTCGGTGCCGACGGCGTTGAGCCGCTGCTCGACGGCTGCCACCTGTTCGGCCGTCTGACGGGTGGTGCCGTCGGTGGCCGCGACGCGCTCGGCGAGCTGTGCGATCTGCGCAGCGAGTCCGTCGGTGGTGGCCAGGCGGTCGGCGATGGCGTTGACACGGTCGCGCAGGTCGGCGTCGCCGGTGGCGGCGACGGCGGCGGCGCGACGGTCTTCGGTCTCGTTGCTGAGCTCGGTGATGCGGTCGCGCAGGCTGCCCAGCTGAGCGCCGAACTCTGCCTGTGCGGTGACTCGCGCGTTGAGCTGTGACAACTGTGCTCCGAACGCGTCGATGGCGGTGACTCGCTCGGCCAGCTGATCGATGCGCTCGAGGGTGTCGGGATCGGGGCCGGCGGCCTCGACCGGCGCGGCGACGGCGGCGACCAGTTCCTGCACCTGCGCTTCCAGGCCGGCGATGCGCGCGAGGTCGGGGGCGTCGTCGAGCCGTGCACTGAGCTGGTCGAGCCGGGCGACGAGACCGGGATCGACCACGTTCACCTCGGTGGCGGGCAGGGCGCTCTGCGCTGCCTGCGCGGCTTGCGCCGCTTCGGTGGCCCGGACTGCGTCGGCCTTCGCGGTGGCAACGTCGGCGGCGAGCGCCTCGATGCGCGCGAGCAGCTCCGGGTCGGCGCCGGTGGGGGCGATCGGCTCGGCCGCTGCGCTGGCATTGCCGGCGACCGTGGCTGCTGCAGCCGCCTGTGCGGAGGCGGTCTCGGCGTTGGCGGCCGCGGCGGTGGCGGTCTCGGCGACCGACGCGAGCTGGCTCTGCAGTTCGGCGAGCCGCGCCTGCACGTCGTCGCCGCCGAGCGCCGGACGCTCGGACGCGATGGCGGTGGTGGTGGCATCGAGCGCGGCGAGACGGGTCTCGACGATGGCACGCGACTGCTCGCTGGCGTCGAGGCGAGCACGCAGGTCCATCATCTCGCTGCGCAGCGCGAGGAAGTCGACGGGGTCGACCGAGAACTTCTTCTTCGAGGGCTTGCTCGCCCGCGGCGGCGGATCCTGCTGAACGGGCTGCTGCTGCGGCGGCGCCTCGAGCGGGGGGAACAGCGACCCGGACGGCGGTGGTGGTGCGGGGGGTGCTTCGGGCGGTGAGGCCTTCGGCTTCTTGCTGAACAGTCCCATGAGCTTCTCCACACAGAAGGGGTTTACGATCTGGCGATCGCACCTACCGTACCCGGTGAGGTGCGCGCGAAGGAGGCTGCCCGGATGATCGACGCACGCACCACCTACAACCGGCTCGACCGCGTCGTGCACGATGCCGATGCGCACATCATGGAGCCACCCACGTGGTTGCGCGACCACGCCGATCCGGCCATTCGCGACCGCATTCGGCCGCTCGATCTGAGCGGCGGGAACGAGCTGAAGCAGACGGGTTCCGTCGACGAGCAGTTGGCGGATCTCCACGTGACGTTTCAGAAGTTGACGGATCGCCACCGCAGCGCCGAGTACCTCGCGGCGGAGGCCGACGAGATCATGCTGCGCAAGAACTACGCCGCCACCGGCTCGTTCCTGCCCGACGATCGGCCACGCGCGCTCGATCTGCTCGGCTTCCAGAGTCAGTTGATGTTCAACACGTTCCACAACGGTCGCCTGTTCCAGTGGGAGCACAGCGGCGATCTCGAGATGGCGTACGGCGCGGCACGCGCGCACAACCGTGGCATGGTCGACTTCTGCTCCGTCGATTCACGGCTGCTGCCCACCTGCTACGTGCCGCTGGCGTCGTTCGAGCAGTCGGCGGCCATGGCGAAGGAGGCGGTCGAGATGGGGGCCGCCGCCTTGCTGGTGGCGAGTGGGTGCCCTGCAGGGCACTCGCCGTCGCACCGCTCGCTCGACCCGGTGTGGGCCACCGCGCAGGACGCCGACATCCCCATCGTGTTCCACGTGGGCGGCACGGGCGACCTCATCGACCGCGACTACTTCAACAACGGCCTGCCCATCCCGCCCGACTTCCACGGCGGTGCCGAGAACTTCCGGTCGGTCGACTACATGGCCATCCCGTTCCCCCCGATGCAGACACTGGCAACGATGGTCTTCGACGGCGTGTTCGACCGATTCCCGCGCCTCCGCGTCGGCGTCATCGAGCAAGGGGCCATCTGGGTACCGAGCTGGATGCGCCAGATGGAGAGTGCGTTCGAGGCGTTCAGCAAGCACGAGGAACGTGTGCGTTCGCTGGCGATGCGACCCAGCGACTACGTGCGCCGGTCGATGAAGTTCACGCCGTACCCCACCGAAGATGTCGGCTGGATCGTCGAGCAGGCCGGCGCCGAGACCGTGATGTTCAACAGCGACTACCCGCACGTGGAGGGCGGCCGACGGCCGATCGAACGTTTCGAGCGCAGCCTCGGCGATGCCCCGGAGTCGGTGCGCCAGGCGTTCTACTGCGACAACTTCCTGCAGCTGATGGGCGCCGCCGGCCGCCACCTCGCAGTCGCAGCCTGACGGCGCCCCACCCCCGCTCGTGTCGC